>JBGCED010000090.1:0-28746 GCA_045106055.1 Alphaproteobacteria bacterium
GTCGTTTTTTTATTATACCGCGACCACCTAGCGCTACTCATTCCCCCCGAGCGGCGCACTACCGTTCTCCCCCGCGCGCAGATCAAAATGTTAATTCCCCGCGAGCAGATCGCGCGTTTGATAATCCACGAGCAGATCGCGCGTTTGATAATCCACGAGCAGATCGCGATGCTAATTCCCCGCGAGCAGATCGCGCTATTACTCCCCCGCGAGCAGATCGCGCGTTTGACGAACATAATGATGAGCATAATGATGCTGTGCCAAATTTGCGCCCCCAGCCACTTTATGATCAAAACGCATTTGACGATGTAGATGAAGTCGCAGCACAGGCGGCAACAGCCGCAGAAGCCGCCGCAGAAGAATCAGATATTAAAACATTGCGCTCCTTGGTTACCCAGCTTTATAGCGGCAAGTCTGCACGCAAATCGGCTGAGAAAACCACGCCGCGTCACGCTGAAACTTTTAAAAATGACCCGCCGCGTTTTAAAAACGCTCAAGCTGAAATGACCCAGCCCGCTGAACGCGTGAAGCCAGCCACGCCGCGCCTTTCTAAATCCTTGAGCGAAGAGGAATTATTAACAAAAATCAACGATTCAATCACCCAAAAACGCATCAGCATATTGTTGCAGCCCGTTGCCAGCCTGCCTGGCAGACATATCCTGTTCCAAGAATGCTTTACAAGATTATATGATGAAGATGGCATGGAAATTGGCCCTGAACGCTTCTTGGCGGTTGCGGTTAGCCAAGGGCTGATGCCAACCATTGATCAATTATCGCTTTATTTTCTGCTTGAATATTTAACCAAAATCGTTAATCGCCAAGAAAATAACAGCTATTTTTGTAATATATCCGCACATACGATTGGCAATCCTGTTTTTTTCAAAGCCTTTTTATCGCAGCTGGAAGCCAATCCAAGCGTTACCGCCAAATTAATTATTGAAATATCGCAAACCGACATTGAACAAGGCGGCGTTGCGCTGTTGCAATCGATTAAAAATTTAAAACAAGTCGGCTTTCGCCTGTCAATGGATCAGGTTTTTCACGCAGAACATGGCATTGATCTTGCGCTGCGCCTTGGGTTTGATTTTATCAAATTGCGCGCACCAACCCTGATGGTTTATCTGGATAATTCATATCAAAGCCGCGATGATGCAAATCAAGCCGTTAAACAATGGCAAAATCAAGGGCTAGCGATCATCGCCGAACGGGTTGAAAGCGAAATTGCGCTTAAAGAATTAAGCGAATATGATGTTAATTTTGCGCAAGGCTATTTGCTTGGGCCGCCCGTTAAAATGGAATGAAACCCTTAAAATAATCATGTTAAAATGAATAACCCTTCAAACAACACGCCCCAAAATCAATCGCTTGCCGATTTGCCAAGCCCTGTAAAATTTAAAGATCAAGCAGCAGGCAAGGATGCGCTTACTTTAAAAATTGCACAAGCCATCAACAAAGCGGACACGAATTTTTTTAATGAGAATTACACAAAACAGGCCCAAGCCGTGTTAAAAGTGCTTGAAAAAGAAGGGCTGGTCATCATGCCCGCCGCAGCCGATGATGCAATGATTGAAGCGGGCATTAAGGCGTTGAAAGATGGGCGTTTTCGCCCCGCAGATGTTGTCCGTGATTTTTACAAAAGCATGATTAAAGCAGGCAGTCTTTATTAAAACGCAACCAGATTAAAATATAAAAGGTGTGCCTTGTTAACCAGCAAACAAATCATAGATTTTCTTGATTCAAAGTTTTATTCATGGATCGGTGTTTTTCTTGTGCTATCCTCACTCTTTATATGGGTTGCACAGGGGTTATATTCGCACTTGATCAAAGATTATCAACATTGGATTGCTCGATCAGACATAATCATCATCACCATATTCTCATTGGAGTTTATCGCAAGAATATTATTTTCAGCGCGGCGCGCCAAATATTTATTCAGCTTCAATGGTATCGTTGATTTTTTATCCATAGCACCCGCTTTGCTTGAAATTTTTCTTGGAAGTGGTTTTAATGTCGCTTGGTTTCGGATATTTAAGTTAGCACGATTGGTCAGGCTACTTAAAATCACATCATTTGCAAACAAGCTTAATGGAATTATTGGTGAAACATTGCCGTATGTTACCATGGCGCTTTTGCTGAAATGTGCTATTCTAGTTTTAGAACAGAACGCTTGGTGGAATGTTGATTCAAGCATAAATATTTTAATAGGCGTTTCTGGTTTTTCAATCGCAATCCTGTTGGGCAGCAAATTGTCAGCTGTAAATGGGCGTTTATACGCATTAGAAGATGCGATATGCAAGATCGTTGGGGCAATGCGCGATATGTGGTTTGTTAAGGGCGTTCAATCCGATCTAGCAAAATGGGGCAACGATCTTGAAGCTTTTTTGAAATTGCCTTATGATCAAAAAATAATAGCGGCGGATAAGATAAGAGCCGAAACCGATAGGCTTGAAGCGTTGCTAGAAGAAATTGGAATAAAGGGGCCAAATTCTGCTGGGTTTCATCGCGATATTGCATTCCTTATCCATAGGGCGACCACCAAAACTCCGCCTGCTTATGACGCGTTTTTAAAATATGCTACACTTACATATTGTTTGATTTTAATTGTAACAATACCCGGTTTAGTTGGTCTTATTTCAACAGGAATTACATCATTTGTAATTGGAGGCATTTATTTTCTCATCGCCGATATGGATAGCCCGCTAAACTATGATGAGAATTCATTCATTACAGCAAGGTTGGACGCGCTTCATTTTTGGAATCGCTCTAGAGATATAGCATTAAAATAGGATAAAGAATGATGGATAAGAATATGATGGCGGCAAATATACCAAATCCCATTCTAAACCCTGGAATTGATTTGGATATTTCCTATTTTGAGCATGCGGCGGTGAATTTAAGCGCGATTGAACGGCGCGCAACAAGCCTAACCGCAAGCCGTTCGGTTAAAAAAGCGCAGCAAGCGGCTTGGTTGCTAAAATCCATTCAGATGATTGATTTAACCACGCTTTCAGGCGATGACACCGAATCAAGGGTGCAGCGTTTGGCAGCAAAAGCACGCAATCCGCTGCGCGATGATTTGGTAAAGGCGCTTGGGCTAACCCAGCCATTGCAAGTGGGGGCGGTCTGCGTTTATCCAACCATGGTTGCTGCTGCAAAACAGGCATTAATCGGCACGGATATTCCCGTGGCATCTGTTGCAACGGGCTTTCCAGCGGGGCTAATGCCGCTTGATTTACGGCTGCAAGAAATTCGCTATGCCGTTGAACAAGGCGCAAGCGAGATTGATATTGTCATCAGCCGCGCCCATGTGCTGCAAGGAAATTGGAACGCGCTTTATGATGAAATCAAACAAATGCGCGCAGCATGCGCAGAGGCCCATTTAAAAGCAATTCTGGCAACGGGGGAATTAAAAACGCTGCGCAATGTCTATAAGGCATCAATGGTTGCAATGATGGCGGGCAGTGATTTTATCAAAACCTCCACGGGTAAGGAATCTGTGAATGCAACGCTGCCTGTTGGGCTTATTATGATCCGCGCATTGCGTGATTATTGTGATCATACAGGCTATAAGGTTGGGTTAAAGCCAGCGGGCGGGCTGAAGACTGCAAAGGATGCGCTAAACTGGCTTGTCTTAATCAAAGAAGAATTAGGGAATGATTGGCTTACCCCCGATCTGTTCAGGCTGGGTGCAAGCTCTATGCTTGCAGATATTGAACGGCAAATTGAACATTTTGTAAGCGGGCATTATGCAAGCTATGATCATCACGCGATTGCCTAACTGCTATATTCTCAAGCCCACAAGCAAGGAACAAAATAAATGAGCAATATAAATAGCAACATAGACATTGAGGCATTGATGGAAAAGATGGAATATAGCGCCGCGCCCGAAGATAAAACCCATGTTGAAAACTGGCTTGATGAACATGAAAATCTGTTTGGACATTATATTGATGGGGCATTTATCGCGCCAACAAATGAAGCCTTATTAACCGTCCTTAATCCTGCGACCAATGAAGCAATCGCCCATATTGGCAGAGCATCCAGCAACATGGTGGATAAAGCGGTAAGGGCTGCACGCAAGGCGCTGCCAGCATGGCAAGCTTTGTCTGGGTTTGAGCGGTCAAAATATCTTTATGCGATTGCGCGCAATTTACAAAAGCAAGCGCGGTTTTTGGCGGTGCTTGAAACCATCAATAATGGAAAGCCAATCCGCGAGTCGCGCGATAAGGACATCCCCTTAGCAATCCGTCATTTTTACCATCATGCGGGCTGGGCTTCGATGCTGGAAAGCGAATTTGAACAGGCGCGCCCCGTTGGGATATGCGGGCAGATCATCCCGTGGAATTTTCCATTATTGATGCTGGCATGGAAAATTGCCCCTGCCTTGGCTGCGGGAAATTGTGTGATATTGAAGCCTGCGGAATATACGCCGCTTACCGCCTATGTGTTTGCGCAAATTTGCGCTGAAATTGGCTTGCCCGCAGGGGTGGTGAATATTGTAAATGGCGATGGCGAGACAGGAAGCCATATCGTCAATCATCCAGACATTGATAAAATTGCCTTTACAGGATCAACCGAAATTGGGCGGCTTATCCGCAAACAAACCGCTGGCAGTGGCAAGAAATTAAGCCTTGAACTTGGTGGAAAATCGCCCTTTATCGTGTTTGATGATGCCGATATTGACAGCGCGGTTGAAGGGGTCGTAGATGCGATTTGGTTCAATCAAGGAGAGGTATGCTGCGCAGGATCGCGCTTGTTCTTGCAAGAAAGCATTGCCGATCGCTTTGAACGCAAGTTAAAGGCAAGAATGGATAAATTGCGGGTTGGCGATCCTTTGGATAAATCCACCGATATTGGCGCGCTGGTTCATCCTGTTCAGCTTGAAAGGGTTAAACGCTTGGTGAAGCAAGGGCAGGATGCAGGCGGCATGCTGCATCAAGCAAAGGGTGATCTTCCAGCAGAAGGATGCTTTTTTGCGCCAGCTTACTTTACCCAGCTTGCGCCCAGCGATTTGATCATGCAAGAGGAAATCTTTGGCCCCGTGCTTGGGGTGATGCGGTTTCGCACCCCTGATGAAGCGGTCATGCTTGCCAATAACAGCCGCTATGGCTTGTCTGCGTCGATTTGGTCTGAAAATATTAATTTGGCATTGGATATGGCGGCGCAGGTGGAAGCGGGGGTGGTATGGGTCAATGCAACCAATATGTTTGATGCTGCCGCAGGTTTTGGCGGTTATAAAGAAAGCGGCTTTGGACGCGAGGGCGGACGCGAGGGGCTTTATGAATATTTAAGCTTTGATCCCCCATCAGATCATAAAAAAACACCCTCCCCGCAAACAGAATTTAAGCCCAATATTATAGCGGGCGCGGCGGGCGCAATATCCAATAGGATTGATTATACCGCAAAGCTTTATATTGGCGGGAAACAGGTGCGCCCTGATTCTGGCTATAGCCATCATATCTATGATCATAAGCAGCAGCCTTATGCGCTGGCGGGGCTTGGCAATCGCAAAGACATTAGAAACGCCGTGGAAGCCGCCAGTAAAGCCACAAATTGGAGCAAAATAAACGGTCATCTTCGCGCGCAAATTCTGTATTTTATGGCGGAGAATTTAAATCAGCGTTACGCTGAATTTAAACAAAGGCTGATTGATTTATGCGGATTGGATGAAAAATCAGCCATTGCCGAAATGGACCTTGCGCTTGCGCGCATTTTCTATTATGCAGCGCAGGCGGATAAATATGATGGGCGCGTTCATAACACATTATCGCGCCATGTTACTTTGGCAATGAATGAACCATTTGGGGTGATGGGGCTAATTTGCCCTGAAAAATCGCCTTTTCTGGGCTTTTTATCTTTGATGCTGCCTGCAATCGCGCTTGGCAATCGGGTGGTTATTTTGCCCGCTGAAGCTTGCCCCCTATTTGCGACTGAATTTTATCAAATCTTGGAAACTTCGGATATACCAGCGGGCGTTGTAAATATTGTGACGGGCGCGCATCAAGATTTAATCAAAACGCTTGCCGAACATCATGCCGTAAATGCGGTTTGGGGCTTTACAGACCAAGCCGCCCGCGCCCAGATTGAAACCCATTCTGCCAGCAATTTAAAACCCACATGGCTTTATGATCAAGACAGCATTAACTGGTTGGATCATAAAGAAGCGCAGGGCAAAAAATTCCTGCGCCATGCAAGCCAAATTAAAAATATCTGGATCCCTTACGGCGAATAAGAAATTGATATTATGTTTTTCTTGATGCTTACATACCGCTAGTTGGTTTTACGCTAACCCCGCCATATTGGTTCACATTGGGGTTTAATCAGCTTGGGGTTTAATCAGCAATAGCACAAAAAAGCCAAGCATCAAGGATGCGCTGCCAATTAAAAATAAGGGGGCGTAAACGCCAATAAAGGGCGCAATATTTGCCATCGCAACCCCGCCAATGGCTTGGGCAAAAGCAAAGGAAAAAGTCATGCGCCCCCATGCTTTCCTATGCCCATCAGCCCCTGCCATTTGGCGGCTATAAGCAGATACAAGCGTCACCATGCCAGGGGTTAGCGCGCCGACCATAAAGGATGAAAAACCAAGCGCAAGCCCATGATGGATCAAAACGGGGGTCAATACCGCGCTTGCTTTCAATAACGCCGCTGCCATCAAGCATTTTTTAAAGCCAAAAAAATCACCTGCATAGCCCGCACATAAAGGACCAATCGCCGCCCCAAGCCCGAATAATGCCCAAAATCTGCCGCCTTCGGCAAAGCTGTAATCCAATTCGCGCACCAGATAATCCACCCAAAATAAAGAATGCGGAACATAACCAAGCGCGTCCAGCCCATAAAAAATCATCAACAGCACTAATCCCCGCTTAGCGATTAAATGCGTTTTTGAAAGCGTTTCAGCAGCGATGTGGGGCGATGATGTTGCGTTCACTTCTTGCGGGATATCCGCCGCGCCAAGCCGCTTTAACGGCAGCCAAAAGATCAGCGATAAAACTGCCCCCATGCCGCCAAGCCCCAACCAAGTGACCGCAACCCCAAATTCAAGCAAATGGGGAAATAAAGTGCCAGCAGCAAAAACGCCAATGCCGATCCCTGAAAAAATATAGCCCGTGACCGCGCCTTGCCGTGAAAGCGGAAATTGCTTGACCAATAAGGGGGACACCACAACAATGATCCATCCGCCTGTTATGCCTGCAATTATTCTGAGCGATAATACCCATAAAAAGGGCAGAATTGGATGGGCGCTAAGGATAAAACTTAATGCGCATATCAGCATTGAAGCGCGCAAAACCATGCCGCCGCCCAGCCGCTGCGCAATAAAATTGGCACTGATCGCGCCGATCAAATAACCTGCTAAATTGCCAGCCCCAAGCAGGCTTGCTTGATAGGGGGTAAACCAATGATGCTGGATTAAAGCGGGCATTAACGCCGTATAAGCAAAACGACCAATGCCAAGCGCAATGAAGCTGGCGGCGATCCCCGCCAGAATGACCATGATGTGCTGAGACTTCAAAAATATAACGCTATCTAAAATGCAAGAAAAAACCCGCTTACCCCAGCATTGCCTTATCGCAATAAGAATGCTTGGATAAGCGGGCAGAATTCTTGGATTAAAGCTTGCCCATCAATACCGCGCTATCTGACATGCGATTGGAAAAGCCCCATTCATTATCATACCATGATAATACCCTTACAAAACGCCCTTGCACCACTTGGGTTTGGGTTAAATCAAAGCATGAACTTGCAGGATTATGATTAAAATCAATTGAAACCAGCGGCTTATCATTGGTGGTTAAGATGTTTTTAAGCGCATCTGAACCCGCAGCCTTGATCATTGCATTGTTAATTTCTTCGATGTTGGTATCGCGCCCCGCCGTAAAAGTTAGGTCAATCATCGATACATTTGGGGTTGGCACGCGAACCGATGTGCCGTCCAGCTTGCCATTTAATTCAGGCAAAACCAGACCCAGCGCCTTTGCTGCACCCGTTGAGGTTGGGATCATTGCCATTGATGCTGCCCGTGCACGCCGTGGATCGGAATGCAGCGTATCAACCGTGCGCTGATCGCCTGTAAAAGAGTGAACCGTGGTCATAAATCCGCATTCAAGCCCAACCGTTTCATTTAAAACCATTGCCACAGGTGCCAAGCAATTTGTTGTGCAAGACCCATTGGATACAACCAAATGATCTGCGGTTAATTTTTGATGATTAACCCCGTAAACCATGGTTAAATCTGCGTCTTTAGCCGGCGCTGAAACCAGCACCCGCTTTGCGCCCGCTTTTAAATGCAAGGCTGCTTTTTCTTTATCTGCAAAAATCCCCGTGCATTCAAGCGCAATATCAACCCCAAGCTCTGCCCAAGGAAGTTCAGCAGGATCACGCACAGAAGTTACCTTGATCTTTTTTCCCCTTACCGTGATGGAATGATCATCATGGGTGACATCAAATGGCAAAATGCCATGCACAGAATCATATTTAAGCAAATGCGCATTGGCTTCGGTTGAGCCAAGATCATTAATGGCAACAAATTCAATATCATCCCGACCAGATTCAATCGCCGCCCGCAGCACCAATCTGCCAATTCGTCCAAAACCATTAATCGCCACTTTGACCGCCATCAGCTTGTCTCCTATTTCTTAAATAAATTTAGGTAAATATCAATGAATTTGGTCTGTAATTTAACCCATATTGATAATCGCTTCAAGGCATAATATAACCAAGCAAAGAAAATTGCAGAAATGTATTTATTTTCACCCCCGCCAGTAACAGCAAATCCCCCATTTTCCCCAGCAAAATCTTGACGGCAACGCCTTTATGCTGTATATACCAAATGATAATTCGAACTTAAGATCACACCAAGAATATTCTGGAGCATGATGAAATTTAAGGAATTTTGAACATAAATGATAAAATCCTTTGCGTGCAAACACAGTCAGTTGCGTGCAAACACAGTCAGAAACTCTGGCAAGGGCAGCGCGTCAAGCAATTCCCGCCAAACATTCAAAATAGAGCTTTGCAAAAATTAAGGATGCTGGATTCTGGGCGAACCATTAATGATTTAAAGATTCCCCCAAGCAATCATTTAGAAAAGCTTTTGGGTAACCGCAAAGGAAGATTAAGCATTCGCATTAATGATCAATGGCGCATATGCTTTTTGTGGAACGATGAAACGGGTAATGCTGAACAGGTTGAAATTACTGATTATCATTAAAAGGGCCGAATAATGACGCAAAATCTTGATAACCCGCATCCAGGAATGATCTTATATGAAGAATTCCTTAAACCTTTTGGCTTATCACAAGCTGCTTTGGCGAAAGCCATTGATGTACCAGCCAATCGCATTAACAATATTGTGCGCGCAAGGCGCGGCATAAGCGCAGATACAGATATTCGCTTGGCGAAATTCTTTGGGTTATCCGAGGGGTATTGGCTGAATTTACAGAATCTCTATGATTTAATGGAAGCGCGCCGCCAGCAAGGTCGCGCCATTCAAAATATCAATCCCTACCTAGCGGCATAAGTTTATTTCCAAGGGCTTATTTGCCTATTTTACTTAATTCTGCAAGGGAGATGCGGCTTGCGGGGCGGAATCTGGCAGGGCGGAATTTGTCGGGGTCGTGTCTGCTTGCGCGCCGTCCCTTGAAATCACATCTGTTGGATTAGTATCTGTTGGATTAGCATCTGTTGGAACGCTTGCTTGTGGCAGGGTTACAGCATCATAAAATACCCCAAAAATATCTCTTAAAAATCCTGGGGTTAGGGTTGAAAATGCGCTGCTGCTAATGACAGGGTCTTCAAGCGCGCCCATCATTTTATAGCGGGTGGCAAATACCCCTTCGCGCTTTACACCCGTTAAAATTTCACGCAGAAGCGGGATTCTTGGAATGACTTTATTCAAAGTGTTGGCGGGGATCACCACCCCTTCAAGTGCCATCGTTGATTGACCAAGATCAATCCCGCCCGTTGCGGTGATGCCCATTGAAAATCCATCTGCCAAGGCATCAATATTGCTAATTTGATTGTCTTTAAAGGTAAAATCACTGCTTAGATTGGCAAATTCCAAGCCTTGGGTGCTAAAAGCTTGCAAAATTCCCGTCAACGATAGGGCTTGCAGCAATTTGGTCATTGCGGGCATATTTTTGATCGAGAATGAATCAATTGCCACATTCCCTCTAAAGACTGATGCTTGATCTGCTTCTATTGCTTGTTCTATCGCTTCAAGTGAAAAATCATTCCCGCCAAATTTTTCATCCAGCGCGAATTGTTTGGCAAGCAAATCAAGGCTTTCCCCTGTTATGTGCAGTGCGCGGGCTTGATCGGCACGGCGGATTACATCTCCATTTTTTAAGGTGACAGCATCAAGGATTGCACGATCAAGCACCAGTGAGAATAGTGGGGCTTGATTTTGACCCTGATTGTTGCTTGCGCTAAGTTCCAGCTGTTCAAATTCACCTTTGCGATAATCAAATTGCGCGCTTATATTTGGCAAGCTGCCCAGCCCTGCAAGCCCTAGGGATTTAACGGTTATTTCCCCATTAACCACTTCAAATTCATCAAAAAACCCCATGTGTAAAGCGCTGGCTTGATCCGCATCCGCAGCTTGATCCGCTGGCTTTGCCTTTGGGTCTGCGGCTTGATAATGCAAATGATCACCATTTAGTGTAAAGCGCAGCCTTGCTTGATCGTCAACCGCTGCATCCACACGGTCAAGCACGGTCTGCCCCAGCCTTAATTGTTGAAGTTCAAGCATCTTCAGCTGGCGCGATATGAAGTTTGCTTGCGGGTCAAGCACCATCATCCCCCTAAAATGGTTTTGAACATTATCATCATATTGAATTTCGGTAAATTCAAGCTGATCGGGGCGTTGATTCACACGAAAGCTCAGGGTTGAAGCTTGATCCAGTGGCTTATCAAAACCCAGCTGATCAAATGCCAGTGCGGCATTGGTAAAATCGGCAGCAACGGTGTAATCAATGCCTTTTTCTGGAATGGTGGGGGTGCCGCGCTCTAATTTATAAGCAAGATTGCCTTGCGTGAATAAGGGGGGAATGCGCGCTGGATCAATCCCTAATGCTTCAATTTGCGCCCGTGATATGCGCCCTTCTGCTTGCAGCCTGTCTTGATAGGCAGCATCTGGATCAAAAAAATATTCATAATGAATTTTGCTGTGAATCGGAATGCTGCTGTGATAGACCGCATCCCCCGCCAGCACCAATCCATTTTGATCAATGTTTAATGTTGCTTGGTCAGCAATTATGCGGTTTGGAAGCTGATCATTATTAAGGCTTAGTGCCATATCGGTTAAGTTAAAATCGGCTTTATGGGTAAGCTGATTATCCCCAATTTCTTTGCCAAGCACCGCCCCTATTGCAAATGTGCCGTCAAACTTGCCCTGTTCAATCACAGGCGGGTTTTTTATGTTTTGATAGAGTTGAAAAGGCTTGGATTTTAGCAGCCGCACCGCGCTTTGCGCCGTTCCCGAAGCTTCAAGCATCATGTCAAGGCGCGGCGTTTTTCCAAAATCGCGAAAAGTGATCGTGCCGCCATTTAGCTTAACATCACCAATATCGGCTTTATCAATATGAATTAAGAATTGCTTCATATCATATTCAATTTTACCGCTTGCGCCCCTTGCAACGGGCATCCCATCAAGATAATTCACGATTGAATTTTGAACCTCTATATCGCCTGAAAGCGTATCAATTTTCAATGTCTTACCGCGAGGGTCATAGGCAAGGCTGGCAAATAAATTTGCCGCAGGCACGCTGCCAATTTTAATATTTTCGGTCACCCATGCTTTGGTTATGGGAAAGATAATTTGCGGCCATTGCCCCTTTAACCATTCCATTTTATAATCGGTTAATTGCGCCGACATATCAATTTTATAGGGTGCAGCCGCAAGCCCCGCCGCAGCATCAAGATCAAGCCCTGAAATGGTAGCCGATAATCTAAATTGCGGGGAGGGATTGGGCGAATGCGCCAAATCTGCTAGAAAAAACTGCGCCTGTTTCACCAGCATCTCACCATTTTCATAATTAAAATCCAGCTTTGCTTGTTCAAGCGCAAGCGGGGCAGATAATAAATGCGCAATTGCGGGCTGCGGCGTGATTTCCAACCGATTTGCTGCAATTTGCGCACTTAACCGCTCTATTTTGGTTAAGGCAGCAACCATCAAGTCAATTTCAATCATCGCATCCCCTGCAAGCGCAAAATCATATTTTGACAGAATTAATTCAGGCATAAAGGGCGATAATGCGGCAATATCGTCGCTTGCAATGATGCCTTTTGCGTTAATCGCTTGAATGCCTTGATTGAAATTAAGTGCCAAATTGGCAGTCAATAAGGGGGTAGCTTCATCAAGCTTAATGCCTAAATCAGCAGCAATGGGCATGCCAAGCGGGTCAATGCTGGCGCGCATATTGCCTGTTAAGCGGGTTTGATCCGAAAAGCTTGCAATAAAATCCTGCCCAAATTGGGGGATAAAGGCAAATTGCTGTAATTGCAGGGTGGATGCGCTAATATCCTTAAAATCAAGCATAAGCTCAGCAGCATTTGCCCCTTTTTGGGTGACGGATGAATCATATTCAAGCGTGAGTTCTAACGCAGCAGATGCCGATGAAGCTTGCAAATTGGTTTCACGCAATGCCAAGGATAGCGTCCGTTTATTCATCGTGCCGCTGGCGAATGTTAAGCGATCCGCTGCATAGCTGGCGCGCATCACCCCTTGATGGTCAATCACCTCAAACACCGCATTGCGCAATTCTAAAAACTCCAATTGCTGCAACTGCGCTTGATTAAAAAGCCCATCTAGCATCACCATCCAATTGCCATCCAAAATACTGCCGCGCACAGGATCAATATCCATAAGATTAAGCATTGGGTTTGGGATTGCGGTATTTTGCACAGGCGCTAAAGGCTTCTCTTCAGGCGCGGTCATCGGATCTGCAAGGCTGATTTCAACCCAAGGATTATCCAGGCGAATATCGGTGATGTTTAACTTGCCCAAGAAAATGTCTTTGGCATTAAATTCAATGAATAAATCGGGCACATTTGCTTGGAATAATTTATGCTTTTCAACCAGCCGAACCTCGGTTGCGCGTATGGTCAAGGGATGATCGCGCCCATTCCATGAAAAATCAAGCTCATTCATGGTAAAATTGATCGCAGGCAGTTCTTGTTCAATTTGCGCGACAATGTAATTCTTTAAAAAAGAAACATTAACAGGGCCATTTAACATCAATAAAAACAACCCCGCCATCAGCACCACAAGCCCAATTAGCGCGCCAATGATCGCATCGCGAATAAATATTCTAATTAATTTTATGCGGCTGAATGTAATCATAAAACTTTAAACAGTTGATATTTGTGATGATTTAATTGCAATGATTTATTTTTTAGGGTATAAATAAAAAAACATAGATGATCCAGTAGCTTATGCCCAGTCGGTTATACCAAGTCGGTTGTGCAATGATCTGCAAGTCGTTTTTTGCAAGCTTAAAATTTCTGTTTTATAAATTTCTTTTTTTTATAAATTTAAGGTATGCTAATTTAAAAGAACATCATTATGACATTGTCTTTAAATCCTGTTTATCGATATTTCCGTCTTTTAAGCGCAAGATTCAAGCTAAGCGCAAGCATTATGTGCGCTTTTATATTTCTGTCTTATACATTACATGACACAAATGCATTTGCGCAATCTGGCACTTTGGATCATTTAGCACGAATTGAAACATCTTTCAAAACAATAGCAGATCATGCGGGCGATAAATCCAAGCTGGATGAAACCCGTATGCTTTATCAAAAAATAATTGAATTGCAGCGCGAAAATTCTGATGTTTCCGACAAGCAACTTGCCCGAACCTATCAGCTATTGGCTAATTTAGAGCGCGATTATGGCCATTATGATTTGGCAGAGCCTTATTATCTTGAAACCCAATATTTATTGCGAAAAGCCCCTGGTGATGTTGAAATGGCAGCATTGCTTTATGCCGATATTGGTCATTATCATGCGCTAACCAATCGAAGCAACAGCGCATATCATTTTTATGCGCTTGCCATGCCGATCCTTAATCAAACGCTGGAAATGGATGATCCGCTGCGCTTGATGCATGCGGTACGCTATGGTCGGTTTTTAATGGAATTCAAAGCCTATCGCGCAGCAAAGGCGCTTTTATCTGAAACGCTGGAACATATCCCTGCAAATTGGCATGATCTTCAAGATACAAGCGATTATTGGCAACATACACAGCATCACCCCTTTAGCCCGCATAAAATCATCATTGCACTAAGAATGGCACTGGGTGATTTATATATGGCAGAAAATGCCGCTTCAAAGGCACAGCAGCATTATCAACGCGCCTATATGATTGTTAAACCCATGAATTCCCGCAAGGTGATGATGGGCAATGATAATATTTATCGGCTTCAAATGACGGTTCAAATCAGGCTTGCAAACATATTGCAAAATCAAGGCAATTTAGAGGAGGCGCAAAATATACTCTCGCAAGCGGATAAAAATTGCAGCATCGTTGTCTTTGATCAATTATCGCAGCTGGAAACAGATGCAATGTTAAAAAATTGCTGGAATAACCGGCTGCAGCTTGCGGATATTTATGTTCAAAAGCAAGAATATGCAAATGCGCTTGCTTATTATGAACAGCTGGTCAATGACAGCAAGCATGCCAAAGAAAGCGATCTGCATCGTTTTTACTTCCATGCGATTGAGCAGCAAGTCTTAATTGCCATAAAGCGTAACGATACGGCAAGCGCGGCGGCAAAAGCTTCCTATTATCTGGATCAAGTAAAACTGCTGCCCGCTGATCTGCAAGCACATTGTGCAAAAAGATTGATTTTAATCGGCGATATGTTCTCAAATATTGAAGAGGTGCAGCAATCCGCACTTTATTACGAAGCTGCATTAACCATCTTGCAGGGCATTTTACCCGCAAGCGATCCCAATATTCGGCGATTGCGCCTATATTTACGCGATTTAGAGGGAAAGAATAGCTGGCCAGAGCAAGAGCCTGTGGAATTGGAAGAACGGTTTTTTGATACTGCATTTCAAAATATTTCATTTCAATGAGTTACAGCCAGCATCTTAGCCCGCATCAGCTGATGTCACACGCGATCACCCTTGCCCGCCGCGGCGCGGCAAATGATGAAATTCCCGTTGGCGCGGTGATTGCAAATGCCAATGGTAAAGTAATTGCCGCCGCCCATAACCTAACCAAAGCGGGGCATAATGCATTATTTCATGCTGAATTATTGGTGATTATGGATGCGTGCAAACGCCTTGGCGCGATGCGTTTAAGTGAATTTGATTTGTTTGTAACGCTTGAACCTTGTGCAATGTGCGCGGCGGCAATCTCGCATGCACGGCTAAAGCGTGTCTATTTTGCAAATTATGACCCAAAGGGCGGCGCGGTGGATCATGGCGCAAAATGGTTTGATCAAAAAACCTGCCTTCATCGCCCCGAAATCATTGGCGGCTTTATGGAGCTTGAAGCAAAAGACCTGCTGCCCGATTTTTTCAAATCATTACGCTAGATCATGCTGAATGGATCACATTGACACAATTATCATTGGTGCGGGCGTGGTTGGGCTTGCAATTGCGGCAAAGCTTGCCGAAGCGGGTCATTCCCTCATTGTGATTGAACAAAATTCATTGCCTGCCCAAGGGGTCACCAGCCGAAATTCAGGAGTCATTCATGCGGGGCTTTATTATCCAGCAGGATCGCTAAAGGCAAATTTATGCGTGCAAGGACGCCATCAACTCTATGATTTTTGTGCGAAATACCATATTGATCATCGCGCGATTGGCAAAATCATTGCCGCGACCACCCCCCAAGAACTGCCCATCCTAGAAAATATCATGGCACAAGCCGCCAAGAATGGCGTTGATGATTTAAGCATGCAAGATCAAGCGGATTTAAAGCTGATTGAACCAAATCTAAAAGCAATGGCGGGGCTTTATTCCCCATCAACTGGAATCATTGATGTCCATGAATATTGCAATGCCTTGATCCATCGGATTGAAGCTGCGGGCGGCATGATCGCACTTCAAACCCATCTTGATTGCGTTCAATATGATCTGGTCAAGGCAAAGCCTTATTTTACGCTGGATTATAATTATGGAAACCAGCGCGATCGAATCGCTTGCACAAATCTTGTGAATGCAAGCGGGCTTAATGCCGTATCCATCGCGCAAAAAATGCACCCTTTTTATGATCCGCTTTACTGCCCGCAATCCTTGTTTGCCAAAGGCAATTATTTTTCATTGAACGGAAAACCGCCTTTTAGCCATTTGATTTATCCCGTGCCTGAAAAGGGCGGGCTTGGGGTTCATTATACGCTTGATCTTGGCGGCAATGCGCGCTTTGGCCCTGATGTTGAGTGGCTGGATAATGAAATTAACATGGAACACCAACATGATATTTACCATGTGGACAGTCAGCGCATGAATCATTTTCACCCCCTTATTCGCCGCTATTATCCTGATTTGGCGGATGATCAATTACAGGCTGATTATGCGGGCATCAGACCTAAGATTAAATGGAATTCAAGGCAAATAGCAGCAATGAAATTAATCTATGATACCGATCAAGGGGCGGATTTTGCATTGCTTGGCGCAAACATTCATGGCATTCAAGGGCTGGTGCAATGTTTTGGTATTGAATCGCCAGGACTTACCGCCAGCCTAGCCATCGCAGATCATGTTGAAACGCTTTTATAATGATGCTTCCCTTATACTTGTTATTTGATAAAAAATGGGATAAGAATTAAATTATGAAAGTAAATAAGCGAACTGATCTTAATCGTGCAGGAAAATCAAGCGGCGCAGCGCGCGGTGCAGCAAGTGCAAGACCCAATCTTGGCGCTGAGAGCAGCGCGTTTGAAGCTTTAATCAATGCTGCCCCCAAACATTCTGGCAATGATGCGCTTGGTGCGATGCCTGGGCTTGCAGGCGGGGCAAGCGGCG
Source organism: Alphaproteobacteria bacterium (assembly GCA_045106055.1). Classification (GTDB taxonomy): domain Bacteria; phylum Pseudomonadota; class Alphaproteobacteria; order CBDDJK01; family CBDDJK01; genus JBGCED01. The sequence goes on from JBGCED010000090.1 coordinate 16,979, forward strand.
CGCATGCGGTTGATAGCATCATTGCAATCCAAGCGCTTGATAATGAAACAGAAGGCGGCGGGAACAGCGAATCCTATCATGCAAGCGAAGAACAGCGCGCGCTAAAAGAACATGCGGGGCGGTTGCTGGATGCGATGCGCTGGTTGCAGCTGGGTTTGCTAAATGGCACCATCACAGCGGCTGATTTGGAATCCCTAAAAACGCATTTGGATTACGAAAAATCCAACGGAAATTACCCGCAATTGGTAAAATTGGTTGAAGATATAGAATTGCGCGCCCATATTGAACTTGCAAAGCTGCAACACGCCACACACCAAGACCCAAATCAAGATTTAGCAATGAAAAAGGATGATGTTGCAGATGCCTAACCGTAATTATTGGGTAATGATTGTGCTTGGCGGGCTGATTTTGCTGGTTGCGCTGGGGGTTAGCTATTTTTTAATGGATAATGATGGGCTTGAAGAAGTTCCTCCCTCTAATCAAAGCGAATCCACAGCAGATTCAGAAGCTTCAAATAATATAGAAGGCGATGATTCCGACAATCCATCGGCGGATGATTCGGCAGCAAATGATTCATCCTTTCAAGCTGCACCAGCGCAACTTGAATCCCCCGTTCAAATCCAAGATGAACAAGACCCATATTTTCTAAATTTTGATGTTGCACGCGTATCGCAAGAGGGGAATTTGGTAATTGCAGGGCGCGCCCCGCCGCTGCAAATGGTTGATATTCTGGATAATGGCGATAAAATCGGGTCGGTGAATGCGGATGATCGCGGTGAATTTGTATGGCTTCCTGAATTTAAACTTGCCGCTGGCAACCATGAATTATTGCTTGAAGCCCAGCTTGAAGATGGCAGGATCATCAGATCAAAAGACACGGTGCTGGTGGTCGTTCCCAATCCGCCTATCGTTGCAGAAGGGCAAGAAAACACACAGCAACCAGCCGAATCAGGCACCCCCTTGGTGGTGATAGTTCCCAATCCAGATTCGCCGCAAGCAATTAAAATCATCCAAAAGCCGCAAGGGGATTTGGATTTACAGGAAAACCCGCCCACAATCGGGCTTGATCAAGTGGATTATGATACGGATGGCAATTTAATTTTAAGGGGCTTCGTTGCGCCTGTTGCATCGGTTTTTGCCTATATTGATAATGATTTTATTGGCGTTGTTCCCCCAAGCGATCAAGCTGAATGGGTGCTTATCCCCAATCGCGCCATTGCCGAGGGCAGCTATATTTTGCGTCTTGATCGGATTGTGGATGGAAATGTCACCGATCGGCTGGAACTTCCCATCACAAGGGCTGCACCTGCGACCATTCCTGAAGGAAAGCGGGTGATTGTGCAGCCTGGCAACAGCTTGTGGCGCATTGCAAGGCGTACTTACGGCGATGGCACCAGCTATAGTGTGATTTATGAAGCCAATAAGGATCAAATTCGCGATCCCGATCTGATCTATCCAGGGCAGGTTTTCGCCCTGCCCGAAACCGGGCCAGAGTTAGAGACCGAAACTGAATAATTTTAACTTTATCACTTAAAAATGAATGACGCATGATGAATTTCAATCCGATTGTTAAAATGTCAACTTATTTTATGCCAACGCGGCGCGAAGCCCCTGCCGAGGCTGAAATTATATCGCATCAATATATGCTGCGCGCAGGGATGGTGCGCCAAGAGGCATCGGGGATTTATTCTTGGCTGCCGCTGGGCTTGCGGGTGCTAAATAAGATCGCGCAAATTGTGCGCGAAGAACAAAATAAAATTGGCGCGCATGAAGTGTTAATGCCAACCTTGCAGCCTGCGGATATTTGGCGCAAATCAGGGCGTTATGATGGTTACGGCAAGGAAATGCTGCGGATCAAAGACCGCCATCAGCGCGATTTGCTTTATGGGCCAACCAACGAAGAAATGATCACCTTGATGGCGGGGGATCATATTAACAGCTATAAGCAGCTGCCTTTGATGCTCTATCATATTCAATGGAAATTCAGGGATGAAATCAGGCCGCGCTTTGGCGTGATGCGCGGGCGCGAATTTTTAATGAAAGATGCCTATAGTTTTTCTGCGGATATGGAAACGGGCGAACATCAATATCATCAACAATTTATTGCTTATTTGCGAACCTATGCCCGCATGGGGTTAAAGGCGATTCCAATGGCTGCGGATACAGGCCCCATTGGCGGCGATAACAGCCATGAATTTATCATCTTAGCCGATACGGGCGAAAGCGCGGTATGGTGCGATCAGGCATTGTTGGAGCTTGATCTTTCCAATCAGGGCGTGGATGATCAAAATCCCGCTGATTTAAAATCCTATATTGATAAGATCACCGCACTTTATAGCGCAACCGATGAACAGCATGATCAAGCCGAATTTGAACAAGCTGTGCCGCAAGAACGGCGGCTAAATGCACGCGGGATTGAGGTTGGGCATATTTTCTTCTTTGGCGATAAATATGCAAGCCCGTTAAATGCAAAATTCACGGATAAGGATGGCAGCAGTCAACCCTTGCGATCGGGCTCTTATGGGGTTGGGATTTCAAGGCTGGTTGGTGCAATTATCGAGGCTAGCCATGATGATAAAGGCATTATCTGGCCGCTATCGGTTGCCCCTTTCCATGTTGCAATCAATTTAATTCGCCATGATGATTCACAATCCTTGGCTTTGTGCGATACAGTGTGCGACAAATTGCAGGTTGCAGGCTTTGACATTATGGTGGATGATCGCAATGAACGGGCTGGAGTTAAATATGCAGACTTAGAGCTTATTGGCATTCCCTTTGTGATTACAATTGGCCCGCGCGGTGCAAAAACAGGCACCTTAGAGCTTACCATCCGTAAAAATGGTGAAAAGCATGAAGGTGATCTGGATGCGATCTTGGAAATGCTGCCATCCCATATTGATCATCAGTGATCATATTTGATTTTTTGACTTAAAGAAGGATATTGCGATGTCTAATGCCCCACATCCCCGCCCCCTATCGCCGCATCTTGGCATATATAAGCGCGAATGGACCATGATTTATTCCATCTTGCACCGCTTTACAGGCATTGGGCTTAGCGGCGGGCTTATCTTGATGGTGCTTTATCTTTTTGCAATTGCGCTTGGCGCGGATGCTTATCAAATGGCGTATGATTGCGCATCAAGCATTGTTGGGCGTTTGGTGCTGCTTGCGGTCAGCTTTGCCTTTTTCTATCATTTGGCAAATGGATTGCGCCATTTGGCGTGGGATTTAGGCAAAGGGCTTGCGCTTGATAAAGCAAAAGCATCGGGCAATGCCGTGATGGCGGGCGCGATTCTGTTGACCATTGCGGCATGGGCAATCGCTTATTATATAAGCGGTTAATATATTCTTGCAGCCATAAATGCATAAAATTGAAGGAATTTGATTGATATGAACGATAAACAATCCCCGCGCCCCGCGCGACAAGAAACCATGCGCCCCGAGCTTGCAAAAGCACGCGGGCTTGGCAGCGCAAAATCAGGCACCCATCATTGGATCATGCAACGCTTTAGCGCGGTTGCCTTGGTGTTTTTATTTATCTATGTCGCCTATTTTGCGCTTTCTATGGTGGGTGCGGATTATCAGGCGGCGACTTCGTTAATTGCCCATCCTGTTCATGCGATTATGTTAAGTCTGTTTTTAATTGCGGGCTTTTATCATGGGCAGCTGGGGCTGCAAGTCGTGATTGAGGATTATGTCCATCATAAATTATTAAATATTGCGCTGATTTGGGCGGTGAAGCTGCTTGCTTTTGCGCTTGGTGCAGCGGGCATTTTTGCCATTCTGTCTATCGCGCTTTAACGATAACCCGTATTACGAATTTTAAGGAAGATATAGATTATGAGCAGTTCATATAAGATCATTGATCATCATTATGATGTTGTTGTTGTCGGTGCAGGCGGTGCGGGGCTGCGTGCAACCTTTGGGCTTGCAGAACAGGGGCTTAAAACCGCATGCGTCACCAAATTATTTCCAACCCGCAGCCATACGGTTGCAGCGCAAGGCGGCATTTCGGCGGCGCTTGGCAATATGGGCGCGGATGATTGGCGCTGGCATATGTATGATACGGTTAAGGGGTCTGATTGGCTGGGCGATCAAGATGCGATTGAATATATGGTGCGCGAGGCTGCGCCCGCAATTATTGAACTTGAACATTATGGCGTTCCCTTTAGCCGCACCGAAGCGGGTAAGATATATCAACGCCCCTTTGGCGGCATGACCACAGAATATGGCGAAGGTCCGCCTGCGCAAAGAACTTGCGCCGCTGCTGACCGCACAGGCCATGCCATTTTGCATACTTTATACCAGCAATCGCTAAAACACAGCGCGGAATTTTTTATTGAATATTTCGCGATGGATTTATTGTTAAGCGATGATGGATCGGTATGCGGGGTGATGGCGTGGAATTTGGATGATGGCACACTGCACCGCTTTATTGCCCAGCAAACCGTGCTGGCAACGGGCGGATATGGGCGCGTTTATTTTTCTGCAACCTCGGCGCATTCTTGCACAGGCGATGGCGGCGGCATGGCACTGCGCGCTGGATTGCCGATGCAGGATATGGAATTTGTGCAGTTTCACCCAACGGGCATTTATGGCGCGGGCTGCTTAATTACCGAAGGGGTGCGCGGCGAAGGCGGATATTTAACCAATAAGGAAGGCGAGCGGTTTATGGAACGCTATGCCCCATCGGCAAAGGATTTGGCAAGCCGCGATGTTGTATCGCGTTCAATGACGATGGAAATTCTGGAAGGGCGCGGGGTTGGTAAGGGGCAAGATCATATTAACTTGCATCTTGAACATTTAGCCCCCGAAGTTATTCGTGAACGCTTGCCAGGGATTGAAGAAACCGCTAAAATTTTTGCAGGGGTGGATGTTACAAAACAGCCCATTCCCGTGCTGCCAACTTGCCATTATAATATGGGGGGCTTGCAAACCAACTTTAATGGCGAGGTTGTGACCCTTAAAGATGGCGATCCCAATCACCGCGTGCAAGGGCTGATGGCAGCAGGGGAAGCTGCTTGCGTATCCGTTCATGGGGCAAACCGTTTGGGATCAAATTCCTTGCTTGATTTGGTGGTGTTTGGGCGGGCAATTGCCAATCATTGCGGCAATACCATGACCGCAGGCAAGGCTGCGCCAGAACCATCCGCAGCATCCACTGATTTTATTTTGGATCGTTTTGATCGGCTGCGCTATGCAAAAGGATCAACCAATACATCCGAATTGCGCGATAAAATGCAAAAAACCATGCAAAATTGCTGCGCCGTCTTTAGAACGGGCGATATGATGCAGCAAGGCATTAAAGAATTACAAGCGGTGTGGGATGCAAGGGATGATATTAAAGTATCCGATCATTCCATGATTTGGAATTCTGATTTGGTGGAAACGCTGGAATTTGAAAATTTAATTTCGCAAGCGATGATCACCATTTGCAGCGCAGAACACAGAACCGAATCGCGCGGTGCGCATGCCCGCGATGATTATCAAGAACGCGATGATAAAAATTGGATGAGCCACAGCCTGTCTTGGATTGATGAAAAGGGCAAAGTATCTTTTGATAAGCGCCCCGTTCAATTAACCCCCATGACCCAAGACATAAAATCCATCCCCCCCAAAGCCCGCGTTTATTGATTTAAAAAGGATTAAGATGATGAATGAAGTAACAGAACAAGCAGCAGAACAAAAACCATCAAAAAAAACGATGGCAATGACGGTTTACATCCTTTATTTGCTTGGAATGGTCGCGGGGATTACCTATTTAATTGGGATTATCATGGCTTATGTTAATCGCGGCAACGGTAATGAAATTGATGATACGCATTTTACTTTTCAAATTCGCACTTTTTGGATTTCAGCCTTATATGGTTTGATTGCTTCCATTATTAGTGTGACGGTAATTTTGCTTCCCGTTGCAATGATCTTGATGATATGGTGGTTTATTTGGGCTTTAATTCGCAACATCAAAGGCATTTCGCGTTGCGGGGATGGCAAGCCCATTGAAAAGCCACAAAGCTGGTTATTTGGGTAAGATTAATTTAAAAGCATTGGCATAGAATGAAGGAATAGACATGGTTGAATTAACGCTACCTGAAAATTCAAAAATTGTGAAGGGAAAGGAATGGGCTGCACCTGCGGGGGCAACCAATATCCGAAAATTCATTATTTACCGCTGGGATCCCGATACGGGCGATAATCCGCGCCTTGATACTTATCAGGTGGATATGGATGATTGCGGGCCAATGGTGCTGGATGCGATCATCAAAATCAAGAATGAAATTGATCCCACCTTGACCTTTCGCCGCTCTTGCCGCGAGGGGATTTGCGGGTCATGTGCGATGAATATTGGCGATAAATCGGGCGGACTTAATTCGCTTGCTTGCACCAGCTTTATCGAGGAGTTGGATGGGGATATTTTCCTGCATCCTTTACCGCATATGCCCGTTGTCAAAGATTTGGTGCCTGATCTTAATAAGCCCTATGCGCAGCTTGCATCCATTGAACCATGGCTTAAATCCAAAACCCCGCCGCCGCCTGATCAAGAACGCTTGCAATCTCCTGATGAACGCAAGGCGCTTGATGGGCTTTATGAATGTATCCTATGCTTTAGCTGCACGACCAGCTGCCCAAGCTATTGGTGGAATTCGGATCGCTATTTAGGGCCTGCGGTCTTGCTGCAAGCCTATCGCTGGATTGCTGATAGCCGCGATGATCATACGGGCGAACGGCTTGATGATCTGGAAGATCCATTCCGCCTTTATCGCTGTCATACGATTATGAATTGTTCCAAGACATGCCCCAAAGGGCTTAATCCTGCTGCCGCGATTGGTGAGATTAAAAAGCTAATGGTTGAACGCCAAATTTAATGATGCTGTCTGAAAACACGCCTTTTCCTGCCAAATTTCATCATAAATCCTTGATTCTTGGCGGGGTTAGAAGCGGCAAAAGCCTATATGCCGAGCAATGTGCCTTAAAATGGCATGAAAGCGATCCTAAGGCGCGCCGCTTATTTTATCTTGCAACGGCTTCTGTCGATTCTCATTCTGCCGATTCTGCTGATGATGGCATGAAAGCACGCATTGCTGCGCACCAGAAACGGCGCGGGCAACAATGGAAAACGCTTGAATGTCCAGATAATCTGCCAAAGATCATTCGCAATTTCGATCAGCATGATGCGTTGCTGATGATTGATTGCCTTAGCCTTTATTTGAATAATTTATTAATGCTGGAAACAGATATTTCAGCGCAGTTGGATGATTTGGTGGATGCGGTAAAAAACTGCCCTCACCCGATGATTATGGTATCCAGCGAGGTGAATATGGGCTTATTAAGTGAATATAAGCTGGGGCGTGATTTTCAAGATCATATCGGCACGCTGCATCAAAAGATTGCAATCCTTAGCGACCATCTTATCTTAATGGTGGCCGGCTATCCATTATTTGTAAAAGGGGCTTAAAACAGCATGACAACAACATCTCCTCCTCCCCCTCCTCCTGCTTCATCACCAGCTTCAGCTGTGCGCAATCAGGCAATGCAGCAAGCAGCCTTGCATCAATCGCAATTAACCAAGCCGCTTGGCGCGCTTGGGGTTTTGGAAACCTTGGCGGTTTGGCTTGCAGGCTGGCAGGAAACCGTTAAACCCGTGATCAACAAGCCTGTTTGCGTGGTATTTGCGGGCAATCACGGCATTGCCCAGCAAGGCGTATCTGCGTATCCAGCCGAGGTAACGGCACAAATGGTTCAAAATTTTCAAGCAGGCGGGGCGGCGATTAACCAGCTTTGCGCCCTTGGCAATATTGGCTTGGAAGTAATTCCGCTTGATCTTGACCGTCCAACCAAGGATTTTAGCCAAGAACCCGCAATGGATGATGAAGAATTTGAACAGGCGATGAATTTGGGGATTAATGTATGTAAGCAGCTGCGCACCAGTGGCGTGGATTGCTTACTATTGGGCGAGATGGGCATTGGCAATACCACCAGCGCTGCTGCAATTTGCCATGCACTGTTTGGCGGGCAAGCCGCAGATTGGGCGGGGCGCGGCACGGGGGTGGATGATCACGCCTTAGAAGCAAAAACCGCCTTAATTGCGCAAGCAGTTGAAAAACACCAGCTTGACCCCAAGGATGGGCTTGCCATTTTGCGCACCTTTGGCGGACGCGAGCTGGCGGCGATTGCGGGGGTTGTCATGCAAGCACGCCTTGAGAAATTACCCGTTATTTTGGATGGATTTGTGGTCAGCGCGGCGGCTGCCCCGTTATTTGCACTGCATCCAGATTCGCTTGAACATTGCATCATCGCCCATGTTTCCGCAGAACAAGGGCATAAGAAATTGGCGGATGCCTTGAATAAGCAACCGATTTTAAACCTAAATATGCGCCTTGGCGAAGGCAGCGGGGCTGCGATTGCGCTTTATATTTTAAAGGCCGCACTTGCAACCCATAATGGCATGGCAAGCTTTGCCGATGCGGGGGTAAGTACCAGCAATGGATAATATAGAAATTGTATATATTGCCAGCAGCTTTAAACAGGATGAATTTGATTCCTTTGTTAAGGCATTAAAAAAACATCTATCCGTGGATCAGATTGGCGATGATAAGATCAGCGTGCGATCCCCAATTAGCGCAGGCACGCTAAGGATGCTGCGCGATGAATTAATGCCTTTTCGCGGGGATTGGGCGCTTAAAAGCCCTGAAATGGCGCCCAAACTGGTCATGTCCGACATGGATTCAACCATGATTAATATGGAAACTTTGGATATCATGGCGCATTTTGCTGGCAAAGGCGCAGAGGTTGAGGCGATCACCAACCAAGCCATGCGCGGAAATTTGGTATTTGAAGAAAGCCTGATGCGGCGGTTGCAATCTATTCGCGGGGAATATGCCGCCCCGTTATTTGAAAAAGTCATTGAGAAAATGCACCAATCCTTAAATCTGGGTGCGGAGACATTGCTGCAAACCCTGAATCAACGGGGGGTGAAATCCTATTTGGTATCAGGCGGATTTAATTTTGCAGCAGAAGCACTTGCGGATCGCTTGGGCTTTAGCGAATATTACGCCAATCAGCTTGAAATTGATCGCAATGGCAGGCTAACGGGCAATGTTAGCGGGCGCATCATTGGCAAAACTGCAAAAGCCGCCTTGCTGTATGAAAAAATGATGATGGGGGGCTTAAAACCATTTGAAACGGTTGCAATTGGCGATGGATCAAATGATCTTGATATGCTAAATGGTGCGGGGCTTGGCATTGCCTATCAAGCAAAACCGATTGTGCGCAAACATTGTAATGCGCAAATTAACACTGGAAATTTGGAACATTTATTATTACTTAGTGGCCTATAACCCTTAAAATCATTCGGAGACAAACAGATGAAATTAGATCACTTGCTTTCAGAAAATAAATTATGGGCAGATTCAAAAACACAACAAAATCCAGATTTTTTCAACCGCCTATCCAAGCAGCAAGCCCCAAAATATATGTGGATTGGCTGCGCTGATAGCCGCGTGCCTGCCAATGAGATTGTGAATCTTGACCCTGGCGAGATGTTTGTCCATCGCAATGTGGCAAATCTGGCAAACCCCACCGACATTAATTGTCTATCTGTCTTGGCATTTGCGATTAATGTGTTGAAAGTTGAGCATATTATTGTATGCGGGCATTATGGATGCGGCGGCGTTAAAACCGTGCTTGAAAATTCACGAAATGGCTTATTTGAGCATTGGCTTGAGCCTGTGCGCGAAACCATGCGCAACAAGCTTGACGAGATTAATAAGCTGGATGATCTTGATGAACGGGTAAATTTGCTGTGCGAAATGAATGTGAAAAGTCAGGTTGTTAATCTGTCAAAAAATATTATTATTGAGGATGCGTGGAAACGCGGGCAAAGCCTGACGCTTCATGGGTGGATTTACGGCATTGGCAACGGCATTATTCAAGATTTAGGGGTTACAATAGATGGACAATAATCATAAATGAGCAACGCACATATTCGCAATTTTTCAATCATTGCCCATATTGACCATGGAAAATCAACGCTTGCCGATCGTTTAATCCAAACGCTTGGCGGACTTGCCACCCGCGAGATGAAAGCACAAGTGCTTGATTCAATGGAATTAGAGCGCGAACGCGGCATCACCATTAAATCGCAAGCTGTTCGGTTGAAATATAAGGCAAAGGATGGTGTTGAATATATTTTAAACCTGATGGATACGCCTGGCCATGTTGACTTTAATTACGAGGTTAGCCGCTGCCTTGCTGCGTGCGAGGGCGCGCTGCTGGTGGTTGATGCCGCCCAAGGGGTGGAAGCGCAAACCTTGGCAAATGTCTATTTGGCGATTGAAAATGATTTGGATATTCTGCCCGTATTAAATAAAATTGATCTGCCCGCAGCCGATCCTGATCGCGTTTGCAAACAAATTGAGGATGTGATCGGGCTTGATTGCAGCGATGCGCTTGAAATATCCGCCAAATCAGGGCTTGGGGTCGAAGAATTGCTGGAAGCGGTGGTTACCAAGCTGCCCCCGCCCAAGGGCGATCCCGCAGCAAAATTATCCGCCTTGCTGGTTGATTCTTGGTATGATAGCTATCTTGGCATTGTCACTTTGGTGCGTGTGTTTGACGGCACGCTTAAAAAGGGCATGAAGATACGGTTTTTGTCAACAAGCGCCGCTTATGAAGTTGAACGGGTTGGGGTTTTTACCCCCAAAGGCTTGCAGGTGGACCAGCTTGGACCTGGTGAAATTGGCTTTATCACGGCGGGCGTTAAAGACATTCAAGATTGTAAGGTCGGGGATACAATCACGCTTGATCGCGATCCTGTTTCCACCGCGCTTGCGGGCTTTAAGCCCAGCGTTCCCGTTGTGTTTTGCGGCTTATTTCCGATTGAAAGCAATGAATTTGAATTATTGCGCGATGCCATTGCCAAGCTTGCGCTGAATGATTCAAGCTTTCAATATGAAATGGAAAGCTCGGCTGCACTTGGCTTTGGCTTTCGCTGCGGATTTCTTGGATTATTGCATCTTGAAATTATCCAAGAACGGTTAAGCCGCGAATTTAACCTTGATCTGATCACCACCGCGCCATCCGTGATTTATTATATTGATAAGCAAGATGGCACGCGGATTGCGCTGCATAATCCCGTTGATTTCCCAGACCCCACCCAAATTGAACAAATTGAAGAACCGTGGATCAAGGCAACGATTTTGGTGCCTGATGATTATTTGGGGCATATTATCACGCTTTGCACCGAAAAGCGCGGGGAACAAATTATGATTAATTATGTGGGTGAGCGCGCAATGGTGGTGTATAATTTACCGCTTAATGAGGTTGTGTTTGATTTTTATGACCGTTTAAAATCGATCACGCGCGGCTATGCCTCATTTGATTATGAATTGATCGGGCACCGTCCTGGCGATTTGGTCAAGGTCGCAATCTTGGTCAATGCAGAACCTGTTGAGGCAATGTCGATGATCCTTCACCGCACTCAAGCCGAAAGTCGCGGACGCGGTGTTTGTGAACGCTTAAAAGAGCTTATCCCGCGCCAATTATTTAAAATTGCAATTCAAGCAGCGATTGGCGGGCGGGTAATTGCGCGCGAAACCGTATCGGCGATGCGCAAGGATGTGACCGCCAAATGCTATGGCGGCGATATTTCACGCAAACGCAAATTGCTTGATAAGCAAAAAGAGGGAAAGAAGAAAATGCGCCAATTTGGCAAGGTTGACATTCCCCAATCCGCTTTCCTGCAAGCCTTGCGCATGGGCGATAAATAA
>JBGCED010000091.1:0-29458 GCA_045106055.1 Alphaproteobacteria bacterium
AGCGCGACTGAGCGCCGCTGCCAGTGCAGCGTAAGCCTAGCGGCGTGTGAGCGTGTAAGCGTTTATTTACACCCTATCCAATCGCTTTGTTTAAATGGGCGATGTTTAGCGATATTTGGCGCATTTCAGTGTAAAGCTTGGTGATGGGTTCAATATATTTGGTACGGGCTTGCGAATAATCATAAATTTCATCTTCTTCATTTTTTGCACCGTCACTTTCTGCCATGGGAAAGGCGCGGTAAAGAATTTGGGTTGCATGATCAATGTCCAAATGCAAGCACAAGGTCATCACATCCTCAACCCTTGCTTCTGGATTGGTGGAAAAGGCGGGCAATAATGGAATTTGTAAAAATAATTTCATCATTAATGCAAGCCTTAGCGCATGTTGATCATCGCTAAATTGCTGTTCTTCCAAGGATTGGCACTGCGTTAAAATTGGTGCTAATTGCGCATTTAATGCCCGTTCCTGATCCGTTATCGGGTCTAGGATGCGGTTCATAAAATGCTGCAACCGATGCCCATCTTGCGCCAAAATGGCAACAATATGGCTGGCGCTATTGTAAAAATCCATCTTGTTCAGCAGCCGCGCAATATGGCGCGCGGCGCGTCTTTCAGAAGCGGGCAAGGTCGCTTGCAAGCGCAGCCAGAATAAGGGGTTATAAAGTTCAATATATGCCATCAGCACATCAAGCTTGCTGCGCGATAGTGTAATTGCAATCAGCCCAAATAGCTGGGTTAAGCGCGCGGATTTTGAAAGCGCGGATAAAAACCATTCCTCGTCGCGCCCAATCGCATTTCCAGCCCCAGCAAGCACCGTTGCATTCCAACCAAGCTGCATTAAAATCGCATTTTGCGGGATGGCGCGCATATGAACCGCTTTGATGCGCGAATATGCCTTTGCGCCTTCATTTTGGCGTTTTAACTGCCGCGATCCCGTGGGGTAAAGCAGATTTGGACCAAACCCGAATAATAGCTGTCCAAAATCCTTTGCTTCCATCATTCTACGGTTGAAATCTTGCAGACTTAGGAAAAAATCCAATGAAGAATCATGGGCATCATAAAAAGGATCATTGCATTCATCGGGAATAAGCGGGGTAAAGACATCTTGAATGATGCGGGTCATCACCCCATAAGCAAGGCTGGGCGTTTTAAAATAAACATAGCCATCGCCGCCTTGAAAGCTGGCTTCTGCTTTGATTTTATTGCCATTTTGATGAAATTCATTGCGCGCATAGGGGCTTAATATATAGCGCAATCGCGTCTTCATCCCCAAAGGATGCGCGCCGCGCCCAATGCTTTCACCATGCGTGTTAAATAAAATCACTTGAATATGGGCAAGCCCTTTTGCTTTTAAAATGGCGGCAAGCTTAATGTGAAAACGCTCGACCGCAAGCCCCGCTGCGGCTTGACCAAGATGCCGCCCTGCATCTGAAAAGCCTGTTTGCACCGCGATTGTGCCGCGCTTGGTAATATATTCCATAAAGGCTTGGTGACCCAGCAAGGTTTCAATGATGGTTGCGCCATGTTCCAATGCGTCAGGGGTTTCAAATAAAGGCGAAATATCAACCTTTTCTTCAATTCCATAGCGTTTTGCAAGATATAGCGCGGCAAGCACGGTAAATGCGCCATCACATTCCGCGATTAAGATTCGAATCGGAGTCTTGCAATCTGCCATTTCAAGAAAATGCTGCACCAGCATGAATAAACGCCGCCCCGAACTTTGTTCGCGTGCAATTTCATTAAAGCCAACATGGCGCGGCTGCAGCTGATCAAATAATTTAAGCAAATTTCGGGTGGCAATCCGCTGCAAGGCGGGATCGGTCGGCTCGCCCTCTAATTCAATCAAATGGCGGACACTATTATGCACTTGGATTGCGTTTAAACGCACATGCAGCTTTGCGCTGGAAAGCCCCATCGCCCGCAACATTGCTTTTTGAACCAGCAACGCATTTTTTAATTCCCGATTATCGGCTTGATCAATTAGCGTATCAATCGCGGATTGCAGCTGATCAGGGTCAACATAATCTTGGGCTTTGGGCTGGTCGATGCCTGATTTTGCATCAAAATTCACAAATTGCGCAGTTTGACGATGTTTTAAATCGGCTTCTGTCTTTAGCTGCCTTGCAAGCCCAGCAATATTGCTTGCGATTGGTTTTGCGCTTGGCCAGCTGGCAAGCCCTTGAAAATCTTGTGCCATCATGGTTAGGAAATTGGCATTGGCTTGCAGCCGAAACCCGACGCTGCTGGTCCAGCCAATATCGGTGCGCCCATCCATATCAAGCCCAACCCAGCTTGCGATATCCATCAAAATTGGGCAAAATTGATGGACCTGTTCGGGATAATGCGCAGCGCAAAGGTCAATCAAGATCGCAAGCGCCCGTTTTAGCGCGTTACGGGCATAAAGAATTGCCTGTTCTGCCTGTTCAAACTCTGCATCAAGGGTAATTGGCGTTTCTGGCTGCTGCGCCTTGGAAGCCATATGATCCAGCATCTGATCGCGCGCTTCCAGTGAAAGCGGCAATCCGCTTGAATCTTCCCCTGCTGCCAATGCTGCAATTTGCTGCATCCATTGATCTTTGATTGCAAAAGTCGGATGGGCGGTAAATACCATGCCAAAACGGCAATGATCAAAATTATCGGCAAACCGTTTAAAATCATGCTTTTTCTGTGATTTGTCTGATTTTGCCTGTGGTTCATATAGGCAGCGTTCAAACAAAGCGCGAATGGTCTGATCATTTTGATCTTGATCCAAATCCCCAATATAGCTTGCAAGCGATGAAGCCCGCAGCCCGATTGCGCGTTTGCGCGCATGGTTTAGCGTGGGGGCAATATGATGCGGAATATCGCCTGCGCTAAGCTTTTCCCATTGATCAAAATGATCCAGCGCATTTGCGATGATGGGGTTGACCAAGCGGTTATTTTCAGCCATTTTTAATAAATCCTTTTGAGGTGGCTTTTATTGTTTTGAAAAAGCAATAATATGTATAGTATGATTTACAAACACCATCAGCGTGAAAGCAAAAATTATGAATGAAAGCCTTAGCCCAAATGAACCCAAAGATCAAGAAGCAGGGTTGCATCGCGCCTTGATTGATTGCATGACGCTTGCAAGCGCGGCTGATAATTTGCTTAAACCCGTTGAAATGCGCTTGCTTGGGTCATTGGTCGCGCATTTGCCTGTATTTAAGGATTTTGATCTGCATCATTTATCGCTTTATGTGGATGATTGTCTTGATCGGCTGAAACAAAGTAACAGCCTTGATGATATGATTGCCGAAATTGCAAGCAATCTTCCCCCTTCAATGCATGAAACCGCTTATGCGCTGGCGGTTGATGTGGTTGCTGCCGATTTAAATACCAGTGATGCCGAACTTAGCTTTTTGCAATTATTGCGGCAGACTTTGGGGCTTGACCGCTTAATTTGTGCGGGCATTGAACGCGGTGCGCGTGCGCATTTTCAAACGCCTTAAAAAAACCAATCCGAACATTGATGAATCATATCGTGAAATATAAAATCCTGTTATGGCTTATGCCTGTGCTTTTATTGCTGGGGGCGGTCATTAGCCCCCCGCGTGAAGCAGCGGCATTAACCCTTTGCACCACCAGCGATCCAGGGCATTTTGATCCCTCGGCAATGGTGGCGCATCCCGCAGATAAAAGCTGGTCGCTGTTAATTTATGAACGGTTGGTGCAGCTTGATCCGTCGGGTGAAACCGTATCGCCTGCGCTGGCAACCAGCTGGGAAATCAGCGATGATGGCAAAACCTATCGTTTTCAGCTGCGCCAAAATGTGGCGTTTCACTCCAATATTTTCTTTAAGCCCACCCGCTTTTTGAACGCAGATGATGTGGTTTACAGCTTTAAGCGTTTGCAAGATCAAGATCATTCACTTTACGCATGGAATGGGCTTAACCGATCCGAATTTGACCAAAGCACACTTGGAATTTACTTAACGGATGTTCGGAAAATATCTGATTTTGAGGTGGAATTTGAATTTTCACAAGCGCATTCTGAATTATTGGTAAATTTCAGCCATGATTTTTCATCGATCATATCTGCAGAATATGGCGCAATTTTAACGCAAAACCAATCCATAGAAGATTATTTTCGCTATCCCGTTGGCACAGGTCCTTATCGTTTGGTGTCTTATCATAAGGATGTGCTTGTTAATCTAAGGCCGTTTTCTGTCACTTGGCAGCAAACAACGCTTGATCCTAATATTTTAATTGTGCCTTATGAAGATGAGCAAATGCGGATTGAGAAATTATTACAAAATGAATGCGATATTATTCCCAATATCAGCCCCAAAAACATAGAATTAATGCGCGATCAATTACAAATAGAGCTGATAAAACTGGCATCCACCAAGACAATTTATCTTGCCTATAACACCAAAGCTGCGCCAATGAATGCACCGCTGGTCAGGCAAGGGTTGGAGCGTTCAATTAATAAATTCGTGATTCAAGATGCGATCTATAATAATTATGCCGATATTTTATATTCCCCCATTCCTTCTGGAAATTGGTCGTATAATGACCGTTTAGAGGGGATGTATGGCTATTCCATAACCGATTCACGGGAATTATTTAATCAAGCAAGCAGCCTTAATTTTGATTTAACCTTGTGGCTTCCCGAACAAGCAACCGTGGATATGCCCGATCCTGAATTATTTGTTGAAATTTTGGCGGCGGATTGGGCACTTGCTGGGGTACAGCTAAGCGCTGAATTTGTTTCAAATGATGAATTATTGCGCCTTGCCGCAGACCCAAACCGCCTTGGTGCGGTGCTGCTGTTCAATCAAACAAGCCAAGGCGCGCCTGAAAGCTATCTTGATCAATTTCGCTGCAATAGTCAGCAAAATTATGCCCATTGGTGCAATGAAATATTTGAACGCTTGATGCAAGCGGCGGATTTTGAAACAGATTTGGATATTCGCTATGAATATTATCTGCGCGCGCAAGAAGTGATTATGGAAGAAACCCCGATCAGCCCGCTATTCAGCCATTTTCTATATATTCCAATCAATAAGCAGGTAAAGGGATTTTATTTAACCCAGCAAGGGCTTTATAATTTAATCGGTGTCACCAAAACCCGCAATGCTCAATTTTAACCAGCATATTCTAAAATATTAGAAACAATCGAAATGAATACAAAATCATGTTGGAAAATTGGTGCTTATTCCCCCTTCCCTTAAAATAGCGAATGAAGCAGCCTGATCGCGACATACAGAATCAGTAAGGCGGTAAGCATTTTGACGGCACGCATGTTGATTTTTAATGCGCCAAGCCATGATCCAATCTGTCCGCCAATCAACACCGCAATAAGCAAAAGCCAATATGAAGATAATGCGCTGAAAATAAAGCCTGAATCATTAATTTTCATCATTTGCCCAATGATCCCTGCGCATGAATTAACAAGAATGAATAAGCTGCAAGCGCCCGCAATATTTTTGGAATTGCTCCATCTTACAAAATGCAAGATCGGGGCTAGAAAAATACCGCCGCCAATGCCTGTTAAACCCGCGATAAACCCCAAAATCAGCCCAACAAGCAGCGGAACATAATAAGAAGATACAGGCTTTATGGCTGCTTTGGTTTGTGTTGGCTCATGCTTATCAGGCCATAACATTTTAACCCCAGACAATAGCAATGCCCCGCCAAGCAGCCCAATAAAAATAGATTCAGAAACCGTGATAAACCCACCCAGCCAAGCCGCAGGCACAGAAAAAACAATCCACGGTAAAATATGATTCAGTTTAATGTGACCCGCACGGGCAAAATGCCAAACCCCGCCACTAACCACAATAATATTGCAGCCTAGGGCAATGAATGGCAATATCCGATAATCGGTATCATTTAGCACCAATAGCGCATTATAGGTTGATCCGCCGCCAAACCCAACACATGCATAAATCAGCGCGGTCACAAAAAATAAGGCAGTCAACATGATCTGGCTATGTTAATTTTAATATATTGAAATTTAAGGGTGGATTAGTATGCGCGGCGCAAGTCACACGGCAACATGCGCATAAAGTAAATCAGCGCATAAAGAATTTATTTGACCTTAAACACGCCTGATGAATTTGGTGTTTTTTTATTTATAATATTATTATTTTATTATAATGGATGGTTTGATTTAGATCAAGCCAAAGATAAAATGATCTTGCTTTGTTTTAAGCCTTATAAAGCCATATTATGCTTCCTAAGCCCTTGCACCCATAAAGCTTTTTGGCTATATAGGCTTCATATAAAAGATGAAGTTCAAACAGCATGGTATGATTTTAAGGCGTTTTTATGCTTGTTCAAAATGATTATGACGCTAGCCTGTTAAAGGAAAAGCCTGATGCGCTTGCGCAGCTGTGGCATAAATTTGCCCAACAGAAAATCCTGCTTGAAGAAAAAATAAAAGCGCAATATGGGCATCATATTCCGATTATCCCCCAAATTTCGGATCATTTATTTGGCGCGGGCGGTAAGCGATTGCGCCCTTTATTATGTTTTGCCAGCGCATCCTTATCCCGTGCAAGATTCAATCAAGATCATTCCTTTGCGGGGCAAGATGATAAGGTGATTGGGCTTGCCGCCGCGATTGAATATTTACATAGTGCAAGTCTGCTGCATGATGATGTGGTGGATGGCAGCGCGCTGCGGCGCGGCAATAAAACCGCACATACGCTGTGGGGAAACAGTGCGGCGATCTTGGTTGGCGATTATTTATTTGCCAATGCGTTTCAAATGATCACCGATTGCGATTCGTTAAATATTATGAATATTCTGGCGCGCACCACAAAAAAGCTTGCAGAAGGACAGCTGTTGGAGCTAACAGGCGCTTATAATCTGGATCAAACGATTGAGGATTATATGGCGATGATTACCGCAAAAACCGCCTTTTTATTTGCGGCATCGGCTGAAATGGGGGCGGCAATCCATTGCGGGGCTGAAAGCTATGATGAACATGATCCATTCATTCGCGGGCTTGCTGATTATGGCAAGGGGCTTGGCATTGCCTTTCAATTAATTGATGATGTGATTGATTATGATTCAAGCGATGCGGCGATGGGCAAAGCGCAGGGAGATGATTTTTTTGAAGGCAAAATCACTTTGCCAATTTTATTATTATATCAAAAGCTGGATGAGCGTCAGCGCGCATGGCTGCAAGCAATTTTTGATCCCGCGCAGCCTAGAACGCAGGCGCAATTTACCGAAATTTGTCAGTTTTTAACGGATTTCAAGGTGATTGAACAAGCGGGCAGCATGGCGAATCAAGCCATTAAGGATGCGCAAGCCGCGCTGGATCATGCAATGAAGACCTTGGATTTACAAAAAGAACCAGACGCGGAAGCAAAGCATATTGCCAATTTATTGATGGCGCTTGCCCCGCAAACCTTGGCGCGGATCAGCTGATTTTAGCTTGAGGTGGAGCAAGCGATTCCCGCTTGATCAGATCAAAATCAATTTTGATGTTTTTTTGAACATCCTGCCCCTTTAATAAATCAAGCAATAAAATGGCAGCTTGCTGCCCCATACGGCGATGGGGGACATGAATGGTGGTTAGCTTTGGATTGGCGACAGCAGCCAAATCAATATTATCAAAGCCTGTGATTGACACATGCTGGGGAATGCTGATTCCCATTTGCTGGGCTTTTGAAATTGCCCCCACCGCAAGCACATCATTCCCGCAAATTACAGCGGTTGTGTTTGGCGCGCGCTGCATAATATCTTCAAAGGCATCTGCGCCCAAATTAAGTGCGTAATGTGTGTGGATTAAGGTTAAGTCTTGTGGGTCAAGCCCCTTATCTTGCATTGCGGTCTTTACCCCGTTAACCCGCGCAAGCGCGCGGTCATTGCCATAGGTTGGGGCGGAAATCATCGCAAGATGACGATGCCCTAATGTAATAATTTCATGGGTGATGGCTGCGGCTGCTGCTTGATTGTCAAAGCCAACGGTTGGATAAAGATAATCCTGTTGATAATTCCACGCCAAGACAAAGGGAATATTGCGGCTTTCCAAAAAATCATAGGTTTTTTGCGTATGGTTAATGCCAATTAAAAACACGGCATCCGCGCCTTGCGTGATCAAGGTGCGCAGCTGGTTAAATTCTTGTTCGGGATCATAATTAGAGCTTGCAACCAAAATGGTAAAGCCTGCTTTTGCCAATTCTTCTTGCAAGGCCTGTATCCCGCGCGCAAAGATCGCATTTTCCATGGTTGGAATAATCACCCCAATCATATTTGAACGATTAGAGGCAAGCATCCGCCCGCCAATATTGGGCGTATAGCCGATTTGATCAATTGCTTGCAGGATTCTGGCGCGTGTTTTGGCGCTGACCTTATCAGGATTATTAAGGCATCTTGAAACCGTTGCCGTTGAAACCCCGCTAAGGCTTGCAACATCATCAAGGGTCGGAAGATTTGCCTTTGCCATCATATTATTTTGCCGTTCATTTATTATTTCTTTTCAAAGCTTAATATGCCGTAAGCTTAAAAAAAATGCAAGCGTTTGCATTTTATTCGATGTAAGCGCTTGCATTTTGATATTTGATGCTGTATGTTCATCATTATCGCATTCATCAACATATTAAGAGGAGGATTTTGAGATGAAAGCTTCAATCAGCTATTTTCTGGTTCTTTCGGGGATATTCTTTCTTATTTTCTTTCTAAATGTTGTGATGGGGTCGCTTAAAATGCCAACATTCTTGCCCGATATCGCAGAAATGTTGCTTTTATTTGCCGCTTGTATCTTGTTTGTCATTGGCGTTTTAAGAATAGAGCGCGCACATAAATCATCAAAATAAATTATGTTAATTTATCGTTAAGTTTTAATCAAAAGGGAGAAAAAGTAAATGTCCAATCATACCGATCATCAAGAAGTAAAATCAGCCGAACGCAGGAATTTTCTTGCCTTAACAGGCGCAGGCGCATTCACGGCTGCAATCGTTGCGGGTGCAGCTGGCACTTTATGGTCCAGCGATGCGGTTGCACAAACAGCAAATGAAGAGCGCGACAGGGAAAAAGCAGCGGATCATATTATGACCATTGCAACGGCTTATGTGCTTGGCGCATCACGCAGCTATCCAATTTTACAGCTTGATTTAAAGGAAAATATTCAAAACGCAACCAATGGTAAGGTCTATGTCAAGTTGGCGCCAGGCGGTCAATTAGGGGCCGGCGGTGCGTTGGTTCAAAAAGTGCAAGGCGGAACAATTCAAGCCGCGCAGCATTCCTTGTCCAATTTTGCGCCTTTTGCACCCGCGATTGATCTGATCAATATGCCATATTTCTGCGGGGCGAATCAGCGCTTTGTGAATTTGGTAAATTCGGATGCGTGGAAAAATGAAGTTCACCCCAAGGTGGAAGCCAAAGGCTTTAAAGCCTTATTCTATGTGGTGATTGATCCGCGCGTTGTTGCGGTGCGTAAAGGCGGTGCGGGCGCGGTATTATCGCCATCCGATTTGGACGGGGTTAAATTCCGTGTGCCAGGTTCCAAGATGCTGCAACAATATTACCGTATGGTTGGCGCAAACCCAACGCCAGTTGCATGGGGCGAAACCCCATCAGCGATTAAGCAAGGGGTTGCGGATGCGCTTGATCCTTCGGTTGGCGCGCTTTATGTCTTTGGCTTCAAAGATATTTTAAGCCATGTGACCTTTACCCAAGCCGTGCCAGACAGTCAGATTTTCTCTTGTAATTTGGAATGGTATAATTCGCTGCCCGCAGATGTTCAAGCGGGGATTGATTTTGCATCCGAAATTACCGCACAGCAGAATTTAGCCAAAGTGCCTGCCGCGCGCAATTATGCAATGGCAGAGCTGCGAAAATCAGGCGTTGAGTTCCATTCATTAAGCGAATCACAGCTTGGCGAATGGCGCAATGCTGGCGGTTATCAGCGTTCTGAATGGGATGCGTTTAAAACCGAGCTTGCAGGGTCAATGCAAACCTTTGCCCGCCTAGAAGAAGCGGCAAGCACAATGGGCAAATATTATGTCCATGATGCGTAAGTTTTGATGTTTATGTAAGTTTATGTAAGTTAATGATTTGCTTTGCTGCTGCTGGTGCTTGGATTTTATTTCAAGGCCGGTGGCAGCAGGCAAGCACCACCACCTATCCTCAAAATCTTAAAAAATGCTGAAAAAGATTTCTGAAGGATGAAATTGTGAAAGATTAAGCGGGATGAAAGACTTATTCAATAAGGTTGAAAAGAATTTTGAGCGTTGGGCGCTGCTGATTTTTTATACAATGCTGGTGGTCACCATGTCGGTGGAGGTCATCAGGCGTGAATTATTTTCCTATTCTTCGGTGTGGGGAGAGGAGATGGTGCGCTATTCCTTCATTTACCTTGCTTGGATCGGGGCTGCTGCTGCGGTGCGTGATCGCGCCCATATTCGGATTGATGTCTTGTTTCATTATGTGCCGCCGCGTGTAAAATCGCTTTTATATATATTTGGCGATTTGGTCATGGGATTTGTTGCTGTTTTTGCCCTGATTTGGTCGTTTGAAACCGTATTGGTTGCATGGAAATTTCAATCGGTAAGTCACGGGTTGCGTGTTCCAATGGTTTGGTTTTTGATGGCAGTGCCAGTTGGCTTTGCCTTGATGATGCTGCGCTTATTTCAATCTTTGAAGCGCGATATTGCTGATTTGCGTGCGGGCAAGCCCGTGAATGAAGGTCAGCAATTATTTGATTAGATGATTGTTTGATTCGTTAGTAATTTGATTAACGCGGATTAATATCTGTTTCTGTAAGAAAATAAATTACCACAAAAGCGAGAAATATTATGCTTTGGCAAAATTTGCAACAACAAGCCGTTGAGCTTGGCTGGGATTTTTACGGCCCTGTATTATTCTTTGTGCTGTTATGTGCCTTGGGCGCACCCGTTTGGGCATCAATTGGGGTAACTTCCATTCTAATGCTGATTTGGTCGGATGTGCTGCCTTTATCCTTGCTTGGGGAATCCTTATTTGATGGGATTGATGCTTTTGCCCTAACCGCTGTTCCTTTGTTTATTTTAACGGGGGATGTGCTGGTGCGCACGGGGCTTAGCCGTAAATTTTTGGATGTTGCCGAAGCCTTAACCTGCTGGACAAAGGGCGGGTTTGGGTCTGCAACGGTGCTGGTTTGCGGGATGTTTTCTGCAATTTCTGGATCGGATGCGGCGGGGGCTGCTGCGGTGGGGCGCATGACCATTAGCCGTTTGGTGGAATCAGGTTATCCCAAGCCTTATGCTTGCGCATTGGTTGCTGCAGGGGCGTGTACAGGGATTTTAATCCCGCCATCCATTGCCTATATCATTATTGGGCTTGTGCTGGGCATATCGGCATCCACCCTGTTTCAAGCCGCGCTTATTCCAGGGGTTTTGATCTTAACTTCGATTTTAATCACCAATATTGTGGTTAATCGGATCTATGCCTATGAAAATGGCGGGGCGATCAGTGCTGGCGAATGGTTTGGAAATTTCATCACTTCGTTAAAGCGGGGCTGGTATGCATTTATCATTCCAGGCATTATTTTTTATGGCATTTTTTCGGGTCGCCTAACCCCCACAGAAGCGGGCGCAGTTGCCGTGATCGTTACCATCATTATGGGTTTTATGCTTAAAACCCTTAAATTTTCGGATTTTCCAGCGATGCTGGAAAGCTCGGCGCGGGTGAATGGCGTTATTTTGCCGATCATTGCCTTATCTTTGCCACTTGCGCAGACTTTGGCGGCAATGGGTGTTCCGCAAGGATTTGTGTTTGCGGTCACTTCTTTGACTGAAAATCCCTATATCTTAATTTTATTGATGATTGGGATATTGATCGCGGCGGGCTGTGTGATGGAAACCACGCCCAATATTGTGATCCTAGCGCCTTTGCTTAAACCGCTTGCCGATGAAATTGGCATGAATGAAATTCAATTTTGCATTATGATGATTACCTCGCTTGGGGTTGGGTTCATTACGCCGCCGCTTGGGCTTAATTTATTTGTTGTGTCTGGGTTAACGGGGGAATCGATTCTAAAGATTGCCGCTAAGGCTGTGCCATTCGTGTTTTTTATGCTGCTTGTGGTGTTGTTAATTGCGTATTACCCGCCCTTATCCACAAGTTTATTGCCTGATATTTATAAATAGGAGACCCATATTGATGACAAGAGAATATCTAAAGAAAGCCACCAAAACTTCAACCAGCGATGTTGGGGATGTGCGCGAGACGGTTCAAACAATTTTAAATGAAATTGAAGCTGGGGGCGAGGAAACGGCAACCAAATATGCCCATCAATTTGATAAATATATGGGCAATATTCTGCTTACCCGCGAAGAAATTGAGGCTGCAAGCGCAAAAGTGCCGCAAAAATTAAAGGATGATATTCGCTTTGCCCATGATAATGTGAAACGCTTTGCCGAAGCGCAAATGGATACTTTGACCAATATTGAAACTGAAATTGTGCCTGGCTTGATTGCAGGTCAAAAAAGCATTCCGTGTCAATCGGCGGGCTGTTATGTGCCTGGTGGGCGTTATTCGCATGTGGCATCTGCGATTATGACGGTAACGACGGCAAAGGTTGCGGGCTGTAAGCAGATTGCGGTATGTTCCCCCCCGCGCCCTGAAATTGGCATTAATCCAGCGATTGTCTATACGGCGGATATTTGCGGCGCGGATCATATTTTGGCGATGGGCGGGGTGCAAGGCATTGCATCCATGGCATTTGGGCTGTTTGGCGTGCAAAAATCGGATATTTTGGTGGGGCCTGGCAATCAATTTGTTGCAGAAGCCAAGCGGATTTTATTTGGCAGGGTTGGGATTGATATGTTTGCAGGACCAACCGACAGCTTGATTTTAGCGGATAAAACCGCTGATCCAGACATTGTTGCTGCCGATTTGGTGGGGCAGGCGGAACATGGCTATAATTCGCCTGTATGGCTGGTGACCGATGATAAGGCTTTGGCTGAACAAGTGATGAAGCTTGTGCCGCAGCATATTAACAGTCTGCCCGAACCTAATAAATCCAATGCAGATGCCGCATGGCGCGATTATGCCGAGGTGATTTTATGCAGCGATCGCGAAATTATGGCGCAAACTTCTGATGAATATGCGCCCGAACATTTAACCGTGCAAGCGGATGATTTGGATTGGTGGCTTAAACGCCTAAATTGCTATGGCTCTTTATTTCTTGGCGAAGAAACAACGGTTGCCTTTGGTGATAAAGCATCAGGGACTAATCATGTGTTGCCAACATCGGGGGCAGCAAAATATACGGGCGGGCTATCGGTGCATAAATATATGAAAATCGTGACATGGCAGCGCGCAACCCGCGAAGGCGCAAAACCGATTGCCGAGGCAACGGCGCGCATCTCAAGGCTTGAAGGCATGGAAGGGCATGCACGCACAGCGGATATTCGCCTTAAAAAATACTTCCCTGATGAAGAATTTGATCTGGTTGGATCAAAATAAAAAGAGATCAATGATGGAATTATTTGACATATCAGGTAAAATTGCTTTGGTCACGGGCGCAAGCAGCGGGCTGGGGCGCATGGTCGCAACGACTTTGGCGCAATCAGGGGCGCAAGTGGTTGGACTTGCCCGCCGCGCAGATGCGCTTGAAGATTGGGCAAATGAAACACAAGGCGATACCGCCATTTTGGCAGCCGACCTAAGCGATCGTGATTCGATTCCAGCAATTGCCGCCAGCGCGGCTGAGTTTTTCGGTGCGCCTGATATTTTAATCAATGCAGCAGGGATCAATAAACGCGAATCTGCGGATGAGGTCACGCAATCAGGCTGGGATGTTACCTTATTGCTTAATTTAACCATACCCTTTTTTCTTGCACAAGCACTTGTTCCCGCGATGAAGATCAAAAAATGGGGACGCATTGTCAATTTTGCTTCCCTGCAATCGCGGCGCGCCTTTCCAAGCGGCATTGCTTATGGCGCATCAAAGGGCGGGGTTGAACAAATGACGCGCGCCATGGCGGAAGCTTGGTCAAAGGATGGCATTATGGCAAATGCGCTTGCCCCTGGTTTTTTCCCAACCCAGCTTACCAAGGCGGTATTTGATGATGATGCGCGCAGCAATGCAAATGCGCAGCAAACTTGTATTGGCAGAAATGGGGCATTATCTGACATTAATGGACCATTATTGTTTTTATGTTCCAATGCGGCATCTTATGTCACGGGGCAGACCCTGTTTGTAGATGGAGGATTTACAGCAAAATGAAAGCATTGATCTATCAAGGGCCAAAAGAAATTGCCTATAAGGATGTGCCTGAACCTGTTGTTGAACAAGGCGATGCGCTGATTAAAATTGACGCAGTCGGGATTTGCGGGTCGGATATGCATGCCTATTTGGGGCATGATGAACGCCGCCCCGCCCCCTTGATTTTGGGGCATGAAGCAGCTGGCACTGTTATTGAGGGAAAATATAAGGGGCAGAATGTGGCGATTAACCCGCTTGTTACTTGCGGCATTTGCGAATCTTGCCTTGATGGTGCGCCCAACCTTTGTGCATCGCGGCAAATTATCAGCATGGCACCGCGCCAAGGGGCATTTGGCGAATATTTGGCGATTCCTGAACGCAATTTGATCCTTGCACCCGCAGGGATGGAAGCATCCAAGGTCGCGCTGGCTGAACCTGTGGCAACGGGCTATCACGCAGTATTCTTGGCACATAAGCATGCGCGCCGCCCGCTTGCCGAAGCCCGCGCGCTGGTGTTTGGTGCGGGTGCGGTCGGATTGTCTGCGGCTTTGGTGTTAAAAGCATATGGCTGTTATGATATTACGATTGCGGAAACCAATGCGGGGCGGCTTGAAACCGCATCACAAGCAGGGTTTGACCAGCAGCATAATCCTTTAAATGATCCAAGCTTGAACCCAAGCAGTTTTGACATTATCATTGACGCGGTTGGGGCAAAGGCAACGCGCATTGCCGCATCCGCTGCGGTAAAACCAGGCGGGGTCATCGTCCATGTGGGCTTGCTTGATGGCGCTGATGGGCTTGACATTCGCCGCATTACCTTGCAAGAAATCGCCTTTATTGGATGCTATACTTATTCCATGGTGGATTTTAAAGCCGCGCTAAATGCCCTGCATTCGGGCGCGCTGGGTGCGCTTGATTGGTATGAAGAGCGCCCCCTATCACAAGGCGGGCAAGCCTTTGATGATTTGTTAAACGCCCGCAGCAAAGCTGCAAAAATTATTTTAAAACCATAATACAACATATTGAAAGGAGTTGTAATTACATGAGTGCACCTGATTTTTTAATCCATGATGATACCGATACGGTCGGGGTCATTGTGGTTGAGGGTATTGAGGCTGGGCAGGAACTGCGCGGACTTTATATGCATAATAATCAAACCATTATGATTAAGGCCTTGGATCCTATTCCGCTGGGGCATAAGATCGCACTGGGCGATATTAAAATGGGCGATACCATTATCAAATATGACAATGATATTGGAAAAGCCATTGCAGACATCGCCAAGGGCGGTCATGCACATGTTCAAAATGTAAAAACAAAAAGGTGGTAAAATGACAAAGCATAGTTTTTTTGGGTATCGTCGTGAAAATGGGCGTGTTGGCGTTCGTAATCATGTGATTTTATTGCCACTTGATGATTTATCAAATGCCGCTTGCGAGGCGGTTGCGCATAATATTAAGGGCTGTATGGCGCTTCCACATCATTATGGGCGCTTGCAATTTGGCGAAGATTTGGAACTTCACTTTCGCACTTTGATCGGCACAGGATCAAATCCAAATGTTGCCGCCGTGATTGTGATTGGCATTGAACCCGTATGGACGGGGCGCGTTGTGGATGGCATTAAGAAAACAGGCAAACCCGTTACAGGGCTTGCGATTGAACAAAATGGTGATCATAACACGATTGCAGCAGCATCCAGAATTGCCAAGGAATATGTTCAATGGGCAAGTGAAAAATCGCGCGAAGAATGTGATGTTGGCGAATTATGGGTTGCCACCAAATGCGGGGAATCCGACACAACTTCAGGGCTTGCTGCAAATCCAACGGTTGGGAATTTAATTGATAAATTCGATGCCCAAGGGGCAACCACTTGCTTTGGCGAAACTTCGGAATTAACGGGCTGCGAGAAAATTTGCGCAACCCGCGCCGCAGACGAGGCAACCGCCAAGAAATTCATGGATACATGGCAAGCCTATATGGATGAAGTGATTGAGCCAAATAAAACATCCGATCTTTCTGACAGCCAGCCGACTAAGGGCAATATTGAGGGCGGACTTACCACGATTGAAGAAAAAGCCTTTGGCAATTATCAGAAAATCGGTAAGAAAACCAAATTTATTGATGTGTTAAAACCCGCAGAAGCCCCTGAAAAAGGGCCAGGGCTTTACTTTATGGATACATCATCAGCAGCAGCAGAATGTAATACGCTGCAAGCTGCGGCTGGTTTTGCCGTTCATTTATTCCCTACGGGTCAAGGCAATATTATCGGCAATCCGATTATGCCTGTGATTAAATTAACCGCAAATCCACGCACCGTACGCACCATGAGCGAACATGTGGACACAGATGTTTCTGGCATTTTGCGCGGTGAGCTTAATCTTGATCAAGCAGGGGATAAGCTGATTGATATGGTTATTCGCACATCAAATGGGCGCTTAACATCAGCTGAAGCCCTTGGTCACCGCGAATTTGTGATGACCAAGCTTTACCGCAGTGCTTAATTTGTTATTTTCCTCCCTCTTTACTTAAAGGGGGAGGAAACATAATGCCGCGTGAGTTTTAAAAAAAACCAGAAGCCCACAAGCGTGGGCCGCCGTTTTAATAGTTTTTTAAACGCATTTTTAAACGCAAAACCGGTTTCCACTTTTACTAAAATGCTTCCGGCGAAACCCTAACGACTCTTGAGTCACAAACAACCACACGCCCACAAGCGTGGGCCGCCGCTAGTGCGGCGAAAGCCTTACGGCGAGTGAGTAAGATAAAAAGGATAATAAAATGGCTGATATTTTTAATGAAATTGATGAGGATTTACGCAAGGATCGCGCCAAGCAAGTCTGGCAAAAATATGGCAAGAAATTCATTGCGGGCGCGATTGTTATTGTGATCGCGGTTTCTGGCTTTACCGCCTATCAATATTGGAATATGCAGCAAATTTATGATTCGGGCGCGCGCTATAGCGGGGTTGTCTCCAAGCTTGCGCTTGGCGGGGAAAATGCGGCGCAAGGTCTTAATATGCTGGAAGCTGCCAATCAATTACAAGCTTTGCAAGGCTTAAAAGCGGGGTTTTCGCCGCTAGCGGATGCAACAGCGGCTGCGCTTTATGTGCAAGAGGGCGCGTTTCAACAAGCCTATGATCTTTATGAATCTTTGGCGCAAAATACAGATATATCCGAATTTCTAAGGCAGCAATTTCACCTGCTTAGCCTTGAAACGGCAATGGCAGGCGGGCTGATGGATGCTGCGGCAATCCAAACGAATTTGGATGCGTTTTATAATGATGTGCAAGCGTTAAAGGATCCTGCGCTTGCTGGCTTGTCGCAATATGCACGCCTGTTTGGGGTTGAATTGGCGCTGAGCCAAGGTCAAACCATTCAAGCAAAAGAAATGCTTACCCAGCTAACCAATGATCAAAGCACACTGCCTGATATTACCAATATGGCGCAAGAGATTTTGGATTTACTGGATCAGCAGGCAAAGGGATAAGATGAATATTTTTGCAAGCGTTCATAAAGTAAACTTCGCGGGCGCTTTGATTGTTGGCGTGATGCTGCTGGCGGCATGTTCGGGCGAACAAGAAAAAATTCTGCCTGGAAAGCGCATTCCCATTATGTTGGGCAATTCAGAAATTGCGGTGGATGTAAGCCTTGCTGGCGTTCCGATTTTGCTGCCCAAACCCAATCCCAATAATGGATTCCCGCAATCGGGCGGCTTTGTGGATCATGCGAATTATCATCTGGCGCTGCCTGATCAAATTAAGCGCAAATGGTCGGTATCGCTTGGCAGCTTTGACAGTGATGATGGCGAGGTTACACAGCCAGTGATTGCCGAAGGGCGCATTTACAGCGTGGATCATAAATATCGGGTTCAAGCGATTGATAATATGACGGGCAAGCGTGTCTGGCAGCTGGATTTGGAAGTTCCAAAAGCCGACCGCGAGGCAATTGGCGGCGGCATTGCCTATGATCAAGGGCGAATTTTTGTAACCACCGCTTATCGGATGCTATATGCGCTTAACGCCGATGATGGCACAATATTATGGCAAACCAATCTTGAAAGCCCGACTCATTCTGCGCCTTCGGTTGCGGGAAATCGCTTGGTGGTGATTACACTTGATAATCAAGCGCGCGGCTTTGACCTTGAAACAGGTGAGTTAATGTGGCGGCATTTTGGCATTTCAGAGGTTGCGGGGCTGCGCGGTGGTGCATCGCCTGCAATATCAGGCAATCTGGTTGTATTTCCTTATTCTTCGGGTGAGGTTTTTGCGCTAAGGCTGGATAATGGCCGCGAATTATGGTCAGAAAGTCTTGCTAGTCTGCAACCCATTAATGCGCTTGCCAGCCTTGCTGATATTAAGGCAAACCCTGTGATTGATCGCGGCGCAGTATATGTTATTGGTCATGCGGGGCGGATGATGGCAATTGATGCAAGTTCAGGCGTGCGCGCGTGGGAACGCAATATTGGCGGTGTTGAAATGCCGTGGGCAGCGGGGGAGCATGTCTTTGTGCTTGGGCTTGATGCATCCTTGTTTGCCTTGACCCGCAAAGGCGGTAAAGCGCGCTGGCGCACCTATTTGCCGCAATTTGAAGATATGGAAGATATGACGGGGCGGATTTTGTGGAAAGGCCCTGTATTGGCAGGGGATCGCTTATTGCTTGCAAATAATTTGGGTGAAGTATTATCAATTTCTCCGTATGATGGCGCCGTATTGGGCGAAATTGATGTGGGCGGCTCTATTCGCACACTGCCAATTATTGCTGATAATCATCTTTATTTGCTAAAAGATGATGGTACGCTGCTTGCGTATCATTAAACGCGGAACTTAACATAAAGGATAAAAAACATGGATGTTGCTTATGAACCTTCGGAAATTCTAGGGAAATATATAGAGGATTTGAATGTTGGTGATCAGGCGGTTTTTGCAAAAACCATCACCGAAGCAGATATTGTTTTATTTTCAGGCGTTACGGGGGATATGAACCCCATTCATGTGGATGAAGAATATGCAAAAACAACACAATTTAAAGGGCGAATCGCCCATGGGATGCTGACGGCAAGCTTAATCTCAACCGTTTTGGGAATGAAAATGCCAGGGCCGGGCTGTATTTATATCAGCCAGAATCTTAAATTTCTTGCGCCTGTCATGGCAGGAGATACGGTGACCGCACGCGCACAAATTACCAGCATTAATCTTGAACGCAAACGCATTATTTGCAGCACCAACGCCTTTGTTGGCGCGGTCAAGGTCATTGAAGGCGAAGCAGAAATGAAAGTGCCGTCAAAACATAAAAAACCGCGCACGCCTTAAAAGATGCAGCGGATTGATTTATCGCTTGATGCGCCATTGCCGCAGGATTTTCAGCATGCGGTGATCGCACTTGGAAATTTTGATGGGGTGCATTTGGGGCATCAGCATATTTTAAATCAAACAAAAATGCTTGCCAAACAAGCGGGTGCAAGGGCGATTGCCCTTAGCTTTGAACCCCATCCCAGGCAATATTTTGACCCTAAATTATCTTTGTTTCGCCTAACCCCTGCAATTTTAAAGGCAGATCGCATTGCGGCATTGGGGCTGGATGGATTGATGATTCTGCCGTTTAAAGAAAATTTGGCAAAGCTTTCCCCCCAAGCCTTTATTGATCAGATTTTAATTCAAAAATGCAAAGCAAAGCAGGTGGTGGTTGGGCATGATTTTCATTTTGGTCAGAAACGCCAAGGATCACCCGACACGCTTAAGGCAAGCGCAGAATTTGAAACCCATATTATTTCGCCTGTGACCGATGGGACAGGGCAGATCTATGCCTCTTCAGCGATCAGGCAAATGCTGGAAACAGGGGATATAAAGGGCGCAAACAAGATGCTTGGTGCTTCCTATCGGTTGCAAGGCAAGGTCATATACGGGCTTGGGCTTGCCAAAACTTTGGGCTTTCCAACGGCAAATTTAGAATTATTGGATCAAGCGCGCCCTGCCTTTGGGGTTTATGGCGTGAAGATTCACATAAAGGGCAAGGATAAGACCCTATGCGGCGTTGCAAATTATGGCATCAAGCCAACCATTGGCAATGTGGTTGCCCCCATATTTGAAGTCTATTGCTTTGATTTTGATCAAGATTTATATGGCGAGGAATTGCAAGTGGATCTATGCAGCTTCATTCGGTTTGAACAGAAATTTAATGGGGTTGAGGCTTTGAAAGATCAAATCACCCAAGATTGCACCATTGCCCGCGCCTTTTTTGCGTGATAGGATTATTTTGATTAAAATATTCGTTACGACTTAACCATTTGATAATAAACAATAAAAAAATTTATATTTACTGTTGACATTTGTTTTTATTTGTTTTACTTTATAGATATTCGCAGAAGCGAAGTTTTATTGAACAGAATGTCATGTAATCGTAAGTGATCGTTAAGTATTTTTAATCATTAGTTTTTTTAAAATATTTATTTAACAGATGCTTGCAAATTTTAAGTCCTTATGCTCTTGAGCGTCCATGCTCAAAGTTCACACAAGGTCTTTTGGTGATATTTTGTTCAAGATAACAAAGTAATTCCAGAAGGAGCCTGTGTCATGAGTACCAATCCAATATCCCTAACGCTGGGTCAACGCACCCAAGTTTTCACCCTTAAAGAAATTGATGCATTATCGCAAAGAACTCAAGAGCGTTTAACCTCTGGGCGTGAAATTAATAATGTAAAAGACGATGCTTTTGGCTATTTTCAAGCCAAGACGCTGTCGGATCGCGCCGAAGAATTCTTTTATCGTAAAGATAAGATTGATCAGGGCATTTCTACCATCACTGCTGCTTTGCAGGGGCTTGATTCCATTGAGGATATGCTGCTTCAAATGAAGGGCATTGTCGAGGCAACCAAGACGCAAACTGCCACAGAGCGCATGAGCTCTACGGAACAATTTTTATCAATTGGCGATCAAATTTCAAGGCTGGTGGATGATGCTTCTTATAATGGCATTAACCTGCTGACCAAAGTGAATTTACAGCTTGATGTTGATTTTTCCGAACGCACCACATCAAGATTAACGGTGCATGGGTTTGATTTAAACTCAACTTCTGCCAATGACGAGCGCGGGCTATTTACCAGCGCCGCTTTTCTTTCAAATGGCGATTTTGCTGCCTTTTCAACCGTATTGGAGGGCGCGGCAACCATCAATTTTGATGATGGCTCAAGCGTTGATGCAACTGGCTTTTCTGCCATTGGCGATAATAATTCAGGTGTTGCCTTGGCGGAACAGGTGCTTCGGGTATTGGATGATGCCATTTCAAGGTCGCGTGCAGCGGCACAAGAAATGGCGAATTCAGTGAATATTTTGCAAATTCGTTTGGATTATACCTCTGAATATATTGATAATTTGGAAGGGGGAAGCGATAAAATCACCCTTGCAGACATCAATCAAGAAGGCGCAAATATGGTTGCACTTCAAACCCGTTATGAGATTGGGTTGGAAGCCTTGTCCGTATCAGGTGACCAACAACGGCAGCTTATTCGCCTAATTCAGTAATGTTTTTTGTTTTGTTTTAAGTACCCCATCGCTGTCACCATGGTGGCGGCAGCGATAAATTTTATAATCTAATAGAAATTAGATTCTTTATTTCCAGAAGGAAGGACTTTTTACCATGTCAACAGATATCGCTTTAACAAATGCGCAGAGAACCAATATTGCTACTTTGCGCGATATTCAAAAATTATCGGATCGTACGCAAGATCGCTTAACCACAGGCCGCGAGGTAAATACCGTTATCGATGATGCGGTGGCTTATTTTACCGCAAAAGGGCTTACCAATCGCGCCGATGATTTATCGCTTCGCAAAAGCGAGATTGATCAGGGGATTTCAGCCTTAACGGCAACTTTGGAAGCCACCGATGCGATTGAAAATTTCTTGCAGCAAATGAAAGCGTTGGCGGAAGCCACGCGGTCGCAAACAACGGTTGAGCGTGCATCTTCAACCGAGCAATTCACGCTAATTGGTACGCAAATTTCAAGGATGGTCGAGGATGCGAGCTATCGCGGCTATAATTTGCTTAGCGAGGTGAATAATGAAATGGAGGTGCGTTTTTCCGAAAAGGATGAATCGCGCTTGGTTGTTGGGGGGTATGATTTTAACTCTACTTCCGCAAGTGAAAATGGCGCAAGACAGCTATTCTCATCGGTTTCTTTTGCAACAGAAGAGAATGAACGGGTGTTTCTTGGCATGTCAACCATCAACACAGTTGCGGTTGATGGCGGCGGATTTGCGGTAAGCTTTTCACAAATTGGCGATAATAATTCTGCCTTATTCATTGTGGATTCCGTGGTCAACACCATGGATAAAGCGATCGCACGCTTGCGGGCAACCGTTGCCGAACTTGGCTCTCATGTCTCTATTTTGCAAACCAGATTAAACTTCACCGAAGCCTATGTGGATACACATTATGGCGGTTCGGATAAATTAACCCTTGCTG
Source organism: Alphaproteobacteria bacterium (assembly GCA_045106055.1). Lineage (GTDB taxonomy): Bacteria > Pseudomonadota > Alphaproteobacteria > CBDDJK01 > CBDDJK01 > JBGCED01. Next base: position 22,624 of record JBGCED010000091.1, read on the forward strand.
ATATGAACGAGGAGGGAGCGAACATTACCGCGCTTCAAACCCGCCAACAGCTTGGGATTCAAGCTTTGTCGATCTCTGGTGATCAACAAAGTTCCGTTATCACATTGTTACAATAGAAAGGATAAAAATATTTTAAATAAATAAACCAATAAAAACAACATATTAGCATGCAAAACAGGGATGGTTAAACACATAATTTAGAAAAAATATCAGCGAATCTGAAAAAAATGCTTTATTTCATATTCTAATTTATGTAACCTATCATTGTTGCAGAATGCAATGCATAACATTCTAGAAAGGATAGGATCATGGCAGATATTGCTTTGACCCAAGCGCAAAGGGGCAGTATTGCAACCTTGCGTGATATACAAAGCTTGTCGGATCGGACGCAAGAACGGTTATCGACAGGCAGGGAAGTCAATAATGTAATTGACGATGCGGTCGCGTATTTTACATCGCAATCGCTTCAAAATCGCTCAACTGATTTTCTTGATCGCAAAGATTATATTGATCAAGGCATTTCAACGCTGCAAGCATCGTTAAATGCAACGGAATCAATTGATGAATTGCTTCAGCAAATGAAGGGTGTTGCCGAGGCTGCGAAGTCTCAAACCCAAGCTGAACGCATATCAGCAACCACTCAATTTGAAACCATTGGCACGCAAATTTCTCAATTAATTGAGGATGCGAGCTATAATGGCTATAATCTGCTTAGCGATGTGAATAATCGGTTAGAGGTTAGATTTTCCGAACGGACCGCATCGCGGATCACGATTGGTGGATTTGATTTGAATGCGACCGATACCACCGAAGCCCTTAGTACGCGATTATTTTCATCCGTCGCCTTTGATGGCAACAGTGCAAATAATGCATTTCTTGGCATTAGCACAGTGATGAGTGCGATTGAAACCGATGCCGAGGCGGGCTTTACCTCTATGGGCGCGAATAACAGCAATTTGATATTGGCAGAAACAGTCATTAACAACCTAGATGGCGCGATTACCAGATTGCGTGCGGTTGCTTCTGAATTGGGTTCGAATGTGTCTTTGCTGCAAACGCGTGCAGATTTCGCTCAAGCCTATACGGATACTTTGTCAACAGGGGCTGATAAGCTAACCCTTGCGGATATGAACGAGGAGGGTGCAAACCTGACCGCGCTTCAAACCCGCCAGCAGTTAGGGATTCAGGCCTTGGCGATTTCAGGCGATCAAGCAGGAAGTGTGATCACCTTAGTTCAGTAACTTGATAACGCTCATGCGCCTTTTTTAAGGCGTGTGAGCGTCTAGTTTAAGCGCGTGTGAGCGTATAGTTTAAGCGCACAAGCGTGCGCCGCCACCAGTTTGGCGTAAGCCTCGCGGCGTGTGAGCGGGGAAATCCAGCGCACAAGCGTGCGCCGCCAACAGTTTGGCGTAAGCCTCGCGGCGTATGAGCGAGGAAAAAGGTTAAAATATGATGATGTATAATGCAGAATGGGCGTGTCATCATGTTAAGGAACACCAACCCCATCGCTTCCATTCGGCGATGGGCTATAAAGAAGTAGCAATAGGAGGGTGTATATGATGAAACATATAAAAGTTTCATAAAAAACAGACATATATTTATGGGCATTAAGCGGTAGAACCACCGCTTATCCATAAAGATATGTCATAAAACGGAAGCGGCAGAATGCCTTCTTCCAATAAACCTAGAAAGGATAGGATCATGGCAGATATTGCTTTGACCCAAGCGCAAAGAACAAATATTGCAACTTTGCGTGATATACAAAACTTGTCGGATCGGACGCAAGAGCGTTTGTCAACAGGACGGGAAGTGAATAATGTTGTCGATGATGCGGTGGCATATTTTACTTCTCAATCGTTGCAAAATCGTTCAACCGATTTTCTTGATCGTAAAGATTATATTGATCAGGGAATTTCGACATTGCAAGCCTCTTTGAATGCAACTGAATCGATTGATGAATTGCTTCAGCAGATGAAGGGGATTGCCGAGGCTGCAAAGTCTCAAACCCAAGCTGAGCGTATTGCAGCCACAACGCAGTTTGAAACAGTTGGAACGCAAATTTCCCAACTGATTGAAGATGCGAGCTATAATGGCTATAATTTGCTTAGTGATGTCAATAATCGGTTGGACATTCGTTTTTCCGAAAGAACAGCAGCGACCATTAGCATTGGTGGGTTTGATTTGAACTCCACCGATACTTCAGAAGCGCTTAACACCCGATTATTTTCGGCGGTTGCGTTTGCTGGCAATGACGAAAACAACGCATTTCTTGGCATTAGCACGGTGATGAGTGCGACGGATGCTGCTGGTGCTGGATTTTCGGGCATGGGCGCGAATAACAGTAATTTGATATTGGCAGAAACAGTCATTAACAATCTGGATGGCGCGATCACCAGATTGCGTGCGGTTGCTTCTGAATTGGGTTCGAATGTGTCTTTGTTACAAACGCGTTCGGATTTTGCCCAATCCTATACCGATACATTGTCAACGGGTGCGGATAAGCTGACCCTTGCGGATATGAACGAAGAGGGTGCAAACCTGACCGCGCTTCAAACCCGCCAGCAGCTTGCCATCCAAGCCTTGGCAATTTCGGGCGATCAAAATTCTTCGGTGATTACACTGGTTCAGTAAGCATTGAAGAAAGATAATATATTAAATTAATTAATATGTTATGATGATAATGTGATCCCCCTCTTAAAAATAATTTTTAAGGGGGGGCGCATTACAAAGAGTTTCAAGCGCACAAGCGTGAATTAAGCCCGCGACTGCGGGTCGCCACCAGTGTGGCGTAAGCCTAGCGGCGTGTGAGCGTGTAAGCATGCTAGCGGCGTGTGAGCGTGTAAGCGTGTGAGCGGATAAATAAAGGAAAATACAATGGCAAGGGATATTGCACTAACGCAAGGGCAACGGCAGAATCTGGCGCATTTACGCAGAAATTCCGATCTTTTTGACCAGACGCAGCTGCGTCTATCAACGGGCAAGAAGGTCAATAGCATTGTGGATGACCCTGTTGCTTATTTTACCGCCAAGGGCTTATCCGACCGTTCGGGCGATTTTATTGAACGCAAGGCGGGGATTGATCAAGCCATTTCAACGCTGGAAGCATCCTTGGATGCGGTGGAGGCGATTGATGCCTTATTAAAGCAAATGAAAGGGCTGGTCGAGGCGACAAAGTCGCAATCCACGGTTGAGCGCGAATCCGCAACCCAGCAATTTAACCTGCTTGGCACACAAATTTCGCAGCTGATCGAAGATTCTAGCTATAATGGTTTAAACCTGCTGAAGGATCGCAATAACCAGCTGGAGGTTAAATTTTCAGAACGCAGAGAATCAACATTAACGATTGATGGGCTGGATTTAAACGCCACCGCCAGCAATGGATCAGGGCAATTATTTACAGCAGCTGCCTTTTTTGGATCAAACCAGAATCATGGGTTTAAAGGGGTATCTGTCTTTATTCAAGAAGCAGGCGCGGCGGGTTTTTCCGCCATGGGCGCAAATAACAGCGCATTTCAAGTTGCAGATCAAGTCATGCTAAGCTTGGATCAGGCAATCAGCCGCTTGCAAGGACAAGCCTCAACCCTTGGCAGCAATGTTGCATTATTGCAAATTCGCTCGGATTTTTCACAAGCTTACCATGATACGCTGGCAGCAGGCGCGGATAAATTGGTGCTTGCCGATATGAATGAAGAAGGGGCGAATTTCACCGCCCTTAGCACCCGCCAACAGCTTGGCATACAGGCACTTGCCATTTCAGGCGATCAAGCAAGCTCTATCCTTACCCTTTTGCGTTAGCAAAATCTCCACCCATATCATCTTTTCCCCAGATAAGATTTATTTTTTAAAAAAGAGCTGTTGACAGACTTGCTGTTTGTGTGATCTATATCACAAATTGCTGAAAATATATAATCATTTCATAGGGTTAAAAAATGAAATGGTTAAGAAATCAAAATCTATCAACTTAAAAGGGGCATTGACATGGCTGAGGGTAAAATCATCAACGGAACAGACGCACGCAACCGTTCACGCGGATCGGATGGCAATGATGTGATTAGCGGCTATGGCGGCGATGACCATCTTTATGGGTCTTATGGGGATGATGAACTTTATGGCGGGGATGGCGATGATCGCTTAAAGGGTCAAGATGGGGATGATAAATTAAAAGGGGATGAGGGGGATGATTCGCTTTATGGCGGTGCTGGCAATGATCAATTAATCGGCGATATTGGCGATGACCGGCTTGATGGCGGGGATGGCGATGATGTGCTTGATGGCGGCGAAGGGGTTGACCGTTTAAAAGGCGGGGCGGGCAATGATACGCTTTATGGCGGCAGCGGCGGCGATAAATTAAAGGGCGGCGCGGGCAATGATGTGCTTGATGGCGGGGCTGGCAATGATGATCTTGAAGGCGGCGATGGCGCGGATTCCTTATCTGGCGGCGAAGGCGATGATGATCTTGAGGGCGGCGAAGGTGATGATGCGCTTGATGGCGGGATTGGCGATGATGATCTTGAAGGCGGTGCGGGTGATGATACGCTGGTTGGCGGGATCGGCAATGATGATTTGGATGGCGGAATTGGCAATGATATTTTGCAAGGCGGCGATGGCAATGATGATATTGAAGGCGGTGAAGGCGATGATATTCTTGATGGCGGTCTTGGCAGTGACGAGTTTGAGGGCGGCGCGGGCGATGATATTGTTCGCGGCGGCGATGGCAATGATGAGCTTGAAGGCGAAGCGGGCAATGATGTGATTTATGGCGGTGCGGGCGATGATGTGCTTGAGGGCGGCGATGATCATGATGAACTTTACGGCGAAGCGGGCAAGGATGAACTTTATGGCGGTGCGGGCGATGATTTGCTGGATGGCGGCGCGGGGGTTGATGAACTGCAAGGCGGTGCTGGCGATGATGTTTTAATTTATGATGCCGAAGATGATCAAATTGATGGCGGCGATGGCTTTGACACGCTGCAAGGCGGCGATTTGGATGATCAGATCAATCTTGGCGATCTGGCTGCAAATGGCACAATTTCTAATATTGAAGCGGTTGCGGGCGGTGCTGGCAATGACATTATTTATGGCGATGATCAGGATAATGAATTGCTTGGCGAAGCGGGGGATGATTCCCTTTATGGGCTTGGCGGCGATGATTTTCTGGATGGCGGGATCGGCAATGATATAATTGATGGCGGCGATGGCGATGATATGATCGAGGGCGGGGCTGGCGATGACACCCTATCAGGCGGCGCGGGCGATGATATGATCGAGGGCGGCGATGGCAGTGATAATCTTGATGGCGGGGCTGGCAATGATGAACTTGAAGGCGGGGCTGGCGATGATACGATCACGGGCGGCGAGGGTGATGATTCGCTTGAGGGCGGCGACGGCATTGATCATTTAACGGGCGGTGCTGGCAATGATTCTATTGAGGGCGACCAAGGCGCGGATACGCTTTATGGCGGTGATGGAAATGATGAGCTTGAGGGCGGCGCGGATGATGATATTCTGCACGGCGATGCGGGCAATGATGATCTTGAGGGCGATCAAGGCGATGACCAATTATTTGGCGGCGCGGGCGATGATGAGCTTGAGGGCGGCGATGGCAATGATGCGCTTGAGGGCGGCATTGGCGCGGATCGGCTTTATGGCGACGCGGGCGATGATGCGCTTGATGGCGGGGATGGCGATGATAAGCTAAAAGGCGGGGCGGGGAATGATACCCTTACTGGCGGCATTGGCAGTGACCGGCTTTATGGCGACGCGGGCGATGACATCATTACAGGCGGTGCGGGCAGCGATGTGCTGCGCGGCGGCGATGGCGCGGATAATTTTATGTTTGACGCCCATGATGCAGGCGATCAGGATATTATCAAGGATTTTAGCCAAACAGACGGCGATAAGATCAATCTTAGCGCCTTTGATGCGATCACCAGCTTTGATGCTCTTAAAGCATTGATGGTCGTTCAAGGCAATGACATCATCCTTAACATTAATGATGATTATCAAATCACCATCAACAACACCGACATTGACACCTTAACCACCAATGATTTTATATTGGCAGAAACCCCAGATCAACCAGAAGATATCGGCAACAACAAAATCTACGGCGATGAATTTGCTAATTATGGTTTAAGCGGAACGGACGAAAATGATGATATTTATGGGCTAGGTGGCGATGATCATTTATGGGGCTATGGTGGCGATGATCGTATCTATGGCGGCGATGGCGATGATCAGCTTTATGGCCACGATGGCAATGACACGCTTGATGGCGGCGCGGGCGATGATTATCTTGAAGGTGGTTATGGCAATGACGCGCTTGATGGCGGTAATGGTTCTGATGAGCTTGAAGGCGGCGGTGGCGAGGGTGGTCGTTAGGGCAATGAGGGTGCTGACAGGCTTGAAGGCGGCGATGGCAATGATGGGCTTTTTGGCTGGCATGGCGATGATGTGCTTGATGGCGAAAATGGCTATGATTGGCTTGATGGCGGCGGGGGCAATGACACGCTTGATGGCGGCGCGGGCAATGATCGCCTCGATGGCTGGTCTGGTAATGATGTGCTTGATGGCGGCGAAGGCGATGATCAATTATCGGGCTATAGCGGCGATGATGTGCTTGATGGCGGCCAAGGCGCGGATACGCTTTCTGGCTGGAATGGCGATGATGTGCTTGATGGCGGCGCAGGCAATGATTGGCTTGATGGGGATGATGGTGATGATTATCTTGATGGCGGCGCTGGGGATGATGAGCTTTCTGGAAGCACGCGCCATCCCACGAGTTCTGGACGCGATGGCAACGCGGCGCTCTATCGCGATGAAGGCGATGATGTGC
>JBGCED010000092.1:0-7957 GCA_045106055.1 Alphaproteobacteria bacterium
GCGCGCATGACAATTTTGTGATCCAGAATCGCATTTCTATAATAACGCAATTCATCCATGCTCAAGGTGATATTACGCTGCTTTGCCCATGTGGCAAAGGCTGGGTCAACATTGCTGTTCACCTTTTCAATCGCAAAATCAACCCCCCACATCACGGCAATCGGGCTGATCGCGGATTGTTGATATTCTTTTAAAAAACCGCGCGATAGCAAATTTAATAATTGCGGGGTAATTGGTCTGCAATGGGTGGGATCGCCCCAAAAATTATCATGGTAAGGATCAGGCACAGCAATGGTGATCTGGCAGTCTGGTGCGCTTATTCGGTATAATTCTTGGATGATTTTTTCAAAAACAGCAATATCCTGCCCAACATGCTCCAGCACATGCGACATGATAATATCAGATGCGCTATTATCGTCAAACGGCCATGGAAAAACTTGCATATCCATGATTTGATCTGGATTACAATGCGCGGAATAATCGACATTTAAATAGCCTTTAAGCTTGAAATTGCCGCAGCCAAAATTGATTTTTAAAGGTTGATTTGCCATGATTAACAGCCCGTTGTTTCGCCGCATGTTGCGCATTTAAGGCAGGATCCATTCCTGACCAGTGTCCATGATTCGCACATTGAACAAGGCTCCCCCTCATAACCAAGCTGGCGTGCTTCTGCAAGCAATGCGGTTTCTGCTGCTTCGCGTGATGGGGCGGGCGCAACAGCAGGCGCGCCAGCAAGCACATTTAATTCTTGTGATATTGCTTTATTTGCTTGATCGCGCATTTTTAAAAATTCAGGACTGGGCTTGCCTTCATCCTTCCCCCCGCCAATCGTATCAGGGCTTAGATGTTCTGGCGGGCTTACCTGCGCCATTTCCTGGCGATCAAGATAGGTGATTGCCAATTCACGAAAAATATAATCAATGACACTGGTCACGGATTTAATCCGATCATGCCCTTGCACCATGCCCGCAGGTTCAAATTTGGTAAAGGTAAAGGCATCCACAAATTCTTCCAGCGGCACGCCATATTGCAAGCCAATCGAAATGGCAATCGCAAAATTATTGATCAAAGAGCGAAAAGACGCGCCCTCCTTGTGCATATCAATGAAAATCTCGCCCAAATTGCCATCACGATATTCGCCCGTATGGATATAGACCTTATGCCCACCAATCACCGCCTTTTGGGTATAGCCAAGTCGCCGTTGCGGCAAGCGGTGGCGTAAATTTTTGCCCGATAGACCATTATTTTCAACCGACTTAACAGCTGCTTGCTGCATTTGTGCAACCATGCTTGTTGCCATCTCGCGCGCTAGAATTTCAATCTTGCTATTTTGATCAACCGTTTCATCTCTTAATAATTCAACGCTTTTTGGATCAAAAACCTCCGATAGCAGCGGCTGTGATAATTTGCTGCCATCACGGTAAAGCGCATTTGATTTTAATCCCAAACGCCATGAAAGCTGATAGGCTTCAAGGCAATCCTCAACAGTTGACGATGCAGGCATATTGATTGTTTTTGAAATAGAGCCAGAGATAAAAGGCTGCGCCGCTGCCATCATCAAAATATGGCTTTCAGGGCTAAGTGCGCGCGTTCCAAGCGCACCGCAGCGATTGGCACAATCAAAAATCGGGTAATGCTGCGGGTCAAGATGCGGCGCGCCCTCAATCGTCATTGTGCCGAAATAATGGCGTTTCACGGCCTGAATTTGGGAGTGATCTACGCCTAAATGCGTCAAAAGATCAAAATCTGGTGCATCCAACAATGCGGGGTCAAGATTTAGCTTTGTAACACAATATTCGCTTTGGATATTGGCGGGATGAAACGCATCTTCCAGCTGTCCTGATTCCTTTAATTTGGCTTCAATGCGTTCAATCCCCGCTTGGTCAAAACCCAAAGCGCTAAGCTGGACATGATTAAGATAGGGCGCGTTTGCTAGGCTGCGATGCCCTGAACAATAATGCACAATATCCTTAATTTGATGGGGTTCATAGCCTAATTTTTGAAGCGCAACGGGAACTTGCTGGTTAATCAACAGCAATTCACCGCCCCCTGCCAATTGCTTGCGTTTGATCAGCGAAAATTCAGGTTCAATGCCTGTCGTATCGCAATCCATCGCAAAGCCAATGGTGCCAGTGGGTGCAATCACGGTGACTTGCGCATTGCGATATCCATGCGCTTTTCCAAGGGCAAGCGCTTCATCCCATGCTTTCATCGCATGGGCAAGCAAATCCTGTTGGGTGCAGCTTTGATGATCCAAGGGGACGGGCGTACGGTTTAACCCTTCATAGCCATCTTGATCCCCGTAAGCAGCGCGGCGATGATTGCGCATGACCCGCAACATGTCTTGCTTATTGGATTCATAGCCTTCAAATGCGCCAAGCGCCCCTGCCATTTCCGCAGAAGTTTTATAAGCAACCCCCGTCATTAATGCGCAAATTGCGGCTGTAACTGCACGGGCTTGCGGGCTGTCATAGGGAATTGCCGATGCCATAAACAGCCCGCCAAGATTGGCAAAACCAAGCCCCAAAGTGCGATAGCGATGGCTTTTAAGCGCAACCTGTTTTGATGGAAATTGTGCCATCAATACGGATATTTCAAGCGTAATTGACCATAATCTGGTGGCATAGGCCAAGCGATCGCAATCAATAATATGGTCTGTAATATGGTCTGTTTCCGCCCTATCCTGCGTGAATTTAAGCAGGTTAAAGGATGCAAGATTGCACGCCGTATCATCCAAAAACATATATTCTGAACATGGGTTTGACCCATTAATCCGCCCCGATTGCGGGCAAGTATGCCAATCATTAATCGTTGTATCAAATTGCAGCCCAGGATCCGCAGAAGCCCATGCAGCAAGCCCGATTTTATCCCACAGCGCTTTTGCTTCCAGCTGTTTCATCACCCTGCCATCGGTGCGCGCGGTTAGGTTCCATGTTTTGCCTTGATTAACGGCTTCCATAAATTCATCGCTGACCCTTATCGAATTATTGGAATTTTGCCCAGATACCGACCCATATCCCTCGCCCTGCCAAGATACATCATAGGTTGGAATGTCAATTTTCAGCGTATCCTTACCCACAAGCATGGTATTTTGTTGGCGCGCAAGCGCGATTGTTTGCGCGATTGACCCTTCTGGAATTGCGGCAGCGCGCGCATTTGCAATGGCTTGCTTTAATGATTTATTTTTGGTTAGATCAAATCTTGCATCTTGATCTTCTATGGTTTCAATCGCAGCTAATATTTCGCACACATGTAATTTTAACAGCTTTGACCCTGCAACCAAGGCAGCGACCTTTTGCTCCTCATGCAGCTTCCAATCAATAAATTCTTCAATATCAGGGTGATCAACATCCACAATCACCATCTTAGCAGCCCGCCTTGTCGTGCCGCCAGACTTAATTGCGCCCGCAGCGCGATCTCCAACCTTTAAAAAGCTGATCAAGCCAGAGGATTCACCGCCCCCTGCCAGTTTTTCGCCCAACCCGCGTACCGCAGAAAAATTACTGCCCGTTCCAGACCCATATTTAAAAAGTCTGGCTTCGCGCACCCACAGATCCATGATCCCCTGTTCATTAACAAGATTATCCTCAACCGATTGAATAAAGCACGCATGGGGCTGCGGGCGTTCATAAGCCGAGCTTGATTGCTTTAATTGATGATCAACGGGATCAACAAAATAATGGCCTTGGCTTGGGCCATCAATTCCATAAGCCCAATGCAGCCCCGTATTAAACCATTGCGGGCTGTTGGGCGCGCCCATTTGCTGCGCCATCATATAGCGCATTTCATCATAAAAGGCTTTGGCATCTTGCTCATGGTCAAAATAGCCATATTTCCACCCCCAATAGCACCATGCGCCAACCATACGATCAAATAATTGGGTGATTTTATATTCCCCGCCATAGCGCGCATCCGCAGGCATTATATCCAGAATTTTATGATCCGGCACGCTGCGCCATAGGAATTTTGGAACCCCAGCTTCTTTCACGCGCTTTAAAGCCGCAGGCACGCCAGCTTTACGAAAATATTTTTGCGCAACAATGCCAATTGCTGTGCGCGACCAATCGGCAGGGGCTTCAATCTTATCCTGCTTAAAAAAGGATTTGCCCTGCGCGCCGATAATTTGCGCATCAATATGTGCCATCTTAATTTCAGCATAGGGGCTTTGATTGGGTTTTGTAAAATATCGTTCTATTTGCATCCTCATATCCTCAAAAAAAGCCGTGCTGAAATCTTTGAAAACAAGATCATAACCGATTTAACACCTGATTTCAATCGATATTTAGTGTTTCTTGCAAACAAAACCACAACATATAGGATTCAGCGTAAGGTTTAATGGCTCGCCCGCCTGCTGCCAGACCGTAAAATCACCCTCTATAAGCCATCAAACAAAGCGGATTGGCTGTATAATCATAACTTGGTGCGAAAATTGCATGCCTGAAACGGTATCGTGGGATTCACAATCAAGATGAAAGGAATATAGAGCGATGGATATAGGATCAATAGGCGGTGCATTTGCCGCTGGCAACCGCCCATCAGGGGTCGGTAAGTCAGAAAATAAGGACTTTCTTGAGGAGCTTTTGGCTTCACTGGATTTAGAACTTGATGCTTTCTTGAACGAAGAGGGCACGCTTGATACAAATAAATTGGCGCAAGCCCTTTATGAAGAAGGCAGCATTTCTGGACAAATGGGTCCGCCTGCAGGTCGCGGTGGTCCGCCCGATTTTAATTCGGATGAATTTCAAGCCATGTTTGTGCAGCAATTTGGCGAAGAAGCACTGGCAGCCATTAAAAATGATGATGGCACAGTTAATACTGAATTGCTGGAAGCTTTCATGGAAGAGCAAGGCATCCCGATGGGCCGCCCTCAAATGGGGGATGCTGGTGGCGGAAATATGCCGCCCCCACCGCCAATGACGGGCGCACCGCAAGGCGGGCAGATGGGCGCACCGCTTGGGCTGGAAACATTGGCTGCGTTGCTTGAAATGCTATCGGTCAATGCTGATTCCAGCGAAGAAGATGGCGCTGCGTCAACCGTGAATGTGTTAACATCATAACCATCTCGGCAAACCGTAATCTATGATATGCAATAATAAATGAATGCAAGCGATATAATTTAGCTTGCATTCATTTAAACTCTGCATTATAAGCATTTTTGAGTTTTCAATTACTCTTACACATTTGAATTTGCATTTGCATACGGTCTTGATGCTGGACATCAAGATTTCTGACGATCTTCCCTAACCTGTTGGTCTTAAGCGTTTGAATAAGAGTGAGCCAGACAGGCTGCCCGTAAGGGGTTCTTGTCTTTAAATTGTGATACTCTTAACTTAAACAATCTTAAATTATCTAACGGAGATATAATTATGGCAACAGGTACAGTAAAATGGTTTAACCCAACAAAAGGCTATGGCTTCATTGCACCCGAAGACGGATCAAATGATGTATTCGTGCATGTAAGTGCCGTTGAAAAAGCGGGCATCCAACGCCTTAACGAAGGTCAAGTGCTAAGCTATGACATTGCAACCAACAAGGGTAAAACCTCGGCTGCAAATTTAAAACTTGCCGATTAATTTTATGCTAAAATCACTGAATCTCACTCTTTTGAGATTCAGTGATTTTTAAGCATAGACAGATTATTTTAAGCAATTAACTGCTGATATTTATAAATTCCATGGACGGCATTTCTCGTTAAGATGTTTTGATCCATTGGATTTAACTAGCGTTTTATTTTCTTGTATTTTCTTAGATATATTAAGAGCAAAACGCTAATTGTGGGTAAAGTAACACTCACCGAAAAGCTCGCATTTGCGCTTAATATATTGAATAACCACCAAGGATATGCTGCACAAATCATGTGCGGCAGCTTGGATAATTTTAAAGAAAATAATGGAAAATAAAATGACAAATAATACAATAAAAAATACTGATATCGATCAACAAGTTGCGAATGAAGCTGCACCAGCAATTTCTGGATTTAGTGAAATGGGGCTGCCTGAAAGCCTGAATCATATTTTACAGCATCTTAATTTTACGACGCCAACCCCCATTCAAACACAATCCATTCCCCATGCGCTTCAAGGGCGCGATATTTTGGGTTCTGCCCAAACGGGAACAGGTAAAACCGCAGCCTTTGGCATTCCGCTAGTGGTGCATTTGGGCAATAATTCCCGCAATCAAGCGCTGATTATGACGCCAACCCGCGAGCTTGCAACCCAGGTTCTTGCGCAGCTTCAAGCCTTGCTGGGCAAGCGATCACCCATTAAAACCGCCTTGTTAATTGGCGGCGATCCGATGCCAAAACAATTACAGCAATTAAGAAATCGCCCGCGCTTGGTGGTGGGTACGCCTGGGCGGATCAATGACCATCTGGAACGCGGCAGCTTGATGCTTAATGAAACCAATTATTTGGTGCTGGATGAAACAGATCGCATGCTGGATATGGGCTTTACCATTCAAATTGAACGCATTTTGAAATATATGCCAAGCGTGCGCCAAACCTTGTTATTTTCGGCGACTTTACCGCAAAATATTACTAAGATTGCACAAAAATATCTGAATGATCCTGTGCGGGTATCGGTGAATTCAGAATCATCGGCTGCGATTAACATCAAGCATGATATGCTGCAAACCAGTGAAGCTGGCAAATATGATCTGTTTCTGGACGAATTAAACGAACGCGAAGGGTCGATTATTGTCTTTGTGAAAACCAAATTTGGCACAGAACGGCTTGCAACAAAATTATCCAAACAAGGTCATAGTGCGGATGCCATCCACGGCGATTTACGCCAAAATAAACGCGATCGGGTGATTGCAAATTTCAGGAACAAGAAATACCGCATTTTGGTCGCAACCGATGTTGCTGCGCGCGGGCTTGATATTCCCCATATTGAACATGTCATTAATTATGATTTACCGCAATGTGCCGAGGATTATATCCACAGAATTGGCCGCACCGCAAGGGCTGGCGCAATGGGCGAAGCGATTTGCTTTGTAACCCCTGGCGATCGCGGAAAATGGCATGCGATTAACCGTTTGCTTAATCCTGGCATGGCAGCAAATGATGCTGGAAGCAGGCATCAAGGCAATGGTAGAAGTAATGGTAGAAACGAGGGCAGAAACGAGGGACGGGGCGGTTATCAAGGCAATCGCAGCAATGGTGGCAATCGCAGTAATGGTGGCAGCCGCAATCATGGCAGCAATCGCGGAAATAGCGAAAATCAAGGCAGGTCTGATCGTCCATCCTATCAAGCGCGCCCCAAATATCAAGGACAAAGGGATGAGGCACGCCAAGATGGCGGAAATTACCAAGAACGGGGTGCTTATCAAGAGCGCCGTTCAAGCGCAAAAGGCGGTGTTGCTACAAATGAAAATGCAGGAAAACGCCGCGCACCAAAACCATTTCAGCATGGATCGGGTTCAAAATCTGAAGCCTTTGCAAAGGACGGCGCACGGAAATCTTATAAGGCTTCCCCGCATAAATCTTCTGCGAATAAGCCATCGGAACAAAAACAATCACGGCGCACCGAGCATGCGGGCAATCACAACTCTCATGCTGCAAGCTCTCATTCAGCAAACCCCCATTCAGCAAACCCCCGTGCGGCACATCAATCGGGCGCGCAATCAGGGCAGCGTTCATCCAAAAAATTCAAAGGGAAATCCCCTAAATTCGCAGCTTAAATATCGCCCTTACTAGGCTATTCATACAAGGCAATTTAGGGCATTTTGTTTTCTTTTGACAAAATGCCCTAATTGTCGTTTTCTAATGATTATTAATAATCATTTTCCAGCAAGAAAAGACTGTATTAATTTACGGGTCTTGGCATAATCAGGATGTTGCTGAATGCCGCCAAAATCCATCCGCGCCTCAAGGCTAAATTCAGGATCTATTCTGGTTAACACAGATGCGGGCGGCTTGGATAGAATGTAAATCACCTGCCCAAGCATCATCGCTTCA
>JBGCED010000093.1:0-5660 GCA_045106055.1 Alphaproteobacteria bacterium
CCCATGATCGGTTTATAATGCTTTAGGGATGATGTTTCTAAACAGCTGCCCAAACCAGCTGGCATAAAGCGATCATGCCATAATGGCGGGCGATCAAGGGTAAATTCCCCGATCATTTTAAAGCGCGAATCGCCAGCAAGCATCGCGCGCATTGCGTGTAATTGGCGTTGATTGCCGCTGCGTGTATCTTCAACCAGCCATAGATAATAAGGGATGCTTGACAAAATTCTTGCCTCAACTGCATAAACAGGCTAATAAATAAGGCTGAATTATGCTTAATTCGATTTTATGTCCATAAATATCAAGAATGGCTGCGCTTTCATATTGCAGTTCACCCTCAAAATTGATAAGAGCATTGCAATCATCACAGATTTTAACTTGTATAATGGCAAGCAATCTTGATATATGAAAATTAAAATATACGAATTATAAAACAAAACAACCCATATAAATTTAGAGTTTAAGGATGTAACCATGGCTGTTCCAAAACGCAAAACCACCCCATCAAAACGCAATATGCGCCGTTCGCATGATGGGCTTGGCACGCAAGCTTACCGCATTGAACCTGATACAGGCGAATTGGTAAGACCCCATCACATTGATTTGAAAACGGGGATTTACCGTAAAAAACAAATCTTAACGCCCAAAACCCCTGCTGAAGATGTTGATGCAGACGCAGAATAATCTGTTACGCTAACCATATCACAAATTGAGCAAGAAAATGATTACCATCGCACTTGATGCAATGGGCGGGGATAATGCACCACAAAGTGTGATTGGTGGCTTAACCCTTGCGCTTAACAATCATTCAAATTTAAACTTAAAATTATTTGGCGATGAAGCGATCCTTGCCCCGCTTCTGCCCAAGCAATTTATTGATCGCATTCAAATTATTCATTGCCTTAAAACCGTTGGCAATGAAGATAAGGCATCGCAAGTGGTGCGGCGCGGCGGCGATACCACCATGGGGCGCGCCATTCATGCGGTGAAAGACAATGAAGCGGATGCTGCGATCTCGTCTGGAAATACGGGCGCATTAATGGCGCTTTCATTATTCACGCTTCGCACCTTGAAGGGCATTGATCGCCCCGCCATTTGTTCTGCATTTCCCACCAAAAAATCCTATGCTTGCATGCTGGATTTGGGGGCAAATGTTGAATGTTCATCGGAACATTTGGTGCAGTTTGCGGTGATGGGCGAAGTTTTCGCACGCACCGTTTTAAACATTGAAACCCCAACGATTGGGCTGTTAAATATTGGGGTTGAGGCGATGAAGGGCAATGACACCATTCGCCAAGCCGCGATCATCTTGGAAAACACCCCGTTAAAAGGGCATTTTAAAGGCTATGTCGAAGGCGATGATATTGGCAAAGGTGATGTTGATGTGATTGTCGTGGATGGCTTTACGGGCAATGTCGCCTTAAAGGCGATTGAAGGCACCGCATCCTTGCTTACCACCTTGTTAAAAAATGCCTATCAATCCAGCCTGATGGCAAAAATAGGGTATTTATTGTCAAAACCCGCCTTGGATCAATTCAAACGCAAGCTTGACCCCAGAAATTATAATGGCGCGGTGTTGATGGGGCTAAACGGGATTGTGATTAAATCACATGGCGGCAGCGATGCGGTCGGTTTTGCAAATGCAATTAATGTTGCGATTGATCTGATTGAACGCGGATTTTATGAACGCATCGCCGAAGAAATGGATCATCTGCGCGAACATGAAGATAATATCTCTCCTGCCCGCTCTAGCAGGCAGGCGCGCCGCCAAAAGGCAGACTTGTAATGGTGACCCCGTCCATCATCAATCCACCTGCACAAACAGGGATCATCAGCTGCATTATCGGGGTTGGGCATTATTTGCCTGAACATAAGCTTGATAATGATGCGCTTGCACGCGAAAAAAACATTGATACTTCTGATGAATGGATTTTTCAGCGCTCTGGCATACGCCATCGCCATTTTGCAGCCGCCGATGAAGCTTGTTCCGATCTGGGGGCAAAGGCAGCGCAAGCCGCCTTGGAGCAAGCGGGAATAAGCCCCGATCATATTGATCTTATCATTGTTGCAACCACCACGCCCGATCATATTTTCCCAGCAACGGCGACCAAAATTCAAGCAAAGCTGCAAGTTCCGCCCTGCCCTGCATTTGATGTGCAAGCGGTGTGTTCTGGCTTTATTTTTGCGCTTAATCAAGCCGATAATATGCTGCGTTTGGGGCAAGCAACCCGCGCATTGGTGATTGGCGCTGAAACCTATAGCCGCATTTTAAATTGGCAGGATCGTTCAACCTGCGTCTTGTTCGGAGATGGTGCGGGGGCTGTTGTGCTGGAGGCAAGCCGTGCCAACAACCAAGCAGAAAAGCAAAGCGGATTAATTGATCACTTCCTTCAAAGCGATGGCAGCCATTATGATCGGCTGTTTGTTGATGGCGGCGCGGGCAGCACAGGGCAATATGGTCATGTAACGATGGACGGCAAGGATGTGTTTCGCCACGCCGTTCATAAAATGAGCGATGCGGTCAATATCCTTTGCGAAAAACACCATATCACCGCCAATCAGCTTGATTGGCTGGTTCCCCATCAAGCCAATGCCCGCATCATTGAAAAAGTTGGGGAACGGTTGAACATTGACCCTAATAAGGTTATTATAACTGTTCAAGATCATGCAAATACATCGGCAGCAACCATCCCGATTGCGCTTTGTCATGGGGCAGCGCATGATAAATTTAAAAAAGGCGATTTAATTGCCCTAACCGCACTTGGTGGCGGATTTTCATGGGGTGCATCCTTGCTGCGCTGGTAGTTTATCACAAGATCATTTACTTTAAGAAAAGAAGCAAATGCCAATAAAATTTCACGATACCGCATCCCGCAAACTTGTGCGCTTTACCCCGCGCGTTCCAGGTCATGCTGGCATATATGTGTGCGGCCCCACGGTTTATGATCATATTCATATTGGAAATGCGCGCCCGCTGGTTGTGTTTGATGTGTTTGTGCGCCTGCTTAGAAGCCACTATGAAAAAGTTACTTATGTTCGCAACATTACCGATGTTGATGACAAGATCAATGCGCGCGCAAATGCGCTTGAAATATCCATCTCAACCTTAACCGAAAAAACCATTAAGGATTTCAAAATCGCTGCCAGAGAGCTTGGCTGCATCCCCCCTGATTATGAACCGCGTGCGACCCAATATATTCCCCAAATGCTGGAACTTATTCGCAAATTGGTTGAATTGGGTCATGCCTATAAGGCGGCAGGACATGTTTTATTTGATACAAAATCCTTTGCACAATATGGTGAATTTTCGGGTAAAAGCTTGGATGAATTATTAATTGGTGCGCGGGTTGAAACCGCCCCTTATAAGCGCAGCGAGGCTGATTTTGTATTGTGGAAACCATCAAATCTTGAACAGCCTGGCTGGGATTGTGAATATGGTCGCGGGCGTCCAGGCTGGCATATTGAATGTTCCGCCATGAGCAAGGCATTGCTTGGCAATGATTTTGACATTCATGGCGGCGGCTTGGATTTAATCTTTCCCCATCATCAAAATGAAGTTGCCCAAAGCTGCTGCCTGCACCCTGAAAATGAATATGATCAGCATTTTGCAAAATATTGGATGCATAATGGCTATGTCATGTCCGAAGGGGAGAAAATGTCAAAATCACTGGGCAATTTTTATACCATCAATGATTTATTATCTGAATTTCCAGGCGAAGTATTAAGGCTTTCCTTGTTAAAAACCCATTACCGCAAGCCGCTGGATTTCACCAAGGCGCGCTTGGTTGAAACCAAAGCCGAACTGGATGGATTTTATCGCTTGGTTCAAGATGAAGACATGGAAGCCCCCTTAAAAACAACTGCAAAACAAAAGATAAAAACGGATCAAGTGCCTGATGCGCAATTCATAAAAGCATTAGAAGATGATTTAAACACCCCACTTGCGCTTACCAGACTTCACGCTTTAGCCGATAAAATAAAGGCTGCAAAAAGCGACAATGTGCGCAAAAAAGCCATTGAAAAATTCAAGGTGACCGCGAATTTTATCGGCTTGCTTGAAACCAACTCCAGCGAATGGTTGCAAGGGAAGAAAGTAAATTCAAAGACCAATATTGCCCATATTGAACGGATGATTGAACTTAGGAAAGAAGCAAAAAATAACCGCGATTATAAAGCGGCTGATGAGATTCGAAATGGCTTGCTTGAGAAAAAAATCATCCTAGAAGATAAACCAGATGGTCGCACCATTTGGCGCAAAATTTAAACCTTTATATCATATTTTACTGTTTAAACTTACATCATAAAGCAATTCCAGCCAATGAACGATTTTTTGATCCGTTCCCGTTTGCAAATGCAGCTGACAACCAATATTGGCAGTCGCAATCAGATCACCGCCCTTCAAGGCTTGCAGCTTATTATTGCGTAATTGCTTTGCCAATTTGGGCTGCAACACAGAATAAGTCCCCGCTGAACCGCAGCATAAATGCGAATCCTTAACTTTGGTAAGTTCAAAGCCAATATCGGCAAGCATTTTTTCATATTTGCCTTGTAATTGCTGACCATGCTGCAAGGTGCAAGGCGCATGAAAGGCAATTTTACGCGGTGTTTTAAGCTTAAACTGGCTTAAATCCTCTTCTAATAAAATCTCGCCAACATCGCGAACAAGGGCTGAAAAACGCGCAGCCTTTGCAGCATATGCCGTATCTTGCGCCAGCAAATGACCATAATCTTTTAATAACACACCGCAGCCACTGGCGGTGCTGATAATTGCCTTTGCGCCTTGTTCAATATAAGGCCAGCACGCATCAATATTGCGGCGCATAAAATCCTGCGCTTGGTCTGGTGCGGATAAATGCTGGCTAACCGCACCGCAACAGCCTTGCGCTGCGGGCATGATTGTTTCTATGCCTAAATCATTTAAAATATGGCGCGCTGCCAAATTGGTATTGGGCGTTGCTGCTTTTTGCGCGCAACCATCCAGCAAAATCATTTTACGGGCATGATTGCTTGCTGCTGGCGCGGGCAATCTTACCTGCTTCAAGGGGGTTTTCTTTGCCAAAACAGACGGCATTAGCGGTCTTAATATTTGTCCAATCCGCAATAAGGGCGTAAAAAGCTTGGGATTCGGAACGATTAAGCGCAGCAAAAAACGCACCGCCCGCTCCATATAAGGGCGCTTTACCTTTGCATCCACAAATTCGCGCCCAATATCCACCAATTCACCATACGCCACGCCAGAAGGGCAAGTCGTCTCGCAAGAGCGGCAGGTTAAGCAGCGATCAAGATGTTTTTGGGTTTCGCGCGTGACATTCTGCCCCTCCAAAGCCTGTTTGATTTGATATATCCGCCCACGCGGCCCATCAAGCTCATCGCCCAATAATTGATAGGTCGGGCAGGTTGCAGTGCAAAAGCCGCAATGCACACAGCTGCGTAAGATCGCATCGGCGCGCGCGCCCTCGGGCGTATTTAACAATTCAGGCAGCAAAGCAGTTTGCATCGATTATGCCTTTTCAATCAAAGAACGGTTTAGGATTTGATCTGGATCAAACGCATCTTTAATTCTGCGCGCCAGCATCTGATGCGCCGTAGATTGCGGGTGAAACACAGAATGATTAAGCGGTTTATGTTTATAAAACAAACAGGCATGACCGCCAGCTTGA
>JBGCED010000094.1:0-3389 GCA_045106055.1 Alphaproteobacteria bacterium
GTTTACGGGCGGATGATCTTAAATGGAATGCCAGCGCGCTATGCTGAACATTTTGCCTTTACTGATCAACGCCAACGCCCGCAATGCTATAGCAATGATGCTTGGCTGCAATATAAAAATGATGCGGGCTTGTTCTTGGATCAATGGGGCAAGCGATGCCTTGATTATGGCTGGGGCGCAGTTTTTTTATTCGGGCATCATGCGGGGTTATACGAATATCACGCAAGGCGCGCATTTGGCTTTTTTGATTTATTGCAAGGCGACCGCGTGAAATTGGTTGAACCCAACCGCGCAGCCATTGAACGCCAGCAGCAAGCAAGGCGCATCATTGAAATTCATTATATAGAAAAGCAACATATTTGTTATGAACATTAAGAAAGGATTTTAAACATGGTCAACCGATCAAAGCAAAAAGGCGACAGGGTGGAGCGTGAAATTGTGGCAAAGATGCAGGACATGAATATTAAAAGCGAGCGTATGCCCTTATCGGGGGCTTTATCCTGCCTTGATGGCAAATTAAAGGGTGATATAGATATTTATTTATTCGGGGCAGCAAAGCCCCCCTTAAAATGCGAGGTGAAAGCCCGCAAGAATGGCAATGGCTTTGCGGTGATTGATGGCTGGCTGGGCAATAATGATCTGCTGTTTTTAAAGAAAGACCGCAATAAGCCAATGGTTGTCTTGTCTTGGGATACATGGGCGCAATTATGCAACATAATTACGATTGAACAGGAAACCACCAGCAAGGACACAGACAATGAATAAAGACCTAAACACCGCCCTTGATGATTTACGGGTGATCTTAACCCAGCGCGCGCAAGCATACGGAAATATCAAGGATTGTGCCGTGCGATATTCAATGATGCGCGATGGCATTAAGAATAAAGACCAGCTGGCAATAGACATGATTAAGGTCAAAATTGCTAGGATAGAAACAAGCACCCCCGCTTATGATTCATGGCTGGATATTGCAGGTTACGCGCTGCTTATGGCAAGCCAACATCAAGATCAAAAATAAAGATATTATGTTACCGCAATTAAGCGGCGGTGTTTTATGTGGTTTTTAAAACGGGATCACCCCGCCAGCCGATGATCAGGATCAAGCCAAATCACAAAAAATACATTGTTGGGGGCTGCGGGCTGATTATCGGGTAAATATCCCATTACCCTAAATTTACCATCAATCCTAAATTCATAAATCGGATCATCTATTGCAATACTGCCATCCAAACCAGCAGGACGACCAGCAGGAATCTTGCGCCCTTTCAAAAGCTTTAGCCTTACAGATGGATTGACTTGAAATTCATGCAAGGTTAATTGGTGAAAGCTTTGCAGCTTATCCTTTAATTTAAACAATAGGCTAGGCTGTTTCTTTTCAAGGGCTTTAATGGAATATTTGCCCCTAGTGGCAAGCATCGTTAAATCAAATTGAATATGCCTAGATAATGGATCAATGGGATCAGGAATATATTTAGGAAACTTAAAATCAATCATTCGGAATTGCGCTTATAAAATAAGCTTTCATAACATCATGCGTTATGACTTCATTACAAGCCGTTCCCCAGCTTCTATCACCATAAGCATCAATCCACGGCTTTTGTTCATGGCTTAACATTTCTAATTGCTTTGCTGACCAATGCCCAAAATGCCCCCAAATCGCCTTTAATAAGTTTAATGAGTCTTTTTCTAAATGGTCATAAGGATTCGCCTTGCGATCATCAAGATCAATCGGACGCCATTTATATTTTTTAAACCGATGAAAAAGCGACACCACAACAGGGCCGTGCGCCCATGCTTGAATTTCATCATCAAATAGGGGCTTATCCAAATAAGCCAAATGCCAGCCCTGCGCGAAATAGCACAGCTTTTGCAGCTTCAAATTTGACATATAGTCGCCAGATTGCCCAATCATCGCCGCTAGGAAATAATCCGCGACACAATCCGCTTTTGTGAAATCATTTGTTAATTTATCCATATCATGCCTCAATCATTCTTGATGTGCCATAGATAGCATATTTTCATTGAAAAATCAATAACGGACATAACCATAGCCGCGATTTAGCATAAACAGGATGGGTTTTTAATCCGCCCTTGCTGCCTTTGTTCTATCACATTCATAGGTTAAGCTTGCCAAATCTTCTAATGCTTGGCTTACGGCTTGCGTAAGAATTTCCTTAGCCTCAATCACATCACTTGAATTTACAAGCAAGGGCGCAAGCTGGGCGGGCAACGCTTGAATGCGGGATTGAAACTTAAATCTAACATCGGCAAAAATTGAATGAACATCATCAATCATTGCGACCTTACTTTTAAATGCCTCTAGGGCTATTTCTTGATTTTCTGCCCGCGCCCGTTGGATGCGGATTTTTTCCTTGGTTAGCTGCGCATCAAGCCCTGTTTTTATGTTGTCTTGCGCGCCGTATTTATATTCATAATAGGCTTCAATGAAAGCAGCCGCATCATACAAGAAACGCTTGCCATCTTTCTTAACAGGATCAGGAAGCACGCCTTTTTTAATTAAGCTTGCAGTCGTCCTTTTTGTGATCCCGCACAAAACCGCTATTTCATCTCTATCGTGTAGCAACATCGTATAAACCCTCAATTCTTCTATGAAAAAGTGAAACCAAAATTTTAAGGTGACTAACTAGCCATATGTTGCGGGCTACGCACCACCCCAAAGCCCCACCCCCCCTAAAAAGAACCTAACATTTTAATTATTTCATGGTATCGATCGCCGATATATCTTGTGGCGTGGCATGGTAGCCTAAAAACAAAAACCCCACACAGCTTCATTAAAAGCAAGGCGCAATCTATTATTCATAGACCCGCAGACAATTCTATATAGCCGTTATATACAAAAAAGTCAATCACAGCCCCCAGCGGTGGATGATATTTAATAGCCATCAATATTACCCCTGCATCGTTTTATTGTGATGCTGGGCGTGTTTAAAGCGCACCCCCACCCCTTTATTATCGCCTATGCTGTCTTGGTTTTGATTAATAAAATCTATTCCCGCATTTTCAAGGGCGTTTTGCACAGCTTGAACATTAGCAGCGTTAGAAACACCCGTCCCCCTTGTTTCCATACGGCGAATTGTAACCGCGCTAACCCCCGATTTATCGGCTAATATATTGACATTCCACCTTAACAAAGCCCTTGCGCTTACTATTTGATCAGATATGATCATTTTTTTATCCTTTGTGATTATTTTGTTGTTGACATTATGATCTTATATGATATAAATATCATCATTAAAGACAATAAGTCAACCATTAAAGATTAAGAGGAAACCAAAATGAATATTTACGCACTAAGAGCCATCAAGGATCAAATTCACAGCCTTTCATATGATCGCTGTGTTCAAACATTAGAGGGGCTGGAAAGCTGT
>JBGCED010000095.1:0-3554 GCA_045106055.1 Alphaproteobacteria bacterium
ATTTTATTATGTTGGAATTCTAAAATTTTTCATTCGCTGTAAGTATAGCATGAAGGCTTCTATTTGCAAAAGCAAAATTAATCCGCCTGATTATTTTAAATCAATGCCAAGCTGTTTTAAATTGGCAATAAATTGCTGCGAATCGCCGCTTGATGGGTCAAGAAACGGCGGGGCGTCCGATTGTTCAAGATAGCGCCAACCTTGAAAGGGGCGGTGCGGCCACGGCTCAACCTCGATAATGGTGGGGTCAAGCATGATATTGCAATAGGGTTTTTTATCTTGATCATCGTGAATTTCAAAAGGTTCAAACCCTGTGATCCGCTGACAACCCACATATTTTCCTTTGACGATCCAGTAAAGCGCACCGCCATCCACAAGCTCGTCCGCGCGCCTTGGCCAGTTGCGGGTCGTGTGAAAGATTGCGCCTTGTCTTTTTAGGCATAATTGATGCCATTTGCGCAAGCCCTCAAGATTTTCTGTGCCAACCGATAATTTGCGTAAATTCAACATTTATCACTTTTTTATCAAAAATTATTAATCCCTGCTTGACCTTAGGGCTTTGCTTGCTTAAAGACAATAGAAGTTTATCATAATAATTTGTTAAAATTGTGATCTTGATAAGGGCGCGTAGCTCAGCAGGTAGAGCATCCGACTTTTAATCGGACGGCCACAGGTTCGAATCCTGTCGCGCCCACCATTTCCTTATAATCCTATTCCTAATGCATCTCAAGCTTGCGCGGCGTGTGAGAGCGTATTTCAAAGCCCGCGACTGCGGGTCGCCGCTAATGCGGCGTAAGCTTGCGCGGCGTGTGAGCGCGTATTTCAGCCTTAGCGGCGTGTGAGCGCGTATTTCAGCCTTAGCGGCGTGTGAGCGCTAAAAAAACACTACATAAAAAAATCAAGGCAGCGCGCGGTTGCGTGATCTGTTGGTGGTGGTGCTTGCAGGGGCGATCCAGACCGACCAGGATAGGCTTTTTCGTGCAATCTGGTTGCCATTGGCCCTGGGTCAATCCAGCCCGCTTTAATGTTAAATTGCTTTACTTCTTGCGCCCATGCTTCCACCATCGCTTGCAGCCCTGCTTTTGACGCTGCATACGCGCCCCAATAAGGCTTTGGCGCATTTGCTTGTTCGCAGCTGATAAAAAGCGCGCGCGCTTCATGCTTGCTTTGGCGCAATAAAGGCTCCATTGCACGAATTAAGCGATAATTCACGGTTAAATTCATGGTAATGACGCTTTGGAATTCTTTGGGTGTATAATGTGAAAGCGGCGATAGGCTGCCCAGAATCGCGGCATTGCCAATCAAGCCATCCAAACGCCCAAAACGCTGGTAAATATTCGCGGCAACCCCGTCAATATGATCGCCCTGCGTTAAATCCATGGGGATTAACACCGCACCATCAACGGGCAGCCCTTGCTGTTTTTGGCATTCCCGCACATGATCATCCACCGCTTCCAATGCGCCTTGGGTTTTTGCAACTAGGATTAATTTTGCGCCATGGGATGCAAATTCACTTGCTAGGGCTGCGCCAAGCCCACGGCTTGCCCCCGTAATTAAAATGATTCTGTCTTGTAACTTTAAACGGGCATCATGCTGTGTCATTTTATGAATCCTAAATAAGGTTTCAAGCGCGCTTTCGGGCTTGATTTGCCAGCTGCATCAATAATCTTGAAACGATTAATTTATCGGGCTGGTTGGTTTTCTTGCATTCCACTTCCGCGTTCAAACATAATTCAAGCGCGCGGTTTAGATCTTTTACCTGCCAACGCTGCGCTTGTGCTTGTAATTGATCGGCAACTTTAAAAAATGGCTTTGGGGTTAGTTTTTGAATGGCTTCGGATGGGCTAAGCCCTTGTTGCATGTAATATTTGATTTCTTGCAAGCGCACAAGCTGCCCGCTTAGGCTGCGCAAAATCGCGATCGCATTGATCCCCAGCGCAAATAATTCTTCCAATGCGCGATCGGCGATGCCCCAATTTCCGATCAAAGCAGGGTTTAAACTGTCGGATATTTGAAATTCGGCGCTGTCCCCTAATGCGGCTTGCACTTCTTCCAGTCCCAAATGCCCGCCAGGACCTGCATAGATGGCAAGCTTGGTAATTTCGGATCGGCTTAATCCGTGATCTGATCCCAAATGGGCAACCAAATATTGCCGTGCATTTGGATCAATCGTCACGGCTTCGCTGCGAAATTCGCGTTCAATCAAGCCTTCAATCGCGCGCGCATCCTCAAGATAGCACGGAATTGCCAGCGCGCTTGATTGGGACTCACATTGCTTTCTAAGCGCATGATCAGGGCGCAAATCCCCTGCGGATAGAAAAACCACGCCATCGCCGCGTAAATGTTTGAAAAAACGCTCCAACGCTTTGGCTGCGCCTTGCGCTGCCCCGCGCACCAAGATCACCCGCTGATCGCCAAGCATGGATGTTTGCGCCGCTTCCTCGCCAATGCGATCGGGTTCTTGAATCAGTTGCGCATCATTTAGCTGGGCAACTTGAAAAGGATCATCCAAATGGCTTGCAAGCTTTCTGGCAAGCGTTAAAAACCGTTCTTGAACCAGCCCATAATCAGGGCCATAGATCAAAATCACCCGAACCTTGGGATCAAGCGGTGCGTCCATGATCCGTTTAATGTCGCGCGGCGCAACTTTCATTAAACTGCCCTTATGCTCACTTTAAAAGAAATCTCTGCGGTGGCGCAATTCAGTAAAAACCTCTAATTCGCTTGCGCCGACCATCTCTAAATTTTGGGCAATATCAAGATTATAGCTTCTAAAGAAAGGGTTGGTTTCTAATTCTTCGCCGATGGTGGATGGCATAAAGGCCTCGCCGCGATCACGGGCAAGCTTTACCGCATTAATGCGCTTGTGCAATTCATCATTATCTGGATCTATGCTAAGCGCAAAATGGGCATTATTCAGCGCATATTCATGCGTGCAGTAAATTTTCATATCCTTTGGCAGGCGCATCAATTTTTTCATGGAATGCAGCATTTGTTGCGGCGTTCCCTCGAACAAACGGCCGCAGCCCATCACGAACAAAGTATCGCCGACAAAGGCAATATTTTCATCATATTCAACGAAGCAAATATGACCATTGGTATGACCATTGGTTTCTATCACATTAAATTTAAAAGACCCTAGATGGATGACATCCCCTTCATAAACAGCTTTTGATAATAGCGGAATGCGGCTTTTATCATTGGCAGCGCCGATTACAGCTGCCCCTGTTGTTGCCTCAATTTCAAAAATACCGCCCACATGATCGGCGTGATGATGGGTGATGATGATGTCTTTGATTTTCCAGCCGCGCTTTTCAGCCTCCATCATTGGGGCTGCTGCATGACCAGGATCAACCACCCCGCACCATTTGGTTTGATGATCATAGAGTAAATAAACATAATTATCGTTAAAAATCGGAATAATAACAATTTCAAGCGCGCTCATTCATTCTCCTTAGCGGGTGATTTTATGGGTTGCACATTATGTAACAATCTGCCACATTTTCTTTTTTGGCGTATGATGTTAGTATATGATGATTGCTTATTTATTCAAG
>JBGCED010000096.1:0-2766 GCA_045106055.1 Alphaproteobacteria bacterium
GCTTGCGATCTTGCGGGCGGGGCTTGATCTTGCTGTTTCGCTTCATTTGCAGGCGTTTCAGGCGTGATTACAGCCATGGTTGCAATCGGCTGCGGGCTTTCATTTTGATGCAGTTTCATGGCAATCAATATGCCAAAGCCCATCAATAAGCACAGGCTAAACCCAATAATTCCCCATCTTGCAAATATATCGCGAAATTTATGAAATGGCTTTATCATTGAAAATAATTTAGCTCCATCGTGTCAATAATATCTTGCAATGAATTCACCCGATCTTGCGCAGACATAAATTGATCTGTTGGGGCAGCATTCGTGCTTATTGCCTTATTCTCTGCCAATTCAACCAGATCATGTTCAACATCAAGGGCTGGTTCAGGCGCAGCTTGCGGGCGGATTGCTGCCATCACCGCCACAGGCTCTTGCTCAATCAAGGGCAATATCGGTTCTGCTGCTGGCATTGCAATTTCAGTTTCAGCTTGATCCATAATATCAGGTTGATCCATGATCGGCTGCGCCTCAACCACGACTTCGCGCATTTCAGTTTCAGCTTGCTTTGCTTCCCTTTCAGGCATTTCAATTATTTCAGGCACTTCAATTTGCGCGCTTTTAACTTCTGCTGCTTCGGTAACAGCGGGCGCATCTATTGCTGCTTCGGCAATAGCGGGCGCATCTATTGCTGCTTCGGTCATAGCGGGCGCATCAACTGGCACACCGTCCCATATAAAATAGCCAAGCCCAACCAGAATTGATAGATTTAATAATAAATAACGCATCAGCTTTGCTCCTTCATTTGTCTTTGGCTTTCAAGGCGCGCTTGATAGATTGCAAGCATCGCCCGCAGCACACTGGATAGCGGCAACCCAATCACGGTAGTCATAAAGGCAAGCGCAAATTTTGCGGTTAAGGCTTGGGTCACGCCTTGGATCGTATCTGGTGACAGGGTTTGTTCTGCCAGCGTGCCAATCCCAAGACTGATCCCCAGCAAAGTATAGGTTAAGGCAAGGGTGGTAATGCCATTTGCAGCCTGATAGCCTGCTTCCAGCCAGCTATGACCATAAATGCCTTGGCGCGCAAGCTGGTGGGCTTTGATCATTGAAAAAACCGTTAAAAAACACAAGCCCGCCATTAAGGCAATAAAGCTTGCCCCCAGCACATTGCTGCCCCAGCTAACAATATCATAAAGATTAAGCTGGGTTGCCAGCATTGCGCCAAACAAAATCACCACCAGCCCACCAAGAAAAAAGCTTGCCGATTTGGATAATAGGTTAAATTCCGTTCCAATATTGGTCATCTGTATCATCATCTTAACGCCTTCTGGTGGTCGCGTTCATCACGCTGTGGGTGGTAACCCCAACTTGCGAAAGCCATTGATCAACCAAGCTGCGATTATGTTCCGAAGATGCATGAATTAAAAAGCTTAAATCATAATTATCAAACGCCATGCGGGTGGTCGCATCATTTTTGCCCATCAGACCATCATCGCGCAATACCCTGCGCTCCATATCGGCAAGGCGGCGCTTTGCGCTGATTAATTTTGTCTCTCTGGCGGTTGGGCTAAGCGTTGGATCAAGCATGGTCTTTACCAGCTGTGCGCGCTCGCGCTCCATTGTTTCCAAACTGTCTGCTTGGGCGGGGTTTGCCAGCAATAGGCTAAGCACACATGCTGCCCCAAAGCATAATTTGGGCATTATTTTATTTTTTAAAATTCTATACATTGCTTTTATTTCCTTATGACAAAAAGCGTTAAACCAAGGGGGATATCCCCGTTCACATATTCCCTATCAACGGATCAGGGATTTTTATATCTTGATGCGGTTGAAAAGGACTTGATCTTTGGGTTCAGGTGCGCTATTAGCCATCCAAATTAAATATCAAAATGCAGCAGATTTTTTAAGGATTGATCATAAAATGAGCAGAGTATGTGAATTAACCAACAAAGGCGTGATGACTGGCAATAATGTGTCACACGCGGTCAACCGCACGCGTCGCCGGTTTTTGCCTAATTTACAAGTAACGCGCGTTCAATCAGAAGGGCTGGGGCGTGTCATTAAAATGCGCACATCAACCCGCGCTTTGCGCACGATTGATATAAAAGGTGGCTTTGATGCGTTTTTGATGGAAACATCCAACCGCAAATTATCCCCGCAGGCAAAAAAGCTAAAACGCCAGCTGTTAAAAGCCAATAAGGCAAAAGCATAAGCTTATTACACGCAGACATTATGCAAAAATTTGACAAAATCACCGCAATCGGCGCCCCGCTTGATTTAATCAATGTCGATACGGATATGATCATCCCTAAGCAGTTTTTAAAAACAATCAAACGCTCTGGGCTTGGCAAAAATCTGTTCCATGAAATGCGCTTTGATCAAGATGGCAATGAAATTGCGGATTTTGTTTTAAACCAACCACAATATCGCAATGCTGAAATTTTAATTGCGGGCGATAATTTTGGCTGCGGATCATCGCGTGAGCATGCACCATGGGCGTTGCTTGATTTTGGCATTCGCTGCATCATCGCCCCCAGCTATGCCGATATTTTTTACAGCAATACCGCAAAAAATGGCATTTTGGCAATTAAGCTTCCAGAAGGTCAAGTGCAATCATTGATGGATCAAGTAAAAGCAGGCGGTCATAATGCAAGGCTGTCGGTTGATCTTGAAAAACAACAAATCATCAGCCCCACGGGCGAAGTGATCCCATTTGATATTGATGCGCATCGCCGTCATTTATTATTGAATGGGCTGGATGATATTGGTCAAACCCTTCA
>JBGCED010000097.1:0-18589 GCA_045106055.1 Alphaproteobacteria bacterium
TTGGGCTAGGGACATGCGTTTCATTCCATTTATATTAAATTGGTTAGGGCCAGATTTTTCTTTTTTTAAATAGGCGTTTTGGCTTGATTTTTCGCACCTTGCTGCTTTGTATTTCAATGATGTTGTTAAGTTCCTTTTGGAATTGCGCATGGGGGCTGTTTAAATCATTCACTGGCGTTGCAGATGGCATAATGGAAGGGCGATGCTCGCTTGAATCTTGAAAGCTTACCATTTCTGGCGATAGTGAAATGGCAAGTTCGCTGTTAAAGCTTGCATTTACCCGTTCGCCTTCGGTGACATTATGGGCAAGCATATCATCAGGGAAAACTAATTTCTGGGTAGTGCCAACCCCTGGGCGGGTATTAATATAAAGTTCAACGCCGACCAAATGACATAAATTAAGAACAAAATTAATGGCGGATTCATTAATGATAGAGCTGGGTTCATTGCTGTTCCAACTAAAGCCCGATAATTGGCTGTTATCAATAAAGGATTGTTGAATTGGCAAGCCCAGCCCGTCATCAATGATCTCAAGCGATATATTTGCCTTCTTACCCAATCTTTTTTGATGTTCATTTTGAATCGCAGGAAATTCATATTGGCTGCGAATGATAATCTTGCCATCTGGCGGGGTGTATTTCGCGGCCGTGTTGATTAAGGCTTGTAAAATACGGCGCAAAGACCAAATATCAGCATGAATAAAGGGCAGGTTTTGATTAACCTCAACCGCAAGCGAGATGTTTTTGCGTTCAAATTCCTGTGTCATTTCACTGCGCAAATTGCTGCAAAGCTGCAAAATATTAATTGGCTGTGCCGCTTGTAAAATATGGGTGCGTTCGCTTGAAATGATTGAAATTAATTCGGCAATCATCTGGCGCATTGTGTTTGAACCATGAATTAGCCCGTCCGTGTATTTTTGTAATTTTGGCGAAGAAGTATGGTTGACCACTTCGCGGTGGATCATATCGGCATAGCCCATCGTTACCTCGATGCTAGAGCGCATTTCTTGATGCATGTTAAAAACGGCAGCCGTACGAGAAGAGAATATTCGCTTTAATCGGTCGATTTCTTGGCGTAAATCTTTGGTTTCCTTGTCAATGATCGAGCGAATTTTATAAGTTGGGGAATTGATGTAAATCAGAATGAATCCCAACATAATCGCCGAAAGCGAGCCAAAAAACTTGATGCGCTGCGATATGATCTTATCAATCCCGCCATTAAAGCTGGTTAAAACATCCCAATTATATTGCCAAATGGATCCTGAATGCTGAATGTCATAGGAAAAGCTTGCCAAGCTATTTTGCGGCGCATCGCCCAGCCCAAGGATATAATGCTCTTCTGCGACATTATTGGATAGGGGTCTTTCAATGCCAATCGCTTCAAAGCGCGCATCCTGGTCTTGCGATACATTAATGGGGGCTGCGCCTGTCTTTGAATTGACATAATTAATGCGCAAAATTAAACCATCAGGAATATTTTCCACAACATATTGTTCAAAAAAATGACTGACATCGGCAACAACAATCAGCGCACCTGATATATCCCCTTGTGAAATATAAAGGATAAATGCCATTTTTGCTTCATTTTGGCGATTTTGGTAAATGGGGGTCACCAGTGTTTGCCCCATTCTGGTTCGTGCTTGCGAAACAAATAACCACAAGCCTGCATCGTTTAAATCTTTTAACCCTTGCTTGCTTATATCCGTATCGCGCAAGGAAACGGCTTGGCGAATGGATTGGGCTTGCGAAGGGTTCTGCCCATGGCTCCATTTTGGAATGACATAGACTTGATCAAATGCAGCATATTGCGCGATGCGTAAATTTTGCTGCATGCGGTTTTTAAAATCATCCATATTGGTTGAAAGCTCTTGAATTTGACCAATCAGATTGACGCGGTAAGTAAGCTCGTTAAATTGATAATCCGCATATTTTGTTAGACGGCTTGATTCAATGCTTGCCGTTTCAACCCAAGCGTCATATGCGGAATCATAATAAATTTGCCCCAAATAACGAAAGGTGAAAATGCCCGTTAATGCGATGATAATGCCAATTGCCACATTAAGGGTTATTTTGCGCTTGCGAAAATCCTCAAGATAATCGGATTCATTATCTTGTGGGGTCGCTTTGGCGGGTTTGGGGCGCATGTCAACAATTTCATCCGCAACCTCGCGCAGGGTGCTGGGCGCCATATTCGCAGTCTTTGAAGCGCGCGCATCATCCTTGTCGGCAGTGCCGCTTTTGCTTGGATTGATGCCGCTAGGATCAATACCGTTAGGATCAGTGCCGTTTGGAGGGATGTTGTTTGGATTCTGCATATTAACTTTGTGTTTTGCCTTTACACTTTGTGTTTTGCCTTTACAGGGGCGTTTTCATTTAACAAATATTGAGTATAACCCAACATTAAGCCATAATAAAGCATAGAAATCATATAGATAATAAAATTTACATTGCCATATTGAATAAAAGCTTTTAAATTCAAAAACAAATCTTGTTTAATAAAAGTTTTTAAATGATTATATAAGAACCCTTTAGCATGAATGAATGATAATATGAGTGACGCTGATAATAGTTTGAGATCTATTGCGCTTTTTGAAAATATAAGCAATGAAGATTTGAAACAGATCGAAAATCGTTGTGATTGGCGAAGCTATCCGCCAAGCACGAATATTATTGACAAATCCAGCCCCTCTACGGATGTTTTCTTTATCGTGCGCGGCATGGTACGGGTTGTGAATTTTTCCGAATCAGGCAAGGAAATATCCTTGAATGATATTGAATCAGGATCAATGTTTGGCGAATTATCGGCGATTGACGGCAAGGCCCGTTCAGCCAATGTGGTTGCGGTTTATGCAACCCGCGTTGCATCCATGTCGCCTGAAATTTTTTGGCAAGTTGTCCATGAACACCCAAATTTTAACAAGCAATTGCTGGAGCGTTTGACCAGCATCATCCGTGTGTCGGTAAGCCGCATTATGGATCTTAGCACCCTATCTGCGCATGGCAGGGTTTATGGTGAATTGCTAAGGTTGGCAAAAAAACGCGCGCAGTCGGATGGCAGCGGCAGAATTTCCCCCATTCCCATTCATTCCGAAATGGCAAGCCGCATTTCAACCACGCGCGAGACGGTTGCCCGCATTCTAGGCGAATTAAACCGCAAAAACATTGTGGTGAAAGAACGCAATGTGCTGGTCGTGAATGACATAAAAGTGTTGGAAGCGTTGCACCGCGCGCAAATGTAGCCGCGCGTAAATGTGATTCTGCGTAAATGTTAAGTTGGTATTTATTATAATGCACTTTTAATCACCGTTAAATTATGCTTTAAATGGATTATGCATAATTTCATTCATTTTTATTGCTATAGGGTTAAAATGCGTTCGGATCGCTTGCGTCAATTTGTGCGCAAAATCGCGATCAATGCCGTTTTTCCGCCAGTTTGTGCACCAATTTGTGCGCCAATCATAATATGTTTGATGGCGATCATATGTTTGGCGGGGGGAATGATGATTGGCGTGAAAAGCGCATCTGCGCAAAATGCTGCGGATCAAATGCGGCTGGATGCTGAACCTAATGCGATTATTGATTGGTCCGTGCTGGATTCCCTAATGCCGCAGCAAGATCGACTTGATAATCTGCCGCTTGCACCTGCTGCTGCGCCGCGTTCAGGCATTCGGCAAATCATTCCCTTAACCCCCAGAACCGATATCGGGCTAGCATCGCCCCAAAATCAGGGGGAAGCTGAACTTCCAGCACGCGCAAAGCAGATGGATCAGCAACAAAAACGGCAACCAGAAAAGCCGATTCAGGCATTTGCTCCACCATCGCTGCCCGCAACAATAGATGCCGCGCTGGCAGCCACCGCCCCAAATGCATCAAATGCTGGTGATTCGCCAAATGCTGGGGATCAAACGGCAGTGATTCCAGACCCGCCCCCCGCTGTTGCGCCCCCCGCTGTTGCGCCCCCCCCAACCCAAGCCCAACCAAGCCAAGCCCAACCAAGCCCACCTGCTGCGGATAAGACAGAACAAACCCGCATTGCTGCATTGCCGCCCGCGCCAGCAGCCAAACTGCAAGGCACGCCAGAAAGCACGCCAGCCATTAAGGCACAGCCAGAACAGGATCTGTTATTGCGCATTCCCTATGCCGTCAATATGCTATTGGTTGATGAAAAAATAGTGCCAGAATTGACCCAGCTTGCAGATATGCTTATTCAAAACCCATCGGTTAAGATCGCGCTAAACAGCTATGCGGGCAATGAGGATCAAACAGACTTAGACCGTGCGGAAATACGCCGCGCCGCGCTAAGGCGCGCCCAAAATTTGCGCGATTATCTTATGGAGCAAGGGGTCGATCGCCAACGCATTATTTTGAAACCGCTTGGTGCTGATGCTTCACCGCAAGGCGCAGGCTTGCCCAATCATGTCGATATTTTAAAGGTGCAGTCTTGATCTATATGTTCCTTTTTTCATCTTATTCGGGGGTGTCTCTATGAGTGCGACAACACAGATCAGCGGCAATAAAATCTATCGGTTTGATTATACGCCGCCGCCTTGCCAAATTCCATTTATTACACTTTCCTTTGTGCTGGATGGTAAAAATACCGTGGTGGAGGCCAGTCAAGAAATTGTGATGGAAGCGTGGGAAACCCAACTTAAATTGCATGGGGTGGGGTTTGAAACGCTTTACATTCATATAAATGACCGCCCAATCCCAGAAGAAGATATTGATATTCAAGGCGATTATTTATCGTTAAAAAATCTTCCCGCGCAATTTATATTAACGACTAAGGTAAAGCTTGATCCAGATCATAACAGCCAGTTGATGGGATTATACCGATCTGGCGGCATTTACTGCACCCAGTGCGAGGCTGAGGGCTTTAGGCGAATCAGCTGGAGCATGGATCGTCCTGATATTTCCAGCCGCTATAAGGTCAATATCACCGCGCGAAAGCAAGAAGCACCGATCCTATTATCCAATGGCAATTTAACGGATGAAACCCAGCTGGAAGACGGCTGGCATCAGGCGTGTTTTGATGATCCGTTTCCCAAGCCATGCTTTTTATTTGCCTTGGTTGCTGGCAAGTTAGAGGGGCTTTTTGATCGCTTCACCACCCAGTCTGGGCGCGAAATATCGCTTGCTCTATGGGCAAAGCCTGGTCAAGCACAGCTTGGCAAACATGCTTTAAATTCGCTTATTAAAGCGATGAAATGGGAAGAGCAATGCTATGGGTTGGAATATGATTTGAATATTTTCAATATTGTTGCGGTTGATGATTTTAATTTTGGGGCGATGGAGAATAAAAGCCTGAATGTTTTTAATGCAAAATATGTGCTTGCAGATCCTGCAATCGCCACCGATAGCGATTATAAAATTATTGAATCGATTGTTGCACATGAATATTTCCATAATTGGACGGGCAACCGTGTCACCTGCCGCGATTGGTTTCAGCTAAGCTTAAAAGAAGGGCTTACCGTGTTTCGCGATCAATCCTTTTCGGCGGATATGCATGATCCAGCGGTGGAGCGGATTGAACAAGTGATGGGGCTGCGCCGCGCCCAATTTAGCGAGGATGCAGGACCGCTTGCCCATTCGGTGCGCCCTGATTTTTATGAACAGATTAATAATTTTTACACGGCAACCATCTATGAAAAGGGCGCTGAAATTGTGCGAATGCTGCACACGATTTTGGGTGAAGCGGGCTTTCAAAAAGGGATGAAGCTGTATTTTAAACGCCATGATGGCAGCGCGGCAACTTGCGACGATTTTATACGGGCAATGGCGGATGCCAATCATGTTGATTTAGATGATTTTGCCGCATGGTATGGTCAAATTGGCACCCCAAAAGTGGATGTGCGATGGGAAAGAGATACAAGAACTGCGCGCTTGCGATTATATTTAAAGCAAACAACGCCGCATTTGCCCAACGGGGTTCGTGCGCTGGAAATTCCCTTTAAAATGTCCTTGTTAAATGTGATGGGCAGACCGATGAATGTTAAATGGCGGCAGCTTGGTGATACGGCTTGGCACAATCCAAGCGATAAATCGGTGGTTTTGCCATTTGATCAATCCCAAATGACCTTTGAATTTGATTGGGCCGATGAATTTCATTTGCCGTCACTTAATCAAAATTTGGCGGCGCCGATCATTGTGAATGCCCCTTTTAAGGACAAGGATTTATTGTTTTTATTGCAATATGATCAAGATGCCTTGGTGCGCTATGACGCAATCGCGCAGCTTTATCGGCGCTTAATCTTGGAGCAAGATGATGTTGCGCTTGAAGAGCACAGCCTATTTCGCGATTTTTGCAATGCGTATTTGCGGGTATTTAATCATGCAAAGACAAGCCCCGCCTTGCGTGCAACCCTATTAAGCTTTCCAAGCGCGCGCGAGCTTTATTTGGGGCTGCCCCATATTGATGTTGATAAAATTCACATCAGGCTACAAACCCTTAAAAGCCAGCTTGCAGATGCGCTGCATGATTCCTTGCTTAAACATTATCTTGCGCTTTATCATGCGTGCCAAACAGCAGAAGATCAATATAATGCCGATTGTGTGGGCAAGCGGCAATTTTATAATTTCACCTTACATTTGCTGGCGGCTGACCCTAAGCAGCGTGCTTTGGATTTAATCAAGGCGCATTATGATAATGCTGCCAATATGACCGACCGCATTGCAGGCTTGAGCGCATTGATCAGCCATGGAAGGACAGCCGATAAAATAGCGGCATTGGCGCATTATGAACAGGAATTTCAAAATTTTGCGCCCGCGATGGATCGCTTTTACGCCTTGCAGGCTGGAAATTCTGCATGCACGCTATCCGATATTAAGGATTTAACCCAGCGCGCCGATTTTAATCCGCTTAACCCCAACCGTGCGCGGTCGCTTTATGGGGCGTTTGCGATGAATAATATCGTGCATTTCCATGATCAAGACGGCGCTGGCTATCATTTTATTGCTGATTTTATTTTGGAAATTGACTCTAAGAATGCGATGCTGGCTTCAATGCTGGTATCGGCATTTGGCGATTGGCGGCGGCTGGATCAGCGTCGCCAGAACCATATTAAGCAAGCCTTAACCCGCATTGTTGAACATAAGGGGCTATCCAGCGATTGCCGCGAGCGTGTGGAAAAAACGCTATGAGCCTTTCTGCCGCAAAATTTGGCAATATGATGCGCTCTAATCTTGCTAAGCGGTTGATCAGTGCGGTGATTATGGCGCTGGTATGCGGGCTATGCTTGCTGCTGGGCGGCATATATTTTCAAGTGATGGTGGCGTTTTTGGCATTGGCAATGATGTTTGAATTGATGCAGCTTGCGGGGCGATGCTGGCGGCAATTATCATTTTACCATATTGCGGTGGTGCTTGGCGGAGCTGCCTATATTTCGTTATCGCTGATCAGCCTGTTATGGCTGCGCGATCAGCCAAATGGGCTATATTGGACGGCGGCATTGGTCTTGATGGTGATTGCAACTGATCTTGGTGGCTATATTGTCGGGCGGCTGGTTGGCGGCCCAAAATTGATGCCGCGCATCAGCCCCAATAAAACAATTAGCGGCTTGGCGGGCGCAATGATTTTTTCTGCGATTGTGGGATTTATCATGCTGGGGCAGGGCGGATTGGGCATGATGATCGGCGCGGCGAT
The DNA here is from genome assembly GCA_045106055.1 of Alphaproteobacteria bacterium. Taxonomy (GTDB): domain Bacteria; phylum Pseudomonadota; class Alphaproteobacteria; order CBDDJK01; family CBDDJK01; genus JBGCED01. The sequence goes on from JBGCED010000097.1 coordinate 7,639, forward strand.
TGGTTTCATCGCGCAAGCTGGGGATTTGCTTGAATCGATGATCAAGCGGCGCGCAGGGGCAAAAGATTCTGGCACTTTAATTCCAGGTCACGGCGGTGTACTGGATCGAATGGATGGCTATTTGGCTGCGTTGCCCAGCTTTGTTATCTTCTATCAATTATTGTTAATTTAAGCATTTTAAGGATAAATATGCGCTATCTTACCATATTGGGTGCAACGGGGTCTATTGGCACGCAAACGCTTGAATTGGTTGCGGATTACCCTGATGATTTTCAAATTCATGCCTTGGTCGCGCGCAATAATGTTGATTTGCTGATCAAGCAGGCACGAAAATTCACCCCCAAACATGTGGTGATTGGCAATGATGATCAGTATGATTTATTGCGCGCGGCACTGGCAGGCAGTGATATTGAACTTCATGCGGGGGATACGGCAATCATGGAAATCGCCGCGCATCAGGTTGATATATGTGTTGCTGCGATTACGGGGGCTGCGGGGATCGGCCCTGTCTATCATGCGCTGCAAGCGGGCAATGATGTTGCCCTTGCCAATAAGGAAGCATTGGTATGCGCGGGGCATTTGCTAATTAACCTTGCTGCCAGCACCAAGGCAAAGCTGTTGCCGCTTGATTCAGAACATAATGCGCTGTTTCAGCTGTTGGAAGGGCGCAAAATGGCGGATGTTTCGCGATTGACCTTAACCGCTTCTGGCGGGCCGTTTCGCAGCTTGCCGCTTGCTAAGATGCGCTCTATTACCAAAGCGCAAGCCTTGAACCATCCAAATTGGGTCATGGGGCAGAAAATATCAATTGATTCTGCAACCATGATGAATAAGGGGTTGGAGCTTATCGAGGCGCATCATTTATTTCAACTTGGCAATGATGGTCTGGATGTGTTGGTGCATCCGCAATCCATTGTGCATGGCATCATTGAAATGGTGGATGGCGCACAAATGGCAGCCTTTGGCGAAACCACCATGCGCGGCGCGATTGCCCATTGCCTTGGCTTTCCCAAGCGGCTTAAAGGGGCGGTTGCCCCGCTTGATCTTGCCCGCATTGGCACGCTTGCCTTTGAAGCCCCTGATGCGGTGAAATTTCCAGCACTTGCGCTTGCGCGCCATGCGCTGGATTGCGGGCAAGCGGCTTGCATTGCCCTAAATGCTGCCAATGAAATTGCGGTGGATGCGTTTTTAAAAGATCGCATTGAATTTCACCATATTTATCATTATTGCGCGCAACAAGTTGCGGCTGCGACCAAAGGATCCCCCCCGATCATTACTGATATTCACGATGTGCTGGCATTGGATCAAGAATATCGCGCAACCACAAATGCTTTTATTTATTAAGTCATTTTTGTGATTTTTTTATGGATTGCCGCTTGACTCTTGTGTAGGGAAGTGAAGCAAGGATTGGATGAATCTTAAAGCTTTGATTTATAACATTAAAATCAAGTTGTGGTGATTCGCGTGATTATGCCAATAAGTTGAGAAACCTTAAAAATCAATAGGTTAAAATTTGAATCAAATCGCAAATTGATTGTCAACATCAAAGAATCACTTTTTTGCAAAAAACAAACTTGATTATCCCCCGCTTTGAATTTAATAATTACCCATCAGAGAGAGAACAGATGACGCATTAATCATGCCTGATTGCAAACCCCTATTGGTTTCTATCAGCTTGATTTTTCAAGCTTATTTGCTGATTCACAAAATTTATTCGCGCAAGCGCCAGCCATGAAAGATTACACCTTAAGCTGTTTTAAGGATAGGGGTTTTTTGTGCTTTTTTTAAGGCGAATTTCAATAAGCGAATAACGCATAAGAGCGTGTAAAATATATTTTAAAAGCGTGGGAGCATAGAATGGAAGACGATAAGAATGATGATCAAAAAAATGATCCCAAGCAATCAGCACAGCAAGATTCTGCGCAGCAAGATTCATCCTCGCAAAAAGATGCGGATGAACAGGGGCGCTTAAAGCAAGTTACACTGCCCTTAAAGCATTTTGGCGATAAAATACCTGTGATTAAATCCAAACCGCAGACAAGCTTTTATCAACAGGTTGAATGGTCGCAAACGGTTAAGCAATCAGATGATGCAGATGCGGATCATCATAAGCCGATTTCAAATGCTGCCATTCCAGATGCAATTCACGAAGTTTGGAAGCGCGTGCATTATTGCTTAAGCGGAGAACAGCATGTTAAAGTCATGCAGCTGGTATTTGACCGCTTATCGGTGGTGGCTTATCAAGATGGCATGGTTGTGCTTAGCGCGGAAACGCAAGCGGCTTATCAGCAAATGTGCCAGCTTTATATGCCCTTATTGCGCCAGCATTTCAGAAAATCAAGCAGTTCAGATCTTGATATTAAGGATGTTTTGGTCATTAAGGGGGAACATGCACGCAAGCAACATAATGATAAGGTAGAATTTACCCAGCCGCTTCACAAGATGGTGGATGCGGATGATACACCGCTTGCAGATGCAAGCAATGATCGCATGAATGATGCGGATCAAGGCACCAAAGCGCACGCACGGACAAAATTTAAACATACAAGATTTAAACATAATGGCGTTGCTGCGCAAAATGGCGTCTCTGCGAAACGGCACCACGCCCCAAATCCATTTGCAAATGATAATCCGCTTTATGATATGTATCAGCAATTATCGCAGCCCTTGAATGCCCGTTATGTCTTTGATCATTTTCTTGAAGATGAAGGGACGGTGGTAGCTTACAGTGCGGGGATGCAAATGGCGCATGATGTTGATGGTGAATTGCCAAATCCGCTTGTCATTTATGGCGATACGGGCTGCGGCAAAACCCATGTGCTGCACGCATTGGCGCAAGAAATATTAAGCGAACATCCAGAAAGCAAGATTCTGTGCTGCTCGGGCAATATTTTTAAGCATCAATTTGCGATGGCGGTTCAAAATTACCGCATGACCAATTTGCGTGAAATGGTCCGCAATATGGATGTGTTGCTGTTTGATGATGTTCACCATCTGCCAACCAATCATAAGGTCGTAGAGGAATTTTTGCACATCATCACTGAATTTCGGTCTATGGGCAAGCGGGTGATCTTAACATGCTGCCTGCATCCTGCTGAATTAAGGGAATATCCTGCGGCATTGATGACGCGGCTTAAAAGCGGGCTTACAGTCAAATTGGATTTGCCAAGCCGGCCTGTATGTTTTCAGCTATTAACCAAAGAGGCAAAAAGATTGGGGCTTGATCATAAGGTTTCAAGCGAAGCCTTGCAGGCAATCGTGGTTAGAACCCCTGGCAGCATTCGCGAAATGGCAGGGATGCTTAACAGTATCCATTGCGATTTTCAATATACAGGAAAAGAATATTCGGTGACGAATATTATTGATCATATTGCGTCGCATTTGGGGCTTAATCGCAAGGTAAAAAGTTCGGAAATCATGGAGGCCTGCTGTAAATTTTACAAAGTAACCCGTGATGAATTTTTATCGCGCCGCAAATCACGGCATATTGCCTTATGCCGTCATGTTGCAATGTATTTGCTTAAAAGCATGACCACAAAATCCTATCCTGAGATTGCACGCGATTTGGGAAATTTGGATCATACCACGGTCATGTATGGGGTTCGTAAAATCACCAAATTGCTTGATCAAGACCCAGCTTTAAAGCATGAGGTTGAGGAATTAACCCAAAAATTAAAATATAATTTGCCTGATATAAATTAAGGCATATATTAAGTGCGATTGATAGCGCCCCTTTAAAATGCATCTTGGCTTTTAAGGGGGCGTTATTCGTGCGCCATATTAAGGCTAATATCACATTAAGATTAGCATCGCATTAGAGCATCACATTAGGGTTAATTGTTAAGGAGTTTCACCATGGCAAAAAAAGCATTCATCTTTCCAGGGCAAGGATCACAGCAAGTTGGGATGGCATTATCGCTTTGCGATTCCTATCCTGTTGCAAAGGCGGTGCTGCAAGAGGTAGATGATGCCATTTCACAAAATCTGTCACGGATCATGTTTGAAGGGCCGATTGAAACTTTAACGCTAACCGAAAACGCCCAACCTGCCTTGATGGCAGCATCGCTTGCGGTGGTGCGCGTGATTGAGGATCAGCTTGGTAAAAAGCTTTATGAATGTGCGGCAATGGTTGCGGGTCACTCGCTTGGGGAATATTCTGCGCTTTGCGCGGCGGGGGTTTTATCCTTATCGGACACGGCAAAATTATTGAAATTGCGCGGTCAGGCGATGCAAGCGGCAGTGCCGGCGGGCAAGGGCGCGATGGCTGCGATTATCGGACTTGATCTTGCCGCTGTAGAATCGCTGGTTGCAGCTTGCGCCGAAACAGAAGTGCTTGCAATCGCCAATGATAATGGCGGCGGTCAGCTGGTGATTAGCGGGGCGGCAAGCGCGGTTGAGCGGGCAATGATCGCAGCCAAAGCAGCGGGGGCAAAACGGGCATTGCCGCTTGCGGTATCTGCGCCATTTCATTGTGCTTTAATGCAGCCAGCGGCGGATAAGATGGCGGGCGCACTGGAAAATACGGTCTTTGCCCCCAGCCCAATTCCGATCATCGCCAATGTTACCGCGACGCTTCAGCAAGATTCTGCGCGCATGCGCGATTTGCTGGTTGAACAGGTTTGCGGGCGTGTGCGCTGGGCAGAATCGGTTGAAACCATGGCTGCAAACGAAATTGGCGAAGCGTATGAGCTTGGAACAGGCAAGGTGCTTGCGGGGCTTGTTAAGCGCATTTCCCCTGCCATACAGGCTGTATCTGCGGGCGATCCCGCATCATTAGAGCCTGTGTTGAAAGCCCTTGCGTAACAACAAAATGCTTCAGGAGATAGCAGATTGCAAAAGCGTTCCTTTAGCTTGCAGGGCCATAAAACTTCGGTCGCATTAGAGCCTGAATTTTGGCAAATGGTTGAATTGCTGGCAAAGCAGCAAGCGCAATCGCTGAATCAATTTATTGCGCAAATTGACGGTGTGCCGCCCGCTGGGAATTTGGCGCGAAAATTACGCCTGCGGGTATTTTCCCATCTAAGCCATTTTATGGAAGCGCAGCAAACCATTCAAACAGCCGCAGATCATGGCTTTATCTGGCAAGATGCCAAAGGCGCGCTTGATAAATGCCGCGAGGAATTGGATGAATTAGAAGCAGAGCTTGAAAAAGCATCCGATTGCGCGGATAATCAAGCAAATATCGCATCAGAATTTGGGGATTGCCTATTTTCATTATTATCGCTTGGGCATATGATCGGGCTGGATGCGCATGGCGCAATGGATCATGCCAATCAAAAATTTAAATCCCGTTTTGACTTTATGCAGCAACAGGCAAATAAGCCTTTCAATGAAATGTCACTGGATCAAATGGAAATTTTATGGCAAGCTGCAAAGCAAGCAGGATTATAACGCTTAAGGTTTATTTATGAAATCAGATATCATTCCGCTAAGCTTTGATCAGCAAGCCGCCATTAATCGCCGCGCAACAATTGCGTCGGTTTCGGTCGCGCTTATCTTGTGCATCAGTAAGCTTTATGTGTTTTTGCAAACGGATTCCATTGCGATTCTAACCAGCTTGATTGATTCCAGTCTGGATTTGGGCGCGTCTTTGATCAGCTTTTACGCGGTGCGCCTTGCAATTACCAAGCCTGATTCGGCGCATCGCTTTGGAAAAGGCAAGGCAGAACCCATTGCAGCCGTGGTGCAAGCGGGATTCATTGCGGGTTCTGGATTATTATTGATCATTGAATCGTTTCAGCGTTTGCTGCAATCTCATATGCCAACGCAAAGCGATCTTGGATATTGGGTGATGATGCTTTCTATTGTGCTTACCCTTGGCTTGGTGACCTATCAAAAACAAGTCATCGCAAAGACAAAATCAGTGGCAGTAAATGCCGATCATTTGCATTATATGGGGGATTTACTTGCTAATGTTGGGGTGATTCTTGCGCTATTCTTGGTCGGCTTTTTTGGCTGGCATTGGGTGGATGCCTTATTTGGCTTGCTGATTGCGGTTTATTTGTTTTTCAGTGCTTATAAGGTTGGCAAAGAATCACTTGATATGCTGATGGATCGCGAGCTTCCTGATGATGAACGCCAACAAATCAAGGCGGTGATTAAAGCAAAAGACGATATTAAGGGATTCCATGAATTAAGAACAAGGCGCGCAGGGCCGCATATTTTCATTCAAATGCACATTGACTTAGACCCAAATTTGGCGCTGGTTAAAGCCCATAGCATCGCAGATGGGCTAGAACGCGACATTATGACATTATTCCCAAATGCAGAAGTGATTGTCCATCAAGACCCTTATGGCTGGCATGATCGGCATCATCGCTAAGAAAACGCAAGCAAGGCTTATAAATTATGGCAGATCATCAAAAACATAAAGGCGATGCAGCCTTTCGTGCAAATTCCAAGCTGGGGCGAATGGCTGAAATGACCTATGGCGGTGCGCTTAGCTTTTTGCGCCGCCCCTATAGCCGCGATTTACAAGGGGTGGATGTTGCGATCATCGGCGTGCCTTTTGACCAAGCAACGACCTATCGAAGCGGGGCAAGGCTGGGTCCGCGCGCGATTCGTGCTGCATCGGTGCAGCTTGCAGAATTAAAAGCATTTCCCTTTGGCTTTGATCCATTTGACCATTTATCAGTGGTGGATTGGGGCGATATTTTCATTGATCAAGGCTATCCGATGGAAATGGTTGAAACCGTGATGGCAGCGGTGAAGCCCATTCATCAAGCGGGGGTAAAGCCATTATGTTTTGGCGGGGATCATTTTATCAGCTATCCGTTAATTAAGGCAGCCCACGCGCAATATGGCACTTTATCGCTGGTGCATTTTGATGCGCACGGCGATTGCTGGGAAGATGATGGCGGGCGGCTTGATCATGGCTCGATGTTTGCACGCGCCGCCAAAGAGGGGCTGATTGACCCTGCGCGGTCGGTTCAAATTGGGTTGCGCACTTGGAATGATGATGATTATGGATTTCATATTTTTGATGCGCCAAGCGTCCATAATCAATCCGCCGCTGAATTATTGACCAAAATTACCGATATTGTTGGCGATCATCCCGCTTATTTTACCTTTGATATTGATTGCCTTGACCCAGCCTTTGCACCAGGCACAGGCACGCCCGTTGCGGGCGGACTTTCCAGCCATCAGGCGCTAAGCTTGGTAAGGGGGCTTGGCGGCTTAAACTGGGTTGCAGGCGATGTGGTGGAAGTTGCCCCTGCCTATGATGTTTCGGAAATTACAGCGATTGCCGCCGCAACCATTGCGCATGATTTTTTATGCCTGCTTGCCTTGAAGAAAACGCCTTAAGCTTTAGGGAAAAGGCGCAAAATTTGTGCGTAATATCACTGAATCACCCAAGATCAAAAAAAAAGATTGACGGGATAAAATAATATGGGCATAAGGCATTTACAGTTTACAAAGCTGGCAGTAAGATCTTTTTATTCACTTCATTGCCTTTGATAAAAAGCATGAATTTAATGGATAAAGCATCGTGATTTTGGGCGACCAATGCCCAGAACCCATAGAATATCTTATACGCGGCTTTAAATAACATTTTAAGAAATTTGGTCTTGACAATAGACCGATAAATAGCGATAAGCGCGCTTCAGCCTTTTTGGCAAAGTGTTGCGCTGTAACTTTTTGCTGGTTGTTGCCTTATATGATTGGGCAATGAATGAAATGCAAAAAGCGATATTATAAACGGGTTATGTAAAGGGAATGCCATGCCAACGATCAACCAATTGATCCGCAAAGTCAGAAAAGACAAGGTAACGCAAAATAAAGTGCCTGCGCTGCAAGCTTGTCCGCAAAAACGCGGTGTTTGTACGCGGGTTTATACGACAACGCCTAAAAAGCCAAACTCTGCGCTGCGTAAGGTGTGCCGTGTCCGTCTAACCAATGGGTTTGAGGTGACAAGCTATATTCCAGGCATGGGCCATAAATTACAAGAACACTCGGTTGTGCTTATTCGTGGTGGCAGGGTGAAAGATCTTCCTGGGGTGCGTTATCATACCATTCGCGGAAAGCTTGATGCTGCTGGGGTTGCAAACCGCAAACAGCGCCGTTCAAAATATGGTGCAAAGCGTCCTAAATAAGGGCTGATAAGTTTTATTAATAAGATTGAATGTTGATTTATAAGAATTAGAGGATTTGATTTATGTCCCGTCGTCGCAAAGCTGAGAAACGAACAATCCATCCAGATGCTAAATTTGGTGAAGTGATGCTATCAAAATTTATTAATATTTTGATGCTTCGCGGTAAAAAATCGATTGCAGAAGGCATTGTTTATGGTGCCTTGGATCGTTTGGGCGCACGCGGCGGTGATCCTATTGAAAATTTCCGCAATGCGGTTGAAAATGTAAAGCCAAATTTGGAAGTGCGCTCAAGGCGCGTTGGTGGTGCGACCTATCAGGTGCCGGTTGATGTTAGCCCAAGCCGTGCGCAAGCGCTTGCTTTTCGCTGGATTATCTCCATGGCGCGTAAAAGAAGTGAAAATACAATGATTGATCGCCTTGCAGGGGAATTGAATGATGCTGCAAATAATCGCGGTCAAGCGGTTAAAAAACGCGAAGATACGCATAAGATGGCGGAAGCAAACCGCGCATTTGCGCATTACCGCTGGTAGGCTTCGGGCAGCATTAGATTATAAAATACATAGAATGAAGTTAAGGCAGTTTTAAAGATGGCACGCGAAAATCCAATTCATAAATATCGTAATATCGGCATTATGGCGCATATTGATGCGGGTAAAACCACCACGACTGAACGGATTCTGTATTATACGGGGCGTTCACATAAAATTGGTGAAGTGCATGATGGTGCGGCAACGATGGATTGGATGGAGCAAGAGCAGGAGCGCGGGATTACGATTACTTCTGCGGCGACCACTTGTTCTTGGCGCGATCATCGGATTAACATTATTGACACCCCAGGCCATGTGGATTTCACGATTGAGGTCGAGCGTTCATTAAGGGTGCTGGATGGTGCGGTTGCGGTTTTTGACGCGGTTTCAGGGGTTGAGCCACAATCCGAGACTGTTTGGCGTCAGGCGGATAAATATAAAGTGCCGCGCATGTGCTTTGTGAATAAAATGGATCGTTTGGGCGCGGATTTTTATCGCTGCGTTGATATGTTTGTTGATCGTTTGGGCGCGCGTCCCTTGGTTGTGAATATTCCAGTTGGTTCAGAGGCTGAATATGATGGTCTGATTGATCTTATTCGGATGAAGAAAGTCGCATGGCAAGGCGAAGAACTTGGTGCGAATTTTGATTATGTTGATATTCCAGAAGATTTGGTTGAAAAAGCCAATGAATACCGCATGAAGCTGGTTGAAATGGCGGTTGAGCAAGATGATGATGTGATGGAAGCCTATCTTGAGGGCAATGAGCCTTCAGAAGAGCAGCTGATTGCGTGTATTCGCAAAGGCACCATTGCTGGCGATTTTGTGCCTGTGTTAAATGGAACGGCATTTAAAAATAAAGGGGTTCAGCCTTTATTGGATGCGGTTATTGATTTTCTTCCCTCTCCCAAAGATGTTGATAATGTCATGGGTGTGGATGTGAATGATTTTGAAGTTCAAATTGAACGCAAAACATCGGATGATGTTCCGTTTTCTGCACTGGCATTTAAGATTATGACCGATCCTTTTGTGGGTTCGCTTACCTTCTGCCGTATTTATTCTGGTACACTTCAAGCGGGTTCTTATGCGCAAAACCCTGTTAAGGGCGAACGCGAGCGAATTGGGCGGATGTTGTTAATGCATGCAAATAGCCGCGAAGATATTAAAGAAGCCTATGCAGGGGATATTGTTGCGCTTGCGGGTTTGAAAAACACAACAACAGGGGATACGCTTTGCGATCCTTCAAAGCCGGTCATTTTGGAGCGGATGGAATTTCCTGAGCCCGTTATTGACATTGCAGTTGAACCAAAGTCAAAAGCGGATCAAGAGCGCATGTCGCTTGCTTTGCAACGCTTGGCGCAAGAAGATCCTTCTTTTAGGGTGCGTGTTGACCAAGAATCAGGGCAGACCATCATTTCAGGGATGGGTGAATTGCATCTTGAGATTATTGTGGATCGGATGCGCCGCGAATTTAAGGTTGAGGCAAATATTGGTCAACCTCAAGTTGCTTACCGTGAAACCTTGGGCAAGGAAGCTGAAATTGATTATACCCACAAGAAACAATCGGGTGGTTCTGGTCAGTTTGCGCGTATTATTCTTGATTTTATTCCAACCGAGCCTGGCAGTGGGTTTGAGTTTGAAAGCAAAGTTGTTGGTGGTTCTGTGCCTAAGGAATTTATTCCTGGGGTGCTTAAAGGGCTAACCCAAGCCAAAGAAACGGGATCAATCGCAGGCTTCCCCGTGATTGATTTTAAAGTGATTTTGAAAGATGGTGCTTACCATGATGTTGATTCATCGGTGCTTGCCTTTGAGATTGCAGCTCGTGCGTCTTTCCGCGAAGCGATGCAAAAAACCTCGGCAAAACTGCTTGAGCCTATTATGAAAGTAGAAGTCGTGACCCCAGATGAATATATGGGCGATGTGATCGGCGATTTAAATTCAAGGCGCGGTCAGGTAAGCGGTATGGAGCAACGCGGGATTGCGCGGGTTGTTGATGCGATGGTGCCGCTTTCTAATATGTTTGGTTATGTGAATACGCTGCGATCCCTCTCGCAAGGGCGCGCACAATATGTGATGCAGTTTGATCATTATAATCAAGTGCCACAAAATGTTGTTGAAGAAATTCGTGCGAAATACGCATAATTTATATTAAGATTTATTAATTTTTGATTTTAAGATACGGAGATAGAGATCATGGCTAAGGAAAAATTTACACGCAATAAACCGCATTGCAACATTGGCACAATCGGTCATGTTGATCACGGCAAAACGACGCTAACGGCTGCGATTACCAAGGTTCTTGCGGAAGCTGGCGGCGGTAATTTCATTGATTAT
>JBGCED010000098.1:0-11493 GCA_045106055.1 Alphaproteobacteria bacterium
AAAAATATCCCGATAAAAAACAAATAAATATTATATGGCACCATGTTTAAGCCCGTTAACCCATATCCAATCAATTGAATAAAGGTTGCAAACCATTTCACCACATCAACCTTTTTCATATTTCGTAAAACATCCATTTTATTCCCACCCATTTTATTCCCATTCATTCTCTATCAAATTGGCTTTCTGACATAAGCAGGCACATTGTAGAAAGGCAGCTTTTCTAATTTAAGCTTATGTTTTGTTATAAATTCATCGACAGATATCGTTTCACCCGCGACAGCATTGTAATCATCAAAAACAATGATGCCGCCAGGAACGACTCTGTCGTACAATAGCGCAAGAGCAAAGTCTGTGGGTTCCTTTACATCCATATCAAGATGCAGCAGCGCTATTCGGGTTTCAGGATTATCTGAGAGATATTTCGGCAAGGTATCAAAGACATTTCCTTTAACCAGATTAAAGTTTTCAAATCCCTTTGAAGACAAAACATCAGCAACTTCTTCCTCACTAAGTCCATTCCCACCAGCACCTTCAAATTTTTCAATAAAGCTTAAATCATCTGGAACTTTGAGGTTGCTTGTTGGGAATTCACCAAATGCATCAAAGCCAACAATTTTCCTTGAATAATCATTCTCAAGCGCGTCCCTAAAAGTGGCAAAACGCACTAAAGATGCACCTTTGTACACGCCGAGTTCGAATATATGCCCCGGAATAGACGAGATTGTTTTGTACAGCTCGTAATGAGCAAGCATCTTGTTGAGCCGAGACTTTGGCGAAAACCAATAAAACCCGTTTTCATAATCCCATACACTTGAACGATTTAATTCACGAATTGTATCTTTCATTTTTCACCCCTAGCCTTTCGCTTTTGTTGTAGAATGTCTTAGCTGTCGCTTGCTTGCCTTTGCTGCTGTAGCCTTCTGCATGGTTGCAATAGAATGTTGCTTGCTTCAGCTTATCAGCTATGCCTTCAAGTTTTGATGATCGTCTTTGTTCTTCTGCAGCAACTTACATAAATTACGACCCGGCTTTTTCTGGCTGCCGTACCGCTTAATCATGGATTTATCAGAAACCTCTCCTTCGCAGATGACGATAGTCGATTTTTATATACATAAGAAAACATGACAATCATCATAACCATGTCTCTATTGTATATATCAGTTGGATTTCTAGACCATTCAGCATTGTAACCAGTGTATAGATCTTCAAACAGGGATTCACCTTTTAAAATTGCTAAAAGAGTAGGCGATCCAACATAACAAACCTTGTTTGCCTTTTCGTTCCATTCTACTAATCCGTGTCCAAACTTAACTGTTTTGAGGATTTTATTTTGTTCAGAAATCGTAACCTCTATGCTAAGTTCCTTTCCGATTAAATCAATGTAATGACGATCAGGGCCACTTACTCTTTTTTGAGTAAACGCATCGAGTTCTATCAGAAAAAACGCTAACCAATCCTCGAGGGCAGAATCGGAAAACTCAAACTTCTGATAGCTTATGCATTCTTTCTTATTGCCATAAACTTCATAAAAATTATTCGTAACCTCTTTAATGTTGACATCTTCGTATCCGCTTATGAACGCCTTAGTTATGACCCCATTTGGAAGGGAAATTGAGTCTCCAGGATATAAATCTGGAATTGTAATATCAGTTTGCACTGAACGCTCACCTAAGAGTTGGGAAAGATATTTTGCCGTAGGGAACAGACCTTCATTGTGGTAATTTTGCCCTTTAACATATGCAGTAGCAAAACCTGCATAAGAGTACATCTTTTTAAGACCAAGAGATTTTGCGTTATCTAGTCCGCCCTGCACCATTTTTGAAACTTTATCTTTCAATAATTCTTGTTTTTCATCATGACTAAAGTTTCGGTAGTTGAGCGGGAAACCACTGGCAGAATTTGTTTGAGAGAATAGAAGAATTGCAGACCTTTCATAGCTTCTTGTTCTATCTTTTATGAGTGTTTCGTGTGATTTTTCAAAAGGATGCCAATTGTCATTGGTGTGGATCACCGCACCATCATCGTTTCTAATTAAATAAGTGGCATCATCATGCGAAAAATCTTCTGCTATGTAAGATGAGATCAAGAGACCATCAACAAGGGTTTCATCTTCACAAACTGTTGCGATGTTTTCAAAACCCAGTCGCTTCACTCTATTCACAACCGAAGGTGACTTGAAATTACCAGTAACAATTCGAGTATCTTTACTGAATAATTTTAGGAGTCGGTCATCAAAGTGATCATCATGACCATGTGAAATAAGGATGGTTAAGCGTTCTCCTAATGCAGCGAGGTATGTAGGATGAATGTACGGTGCTAGCGAAGGAAGCCAGCTTCCAAAAGCGGGTTGATTATACCAAGGATCAGTCAATAGATAGCGATCACCATAATGTAAAAGAAGGCTTGAGTGGTTTTGAAAAAGAACTTTCATTTTATATTTCTTCCTTCAGCTAACGAACCTTTAAGCATTCCAGCAGTAAAGCCAAACCCTTTTTCATAGCTGCTTTACTTCTTTGAGTAAGTGACTGTATCATCATATGGATTTTGGGAAAGCTTGAAAAATTGAAAATGTCAATTGGTCGAATTGCTATTATTCCCACTCTATGGTGGATGGGGGTTTGGAGGTAATGTCGTAGCATACGCGGTTGACCCCCCTTACTTCATTCACAATGCGGGTTGATACTTTGTTTAAAAATTCAGGGCTGAAGCCATAACATTCTGCGGTCATGCCATCGGTTGAGGTCACCGCGCGCAAGGCGGCAACCCGTTCATAGCTTCTTGCATCCCCCAGCACCCCAACGCTGTAAACAGGCAGCAATACCGCAAAGGCTTGCCAGATTTCATCATAAAGCCCCGCTTGTTTAATTTCATCAATATAAATAAAATCAACTTGTCTTAATAGATCGCAATCGGCTTGATTGACCGCGCCTGGAATGCGAATGGCAAGCCCTGGCCCTGGAAAAGGATGGCGCGCCAGCATCTGATCTGGAAGCCCCAGCGTTTTACCAAGCGCGCGCACTTCATCTTTGAATAATTCACGCAGCGGCTCAACCAATTTTAACTGCATTCGTTCAGGAAGCCCCCCAACATTATGATGGGATTTAATCGTTTGCGACGCACCGCCCATGGGCGATACGCTTTCAATCACATCCGGGTAAAGTGTGCCTTGCGCCAAATATTTTACATTTGGGATTTTTGCAGCCTCTGCTTCAAACACATGAATAAATTCGCCGCCAATGATTTTGCGTTTGGTTTCAGGATCGCTTACCCCATCCAGCGCGCCCAAAAAGCGGCTTTCCGCATTCACTGCATTCAAATTAATCTTGTAATGATCGCGGAATAAACGAATGACCGCATCTGCTTCGCCCATCCGCATCAAGCCATGATCAACCAAGATACAATGTAATTGATCGCCGATGGCTTCATGGATCAGCACCGCAGCAACCGCAGAATCCACCCCGCCCGACAATGCGCAAATGACATTATCATCGCCAATTTGCGCCTTTAGCCGTGCAATCATTTCATCCTTATAATGATGCATCGTCCAATCACCCGCAAAACCGCAAATATCATGGGTGAAGTTTTTTAAAATTTGTTGCCCGCATAGGCTGTGGATCACTTCGGGGTGAAATTGAACGCCATAAAGCGGCTTTTCAACATGGGCAATCATCGCAATCGGCGCGCTTTTTGTGCTGGCAATAATGTTAAAATTGGCGGGCAGCTGGGTTGCTTTATCCCCATGGCTCATCCAAATTTGGGCATGATCACCATCGGCATCAATATCGCCCAATAAAGGGTGATCACGATCCAATTTGGTTAAATATGCGCGCCCAAATTCGCGATTGCTGGCGGATTGTTCAATGGTGCCGCCAAGCACCTGAACCATCATTTGCATGCCATAGCAAATCCCGAGAATCGGGGTTGCTTGATCAAAAAACACACCATCAAAAAAATCAATGTCAAATAAGGGCGCATCTTGGTCATGGACGGAACAAGGTGATCCTGATAGGATAATCCCCTTGGGGGCGATGGCTGCGATTGCTTGCGCACTTGCCTTGTGATGGGGAATAATTTGGCTGTAAATGTTTAATTCGCGCACCCGCCGTGCGATAAGCTGCGTCACCTGAGACCCAAAATCAATGATCAACAAGGTTTCATTTTTATCTAGCGCCATCATGTTATCATTCCTTTAAAATTTCCTTAAAATTGGGGGCGGCTGATGGTGACAAGGTCAAAATGATAGCCAGCCCAAAATAGCGCAGTAATAAATGCAGCTGCGCCAAAACAAATCAACGCCTTTTTCTTTAAATGCGGATTGACGGGCGCGCCTGGATCATTGCCTGTTTGGGGATTTTGATCACGCTTAATGCCAAAGGGCAGGGCGATGAAAAAACATAGCCACCACGACAGGATATAAACCACAATCATCGATGAAATCGACATATTAAAGATTCCTTAACTTTTTAAATTTGTTCAAGTTCAATTAGGCTTCCGCAAAAATCCTTGGGATGCAGAAATAATACAGGCTTGCCATGTGCGCCAATTTTGGGATTGCCATCACCCAGCACGCGCGCACCCGTTGTCACCAAATGATCACGCGCCGCCATAATATCCTCAACCTCATAGCAAAGATGGTGCATCCCGCCATCAGGGTTCTTTTGAAGAAATTTGGCAATCGGCGATTCATCACCCAGCGGATGCAGCAATTCAATTTTTGTGTTTGGCAAATTCACAAAAATCGTGGTGACACCATGATCTGGCACATCCACAAGATCAGATATGCTTGCCCCAAGCTGTTCTTTGTAAATCTTGGCGGCTGCCAATAAATCAGGCACGACGATGGCAATATGGTTTAATTTTCCAATCATTATGATCCGATCCCTTCTTAATCTTTGGGGGCTGGTTGATCCGAAACCTTAGGAATGGCATCCCCTGTTTCGCCCCCTGTTTTAACGATTCCCACCGATATAAGCAATCTAAAGGCTTCTTCAACTGAAATATCCAAATTGCGAATCTGGCTTTTGGGCATGAATAGCAAAAAGCCAGAGGTTGGATTGGGCGTGGTCGGCACAAACACGGCGACCAAATGCTCTTTGCTGCTTGCTGCATCATGGTCTGCGCCAAATGCGGTTTTGGTTAATTGCGGATCAGCGGGATCAGAAGTTACAAAGCCCATCGACCAGCATCCCTTGCGCGGATATTCAATCATTACCGCTTGGCGAAAGGCTTGGGCTTGATTGGATAAAATTGTTTCAAGAATTTGCTTGAACATTTTATAAATCGGGCGCACCAGCGGGGTTTTATGCATTAATTGTTCGCTTTTAAGAAAGACCCATTTGCCAAGAACCCCTTTTGCAAGTGCGCCAACCAAGGTAATGCCAAGCAACAGCACCACCACGCCAAGCCCTGGAATGCCCCAATCCAGCCCAAAATGCTGGCTAATGTAAATTTCAGGGTTAAACCGTTTGGGGATTAGGGGGATAATGCGCTCATCAATATATTGAACCAACGAGATCGAAATCCACAAGGTCAACCCGATCGGCGCAAGCACCAAAATTCCCGCCAGAAAATAAAGGCGGATGCGCGCCATGAACGAGGCTGAATGATGCGCATCATGGTCGTCAATAGGGGGTTTTTCAAACATTATACCGATCCATTTTTCTAAGCGTAAACTTAACCCTGATGATAGCGATCAAGGCCATCTTGCAAATCCTGTTTTAAATCTTCAATGCCTTCTTGACCAATATGCAGGCGCAGACATTGCCCCGATGCGGGGGCGTGCAAATGGCTGCGATTGTGATCATTTAGCGTATAAGGCGTGATCAGGCTTTCATACCCGCCCCAGCTAAAGCCCATCTTGAAATAGCGCATCCCGTCAAGCATGCGTGCCAAGCCTGCCTGATCCTTAGCGTCATCCTTAGCGTCAAGCATGATGGAAAACAGCCCCGATGCGCCCGAAAAATCGCGCTTCCATAGCTGGTGCTGGGGGTGGCTTGGCAAGGCGGGATGGATGACTTGCTTAACCAAGGGGTGGGATTCCAGCCAGTTTGCAATCTCCAGCCCTGCTTTTTGATGATAATCCAAGCGCACAGGCAGCGACCTTAACCCGCGCATTACCCCAAACATCACATCAGGCGCAGGCACTGCCCCTAATGCTGCCCAGCATTTTATGATTTGATCTGAAAATGCCCCCTCATTAAAGACAACCATGCCCATCATCAAATCTGAACTGCCCGAAATATATTTGGTCGCCGCTTGCAAGGAAACATCAACCCCCATCGTCAAGGGCTTCAAATAAATGCCCGCCGACCATGTATTATCAATCGCGGTCGGAATATTGCGCGCCTTGCATGCTTTCACAATCGCAGGAATATCGGTTAATTCAAAACTTAGCGATCCAGGTGATTCCATAAAGACAAGTGCGGTATCATCGCTTAGCAATCTATCAATATCGCCGCCAATTAAGGGATCAAAATAACGAAATTCAATGCCAAGCCGCTTAAATAGTCCGTTTCCAAGCAATCTTGTCGGCTCATAGCAATTATCCGCAACCAGAATATGCTGCCCCGCTTGCGCAAAGCTTAGCAGGACCAAGCTAACCGCAGCAAGCCCCGATGGCACAACTCTGCAATGATCGGCGCATTCTAGGGCGCAAAGCGCTTGTTCCGCCGCCAGCATGGTGGGCGTGCCGCCGCGCCCATAGCGCATTCTTGGGTTTGCTTGCGCCCCCCGACCCATAAAGGCTTCATAGGTTGGAAATAAAATGGTTGAGGCATTGTAAATGGGCGGATTTAAGATGCCATTATTTTCAAAGGGCGCACGCCCTGCATGAATCAATTTTGTTGGCTCTTGCATTTTGGTAAAACTTTCTTTAATTTCTTAATCTTCAGCGCATATATGGCTTATAACGAATGCTGGATTTACTCAAGCCTTATAAGCATTATGCTAAAAATATTAAGGGATGACACATGCAAAAAGATATGAGCGAAATTGAGGTTTTTGAGAAAACCGTTGCCTGTAAGGGGGATGCTGAGGGCAGTAGCGATGGCGGGCATCCGCTGGTTTATTTAAAAATAGGCAGCGATGGCACGGCGGAATGCCCCTATTGCGACCGCATCTATCGCTATAAAGCCCGCAAACGGGCATAATCACCATGGAAAAGCTGGATTTAATCGCGCCCGATGATATGCACTGCCATTTGCGGGATGGTGTTTTGCTGGATCATGTGATTTTTGAAACAGCCCGCCAATTTAAACGGGCGGTGATCATGCCCAACCTGACCCAGCCCGTTATTGATGGCGCGCGTGCTGCTGCTTATCAGCAACGGATCATGTCAAGCCTGGAACAGCAAGCGATGATCCATAACAGGTCTGATATTGCTGCCGAATTCACCCCGCTAATGACGCTTTATGTGACCGATCAATCCGATCCACAAGAATATAAACGCGCCTTTTTAGCAGGCGAAGCGATTGCTGCAAAGCTTTATCCCGCCAATGCAACCACAAATTCCGCGCATGGGGTTCGGGATATTTTTGCGCTAAAGCCGCTTTTCTCCATGATGAGTGATTTGGGGATGCCCCTATTGATTCATGGCGAGGTGACCGCATCTGAAATTGATATATTTGACCGCGAGGCCGTGTTTATAGAACAGGTTTTAAAACCGCTGCGCGCTGAATTTCCAGCGTTAAGGATGGTGCTTGAACATATCACGACCGCGCAAGCTGCGGATTTTATAGGTGACAGCGATGATCCAAATTTGGCGGCAACCATCACCCCGCATCATATGATGCTTAACCGCAATGCCCTGTTTCAAGGCGGCATCCGCCCTGATCATTATTGCTTGCCCATTTTAAAGCGCGAGACTCATCGCGCCGCGATTCTTGCGGCCGCAACCAGCGGGCATCCCCGCATTTTTGCTGGCACCGACAGCGCACCCCACACAAAATCAGCAAAATTACAGCCTTGCGGCTGCGCGGGCATTTATAATGCGTTTGAAGCAATCGGGCTTTATGCAGAATTATTTGAAAATGAAAATTGCTTGCATCACTTGGAAGGCTTTACCAGCATCAATGGCGCAAATTTTTACGGATTGCCACAAAACAAGGCTCGCATCACCCTTGTTAAACAGCCCATTGCCGTTCCAGAATATTTTGAAATTGAACAGCCAAGCGGCAAGGATTACATCACCCCGCTGCGCGCAGGAAAAACCATCGCTTGGCGGCATGCTTGATTTTACGCACTCACACGCCGCATGCTTGATTTACGCGCTCACACGCCGCATGGATGATTTTATGCGCTCACACGCCGCATGCTTGATTTTACGCGGGTTTGGAAATATCCCGCTTTAATTTTTTAAGCGATAGCCTGTTTTAAATATCCATGCAAGGGCGGTAAGCCCGATCCCTAAAAAGAAGAAAATCATTACAATGCTGGTGGTCAAGGATACATCCGCATGCTCATAAAAGCTCCAGCGAAAGCCACTAACCAAATATACAACAGGGTTGATCATAGATATTTTTTGCCAAAATTCAGGCAGCATGGTGATAGAATAAAAGCTGCCTCCTAAAAAGGTAAGCGGCGTAATAACCAGCAGCGGAATGACTTGTAATTTTTCAAATCCATCCGCCCAAATGCCAATGATAAATCCCAATAAGGCAAAAGTAAGGCAGGTCATTACCAGAAAAAACAGCATCCAGAACGGGTGCATGATTTTAATATCAATGAATAAATTGGCGGTGATCATCACGACCGCACCAATAATCAGCGATTTGGTAGCAGCTGCGCCAACATAGCCGATTGTGATTTCAACAAAAGACAAGGGCGCCGATAAAACCTCGTATATCGTGCCTGTAAAGCGGGGGAAATAAATGCCGAATGACGCATTGGACACGCTTTGTGCCAAGACCGTCAACATCACCAAACCTGGCACGATAAAGGCTGCATAATCCACGCCCTCAACCATGTTTATTCTTGAACCAATCGCCGTTCCAAACACCACAAAATAAAGCATGGTGGACATGACAGGGGAAAGCAAGCTGCCGCCCTTTGTTCTGAAAAAGCGCTGCATTTCAAAGCGATAAATTGCCATTACGCCGCGATAATTAATATTCGCACTCATTTTGCACCTACCAAATCGACAAATATTTCTTCAAGCGAAGTTTGCCTTGTGTTAAAATCTTGGCATTTAATGCCTGCCGCTTTTAATTGATCCAGCATTGTAATAACCCCATTATCCTTATTGGTCGCATCATAGGTAAAGATCAAGCGGTTTCCGTCATTTTCCAAACTTAAATCAAGATGCTTGACCGCATCTGGAATATTTGCAATCGGTTCATAAAGTTCCAACAATAGCTGTTTTTTGCCCAAACGATCCATCAGACTTTGCTTGTTATCGCTGATCAGCAATTTGCCCGCGCTGATGACCCCGATCCGATCCGCCATCTGCTCGGCTTCCTCGATATAATGGGTGGTTAGAAAGATGGTTGCGCCATCTTCGCGCAAATCCTTGACTTGTTGCCACATGGATTTACGCAATTCAACATCCACCCCCGCAGTCGGTTCATCCAGAAATAAAATCTTGGGTTCATGCGACAGGGCTTTGGCAATCATCACCCGCCGCTTCATGCCGCCCGATAAGGTGCGCAGCTGTTGATCGCGCTTATCCCACAAGGATAATCGCTTTAATAAGGATTCTAAATAGGCATCATCAGGCTTTTTGCCAAATAGCCCGCGACTGAATTTAAGGGTATTGATGACTTTTTCAAAAGCATCGGTGGTAAGCTCTTGCGGCACAAGTCCAATTTGCGATCTGGCTTGCTTATATGCTTTTTGATTATCATGCCCAAAAATATTAATTGATCCCGAAGAAGGGTTAACCAGCCCGCAAATCATGCTAATTAAAGTGGTTTTTCCTGCGCCATTTGGACCAAGCAGCGCAAAAATCTCCCCCTCTTTCACCTCAAGCGAGATATCATCCACCGCTTGAAAGCCATTTTTATATTGCTTGGTTAAATTGGTAACCTGTATTGCCGCCGTCATTGATAAGCCTTTATAAATGTAATTTATGCGTTACTGATGCTTTATATATTAAGCGCGCCGCGTCAAGCAAAAGAAGTTTAAATTCCACAGGTTAAATTATCAGTTTTTTAAAAACTGGCATTGGTTTTGCTTAATAGCTTCAGCAATCTATAAATTACAAGCCGCATTCTAGGAGCAGCAATCGTGCAGAACCAAGCCCAAAAAACCAGTGCAAAAGCCAAAATTGGCCCTGTTGAAGTCATGGAAACCTTGTTTAGATCCCATCAATGGAGCTTTGAGCGCACCTTAAATGATGGGCTAACCCTTCAAACCAAGGGGAATTGGTGTAATTATGCTTTGCATTGCGCAGTTGAACCCCAAAATGATCTTTTTTATATGACCTGCACCTATGATATGCGCGTTCCGCATCATCAACGCAGCGCGCTTGACGCATTGCTAAGCCAAATTAACCGCGAAATGTGGATGGGGCATTTTGACCTTTGCTCCCAAGATGGATCGCCAACCTATCGCCATGCGCTGCCAATTCGCGGTGTAAAGGCATTTTCGCTTGAACAGATGGAAGATATGGTGGATCACGCGCTAAGCGAATGCGAACGGTTTTATCCTGCGTTTCAAGCCTGTCTTTGGGGCAAAATAAAGCCGGATGTTGCCATTGCTTCCGCGTTAATGGAATGTCATGGCTATGCGTAATATGGAGGATATCCATCTAGTGATGCTGGGTTGCGGGAATATGGCGGGCGCAATGCTGATGCGCTGGCTGGATTCTGGTTTAAGCCTTGCGCAAGTGACGATTGTTAAACCCACCAAGATTGACCCAGCTTCAAATGCGCGTTTGGCACAAATTGATTATGCCGCATCTTTAAATGCGTTAAGCAATAATCAAAAACAGGCTTTTGAAGGCAAAAAACCATTTGTAATTTTGGGCTTAAAACCCAATCAATTTCACGAAATTTACGATGATTGCAGAATGCTGCTTGCATATAATCCTGTGTTTGTGTCGCTGGCGGCGGGAATTAAAATTGAAACCATGGCGGCAGGCATTGGGCAGGAATCAAAATTAATCCGCACCATGCCAAATACCCCATCGCAAATTGGCGATGGCGTTACAGGATTATTTGCAAATCAATTTTGCAGCGCGGATGAAATTCAAATGACGCATGATCTATTGTCTTTAAATGGGCTGGTTTGCCAAGTTCACGAAGAAGCGTTGATTGATGTGGTGACCGCATTATCTGGCAGCGGTCCTGCCTATGTCTATGCCTTGATTGAGGCGATGGCAGAAGCTGCAATTCAAATGGGGCTGCCGGCAGCGCTTGCAAATCAAATGGCGCTGAAAACGGTTAGCGGAACGGCAAAGCTTGCACAAGACAGCGCCCTATCCCCCACGCAGCTGCGCCAGCAAGTTACCAGCAAAAATGGCACAACCGAAGCCGCGCTAAAAATATTAAGGGA
>JBGCED010000099.1:0-5723 GCA_045106055.1 Alphaproteobacteria bacterium
GCTGGCAACGGGCGGGCGGGTTTTAAATATTGTATCCGTCGCAGATAGCTTGCTGCAAGCACGCACAAAAGGCTATGCAATTATTGAACAGCTTGCATGGCAAGGCGGGTTTTACCGCACCGATATTGGGCATAATTAAAGCTTGAAAGATAAAGTCGGATTGTTTTTTAAATCAAAAAGTTACAATCCATTTTGCAAGTACCCCCTCAAGAAACCATAGACCAAGCAATAGGATGATCGGCGATATGTCAACCGATCCCAAATTGGGCAGAAAATTACGGATCGGGCGCAGCGCAGGTTCGGTTAAAGCATAAAGCGCATAACTAACGCGATTTACAAATTCGCTTCTGGAATTCACCACTTGAAAGGCGATTAGCCAGCTTAAAATTGCCTGAATAATAATAATCCATGTATAAATATTGATTGCGATCAATATCACATTCACCAAGGGTACCAATATTATATCCATGATTGATCCTTAACCTTTCATTCTGATTGCGCATTCAACAGATAAGCATTTACATCAATTTCGTCAATCTGTTCAGGGAATAAATAGGCTTCTGCGTAATCCAGCCATATTTTGTCGGTGATAAATAGCTGATAAAGATCAGGGTCAATATGCCCTGTTTCCGCCATTCTCTTCATAATATTAAGCGATTCGCTTAGCGTTTTTGCTTGCTTATAAGGGCGATCGGCAGCAGTTAAGGCTTCAAAAATATCCGCAATCGCCATGATCCGCGCAGGGATAGACATTTCATCCCGTTTCAAGCCGTTTGGATAGCCCGTTCCGTCCATTTTCTCATGGTGTCCCCCCGCAATTTCAGGCACATTCTTTAAATGTTTGGGAAAGGGCAGCTGATTGAGCATTTTAATGGTGACCACAATATGATCATTGATGGTTTTGCGCTCTTCTTCAGTCAGCGTACCGCGCTTAATGGATAAATTATAAATTTCCCCGCGATTATAGGAATCCACAAAATGTTCAGGTGAATCCGACAATAAAAACTCTTGGGCGGGCGCGGGGGCAATCGATAATCTATCCAAGCGCATTGCTTCCAAAGGTCCAAGTCCGATTTTTTTATCAAAATAGCGTGTCCAAGGCTGCGCGCCAATTTGTTTTAATTTTTCAATATCTTTATCATCCATAAATTCCCCGCCAACATTTGCCTTTGCGACAAATTGATATTGGGCTTGCAGCTCATCCAGCCTGTTTTCCAACCCTTCATCAATCTTGGCAGCATCTTCCCCCGCAAGCTTGCGCTCTAAAGCCTCAATTTTTGCATCCCTGTATAACAGCTCGAATCGGGTGCGTATTTCATGGATGCGATCATATAAGGTTTCCAGCTTGCTTGCCTTATCCACAATATATTCGGGCGTTGTGATCTTGCCGCAATCATGCAGCCAAGCAGCAACATGCAATTCATACCAATCATCTTCATTTAGATTAAAAGTGCGAAAAATCCCTTGATTGCTTTTTGTTGCAGCCTTTGCCAGCATTTTGGTTAATTCAGGCACACGCTGGCAGTGACCGCCCGTATAAGGCGATTTATCATCAATCGAAGAAGCCAGCATTTGAATAAGCGCATCCCATAATTTGCGCTGCGCGGCGATTAATAATTCATTGTCCAGCGCAACCGCCGCTTGGCTGGAAAGGGATTTAATGATGGGAATTAATTCATAGGAAAATGGAATTGGATTATTGCGTGAATTTAATGCGTTAATCAGTTGAATAATCGCAATAATTTCATTTTTTGAATTGATTAGCGGAACGGTTAAAAAGGATTTAGAATGATATCCCGCCGATTGATCAAATGCCCTTGTGCCGCTAAAATCATGTTCCTTATCGGCATAGGCATCATTGATGCTGCTGACCATTTTTTCATGGTAAACGCTGGATGCGACATTGCTAAGATTGGGCGTGCCATCATCATTATAAAGCTTAACACTTGGCAGTGAAATTGGCATGCCCGATGTTCCGCCCATAAAGAAATTGAGGCTTTCATTGATGACAATTTTAAAATCCAGCGCCTGTTCTTCTTCATTTACCAAATATAAAGTGCCACCATCAGCCTTTGTGATCAGCTTCGCCGCCATTAATATTTTTTCAAGCAAGCGGTCATGGCTGCGCTCTGATGCCAGCTCGACGCCAAGATCAATTAATTGGCGGTAAATTTCTGCCAATTCATCCGATGTTAAAGAAGGGCGATCCTCGATTTCAGACATGTTAACTTGCTTTATAATGAAACGCTTATTTTTTTACTTGCAAACGCATATGATGCAGCAAAGGTTCTGTGTAACCGCTTGGTTGCTCAATGCCTTGATAAACCAAAGCAAGTGCGGTTTGAAACGCCGTTGATTGTTCAAAATTGGGTGCCATCGCCTGATAGGCAGGATCGCTTGCATTTTGTTCATCAACGATTTTTGCCATTTTCTCCATGGTTTGGCGAATTTGTGTGCGATCAACAATATTATGCAATAGCCAATTTGACAGATGCTGACTGGAAATCCGTAAGGTCGCACGATCTTCCATTAGCCCAATATTATGAACATCAGGCACTTTGGAACAGCCAACCCCCTGATTGACCCAGCGCACGACATAGCCAAGCAGCCCCTGGCAATTATTTTCCAATTCGGCTTCAATCGCTTGCGCCTGCCAATTTGGTTCTTTTGCAACGGGAATTTGCAAAATGATTTCAAGCTTTGCACGCCTGCCCCCTGCTATTAGCTGTGCATGCACATCAAACACATCTAGCTGATGATAATGGGTTGCGTGCAGAACCGCAGCGGTTGGTGACGGCACCCAAGCCGTGTTGCCCCCTGCTTTTAAATGCCCCAATTTTGTCGCCAGCATCCCCGCCATTTGATCGGGCATTGCCCACATGCCTTTGCCAATTTGCGCTTTTTTGGAAAAGCCGCATAAAAGTCCAATATCCACATTCCAATCCTCGTAAGCTGCAATCCAATTTTGCTGCTTCATGTCATTTTTGCGGATCATTGCGCCTGCTTGCATGGCAGTATGAATTTCATCACCTGTACGATCTAGGAATCCTGTATTGATAAAGAATACCCGTGATTTTGCAGCACGAATGGCTTCTTTAAGATTAAGCGTTGTGCGGCGCTCTTCGTCCATAATTCCGATTTTAAGCGTGTTTGCTGGCATTTCCAGAAGCTCTTCAACCCTTGAAAATAAATCACACGCAAAAGCAACCTCTTCTGGGCCGTGCATTTTGGGCTTCACAATATACATCGATCCCGCTTGGCTGTTTTTATATGTGCTATTGCCTTTTAAATCATGCAAGGCAATCAACGCTGTAATTGCGGCATCCATGATTCCTTCATAAATTTCTGCGCCATCGCCTGTTAAAATGGCAGGATTGGTCATTAAATGCCCAACATTGCGAATCAGCATCAAGCTGCGCGCTTTTAAATGCGCACCCTCCCCTGTTGGGGTTTGATATTCAAGATCAGGGGCAAGCGTGCGCTCAACTTGCTTTTTGCCCTTTTGAACCGTTTCGCTTAAATCCCCTTGCATTAAGCCAAGCCAATTTCGGTAAACCGCAATTTTATCTTGCTCATCCACTGCAGCCACTGAATCTTCGCAATCCATAATTGTGGTAAGCGCAGCTTCAAGCATAATATCGCTGATGCCCGCCATATCATCTTTTCCAATAATATGGGTTGGGTCAATTTTAATGATGATATGAAGCCCATTATTTTTCAAAATAAGCGTTGATGGGCTGCTGGCTTTGCCTGTAAAGCCAATAAACTGGCTTGCATCTGCTAGGGTAATCACGGAATCATCATCTTTTAGGGCAACCAGCTTGCCTTGCTCTATATGGTAATGGCGCACCGATTTATGGCTGCTGCCAGCTTGCAGCGGCGCGGCTTGATCCAGAAAATTACGCGCCCATTCAATCACTGCCGCACCGCGTTTGGGATTATAATCCGCTTCAGCTGCAAGTTCCCCTTCATTTAAAATTGCATCCGTTCCATAAAGCGCATCATAAAGCGATCCCCAGCGCGCATTGGCGGCATTAAGCGCATAGCGCGCATTCATCACAGGCACAACCAGCTGCGGACCGCATATATTGGCAACTTCATCATCAACATTCGCGGTTTCAATTTCAAAATCATCGCCTTCTTGGTGCAAATAGCCAATTTCGCTTAAAAATGCTTTTTGGGCAGCAGCATCAACCATTTCATCAAACGGCAAATGGCGTCTTGCCTGCCAATATTCATCAATTTGCCGCTGCAATAGATCGCGTTTTTCAAGCAAGGCTGCGTTTTTTGGCATCATTTCCGCAACGATTGCCGCAAAGCCGTTCCAAAAATTGCTGGCAGTAATGCCAGTTCCAGGCAACACATCTTGATTGATGAAATTCACCAATTTTGTGCCGACTTGAATATTCGCGATGGATTCATACTGCGCCATGATTTTAAGGCTCCTTATAAAACTTTTATGAAAATCTTGATATTATTGAATCTTTTAACCATTCAAGCAAAAGATGCAAGCAAAAACACCTGTTTTACTGTTCAAGCTGAAAGCTTAATCACACAAATTTAGGTTTAGATATGATGCTTTGAAAGTAAATTACAATATATCTTGCACAAGTCGCTTTGGAAAAGTCATCTTGCAAAACCAAAGAGCATCCATTAAAACCAAAGCCATGAAAGCAGAAATAAACACCGCATATCAAGAATTCAAGCAAAGCCTTATTTTGCTGAGGAGGCATCTTTGACTGGGATAACGCCCTTATTGAGCTTGAAAAATTAAACAAAGCCAGCGAAGATCCAGACCTTTGGAATGATCAAGCCCGCGCCCAAAAATTAATGCGCGACCGTGCAGAGCTTGCCGATAAAATCAATATTATCAACACGCTAGAACAAAATATTAATGATAATATTGAATTGATCGAGCTTGCCGAAGCAGAAGATGATCTTGAAACCGCCAATGAAGCAGAAAAGGAATTAAACCCGCTTTTTCAGCAAGCGGCGCGCTTACACCTTGAATCCCTATTATCTGGCGAAGCCGATCATAATGGCTGTTTCTTGGAAGTTCACGCAGGTGCTGGCGGCACAGAATCGCAAGATTGGGCGGAAATGCTGCAACGCATGTATATGCGCTGGGCAGAGCGGCGCGGCTTTAAAGTGCAGCTATTGGATGAAAATCAAGGCGAGGAAGCAGGCATAAAATCATGCATCATTCGAATTGCAGGGGTAAATGCCTATGGCTGGCTGAAATCAGAAACAGGCGTGCATAGGCTGGTGCGCATTTCGCCTTATGATTCCAATGCAAGGCGGCATACCAGCTTTGCTTCCGTGAATGTCTTTCCTGAAATTGACGAAGATATTAATGTAACTTATGAAGAAAAAGATTTGCGAGTCGATACTTACCGCGCTTCAGGTGCGGGCGGGCAGCATGTCAATAAAACCGATTCCGCGATTCGCATCACCCATATTCCAACGGGCATTGTGGTGCAGTGTCAAAATGACCGTTCGCAGCATAAAAATCGTGCTGAGGCCTATAAAATGCTAAAGGCGCGTCTCTATGAACTGGAATTACAAACCCGCGAAGCCGAAGCCCAAGCAAGCCATGAAGCAAAAAGCGACATTGGCTGGGGACACCAAATCAGATCCTATGTCTTGCAGCCTTATCAGCTTGTCAAAGACCTTAGAACCAGCGCAGAAAGCACCAACCCCTCTGCGGTGCTTGATGGTGACAT
>JBGCED010000100.1:0-7601 GCA_045106055.1 Alphaproteobacteria bacterium
CAGCACCGCAACCTGCTGTGCCATCGCCCTTGATTATTCCCGCTGCCCCGCATGCTGTTTCTGCTGCGCGCGTAAAGAAAAAAGCACCAGCGCAGCAAGTAGGCGGCGAAGACAAAGCCCAAGCCACCAATAATCAGCCGCTGCTTGAAACATTGATTGCGGAACATGGCATCGGTCACGCCATCGCAACATTCAGGCAAAATGCAGGGGTAAGCCTTGCTGAAATCTCGGATGATTTAAAAATATCACAATCACATTTGATTAATCTGGAAAGTCAGCAATTTGACCGCTTGCCCAATCGTGCCTATGCGGTTGGGTTTGTGCGCTCGATTGCGCGCTATTTAAAGCTGGATGATGGCTATTTGGTCGATAAATTCAAGGCGCATTGGGATATGCCCGAGGAAATCCAGCCCCCTGAATTTTTGCAACCAATCAATCAATGGAACATATCAGGCTTTTGGCTGGTTGCAGCAACCTTGATCGCACTTGTCGGCGGCTATTATGGCTGGAAGACCTTAACCCAGTCTGAATTTACCATCCCGCAGCCCGCGCTGATCGCGGATAAAGCGCCCGTTAATGAAAATACCGTAAATAAAAATATAGCGGATGATCCCATCATGCCCGCCCCTGCTGCGCGCCCTGCCCCAGAAGCCATTATGCCAGAACCCATTATGCCAGAACCCGTTATGCCCGAAATTCTTATAAACGAAGAAAGTCAATCTGCCCCCGCTGCGGCGATTATTCAAGAAATAATTGTCGGTGACACAACCACAGATCAGCCCCCCCAGCAAGCGCCCGCACCAGACCTTGCGCCAGAGCTGATTGCGCAAGAAATTCCCGAACCCGATATAGCGCAGCCAATATCTTCTGTTAATATCATTCAGCTAAAGGCAATCCGATCATCATGGCTACAGCTTGAAACCGTCGCGGGTGATATTATATTTGAAGGAATCATCGCCCAAAATGATATGATTGACATAGATGGTCAACACCGCATTAGCTTTTCAGATGGCGAGGCGTTGGCGCTAATTTATCGCAACGAAAATAAAGGATTATTGTTTGATTATATGGGGCGATCCGCCTATGCGATGCTGTTTGATCCAGCATCCTTTGCCGACCAGCCCTGATTATTGAATGGAAGCCCAAAGCCTATGGAACAAATTCGCCCTTATCGCGCCATTCATCGCCGTAAATCGCGCAAGATTAAGCTTGGCGGACTGGATATAGGCGGCGATGCGCCAATATTGGTGCAAACCATGACCAACAGCCCAACCGATGATGTTGCCGCAACCTTGGCGCAAATTGAACGCGCAGCAGAAGCGGGGGCGGATATTGTTCGCGTTTCCTGCCCAGATACGGCGGCAACCAAGGCATTGGCAGAAATTGTCAAAAATTCGCCTGTTCCCATTGTGGCTGATATTCATTTTCATTATCGCCGCGCGCTTGAAGCCGCAGATGCAGGGGCTGCCTGTTTGCGCATTAACCCTGGCAATATTCGCGATCTTGACAAGGTAAAATCGGTGATTGAAAGCGCACGCAGCCATGATATTCCGCTTAGAATTGGGGTGAATGGCGGATCACTGGAACGCGACTTGCTTGAAAAATATGGCGAGCCTTGCCCCGAAGCCATGGTGGAAAGTGCCATGCGCCAGATCACGCTGCTGGAATCGCTGGATTTTCACAATTTCAAAATATCCGTAAAGGCATCGGATATTTTTATGACGCTTGCGGCTTATCGCCAGCTGGCGGCGCGTTGTGATTATCCGCTGCATCTTGGCATTACCGAAGCTGGCGGGCAGCGCACCGGCACAATCAAATCATCAATTGGGATTGGCGCATTATTGATGGAGGGGATTGGCGATACGATCCGCATATCGCTTAGCGCCGATCTGGTTGAAGAAGTTAAGGTTGGCTTTGATATTTTAAAATCACTTGGGCTTCGTCATCGCGGGGTTAATATCATTGCCTGCCCATCATGCGCGCGCCAGCAATTTGATGTGATAGAAACGGTGAAAGCGCTTGAAACCCGCCTTGCCCATATTACCCAGCCGATCAGCGTTTCCATCATTGGCTGCGTGGTCAATGGCCCAGGAGAGGCAAAAATGACCGATATTGGGCTAACGGGCGGCGGCAATCATACCCATATGATCTATCATGCAGGAAAGCCCGATCACCGCATTAAAAATCAAGATATTGTTGAACATATCGTCGAGCAAGTGGAGGCAAAAGCCGCAACCCTATCATCATAAACCGCGCCGCACGATTCGTTCTTGTTAAATCAGGTTTAAGGGCAACAATGCGGGGTTAAAAGCTTGAAAGCGGCGGCGGGAAATTAAGAATGCTGATGCGCTGATGGGGGGCAGTTGCGGGCGCATTTACGGGGCGGTAAATCAAGCAATCCGAACGCGCCATATTGACTTGCTGCGCGCTATCTTGTTCATGTGCGGCGGTAACCAGCGGTAAATTGGTGCGATCATCTATGCCATCAATCCGCGCGCGCAAAAAGCTTGCGCGTTGATCATTCTTTGGCAATGAATCGGCGCATAGTGCGGGGGAAAAAGCAATCTGGCTTAATGCTTCATCGGATTGATTCAAGCCTAATCCCTGCATTTTTAATAAGGCGGGCATGATATAAAGCAAGTGACCCACCGCCACAGATACGGGATTCCCAGGCAATCCAATATAGGGGACATCGCCAAACATCCCAAATAAGGTGGGCTTTCCTGGGCGCACTGCCGTTTTTGAAAATTCAAGCTGAAGCCCGATTTTTTGAAAAGCCGATTGCACCAGATCATGGTCGCCAACCGATGCCCCGCCCGTTGTGACCAGCAAATCACATGCTTTTAAGGCATGGCGTGCTTGCGCAATCAAATGATCTTCATCATCCCTTATGATCGGCAGCAAGGTCACGATTGCGCCTTGCTGCTCAAGCATTGCCTTTAGGGCAAGCCCGTTTGAATTGATGATTTTGCCCGCTTGGATGGTCTCGCCTGGCAGCACAAGCTCGTCCCCTGTGACCATAATCGTGACGCGCGGCTGTCTGGTGACGGTAAGCCATGGGTGATTCGCCGATGCAATCACGCCAATATCACGGGCATGAATGATGCTGCCCGCGCTTAAAATCTGTGCGCCGATCGCAAAATCATAGGCTTTTGGTCTGATCCACTGATTTTTAGTGGGGGCATCTGAAAAATGAATAAAAGCGGGACGGTCTTTGTCTTTGGTCGCATTTTCCTGAATGATCACGCAATCCGCCCCTGCGGGAATCACCCCACCTGTAAAAATACGCGCACATTGCCCGCGATCAAGGCTGCCATCCCATGGCTTTCCTGCGGGAATGGTTGCCACTTGCTTAAATGCTTGATGATCGTGAAAAGCCGCGCTTGCAAGCGCATAGCCATCCATAGAAGATACTGCGGTTGGGGGCTGGTTAAGCCTTGCATGAATGGGGGCGGCGCAGACCCTGCCCACCGCAGCATCAATGCCGATCAATTCAGGCGGCAGACAGGTGATTTTATTTAAAATGGCGAATCTGGCTTCGGTTAAAGAAAGCATTGACCCCATCATCCTTATGCTGGCAGGTTTGGTTTAAGATAGGTTCCTGATTTTCCGCCTTGTTTTTCAATCAAGTGAATTTGATCAATCACCATCGCCTTATCCGCCGCTTTTAACATATCGTAAATGGTTAAGCAGGCAATGGAAACAGCGGTCAGGGCTTCCATCTCAACCCCTGTTTTGCCCGATACTTTGCACATGCCCTCAACCAAGATCGCCGCAGGATCATCTTGAATGCTAAGCTTTACATTGACCGCATTTAACATCATCGGATGGCATAGGGGAATTAAGTCAGGGGTGCGCTTTGCGCCCATAATCCCCGCCAGTTGCGCAATTTGTAACACATCGCCTTTTTTAACTTGCTGGGCGCGCACCAATTCAAGCGTCGCAGACGCCATTAATACCCGCCCAACCGCGATTGCCATGCGCTGGGTTGGCGCTTTTTGTGAAATATCAACCATGCGGGCATTTCCTGCCGCATCCAAATGTGTCAGAGTCATTTTTGCACTTCTTATGTTTGTTTTGTGAAACGGATGAATGTTGATGTGATGCCTGTTTTACATGCCAGGCGCACCGCCTTCTTTGATGCGCCGATCCACAAAATCATTCAGCGCCCCAAGATGTTCTGAATCCATGGCGGGGGATTCGTAATTTTCCAGCAATGATTTCCAAATTTCATTGGCACGCTGGGTTGCATCCTTTGCGCCAGCTTCGCGCCAAGTTTCAAAATTGCGCCAATCCGATAATAAAGGCGAATAAAAGGCGGATTCATAGCGTTCCATCGTATGCGGCGATCCAAAGAAATGCCCGCCCGCCCCAACATCATTGATCGCATCAAAGCCAAAATCCGAATCTTCAAGCCCGATGGGTTTTAAAAATTCATACATGCCTTGAACCATTTCCGCATCCAGAATGATTTTCTCAAAATTACATACCAAGCCGCCTTCAAGCCAGCCAAGCCCATGTTTTAATAAATTCACCCCGCCCATAAAAGATCCCCATAATGCCATCATCGATTCATAAACGGCTTGTCCATCGGGGGCATTGCTGGCATTTGCGTTTGAAGTTCTAAAGGGAAGCTTATAACGCCGCGCAAGCTGCCCTGAAATTAGCGCGCTTTTTGTATATTCGGGCGTACCAAAGGCTGGCGCACCCGAGCGCATATCCACATTTGAAGTGAAAGAGCCAAAAATAATGGGCGCACCAGGCCTTACAATTTGGGAAAGCATGACCCCCGCAAGCCCTTCTGCATTTTGCTGGCTTAATGCTGCTGCAAGCGTGACCGGCGCCATTGCCCCAGCCAAGGTAAAGGGGGTGATACAAGTGACTTGATTGCGTTTTGCAAATTCAATAATCCCATTTGCCATCGGATTATCCAGCCTTAAAGGCGAATTTGTATTGATCACCGAAAAGATATAGTGATTGCGTTCAAATTCTTCATTGCTCACCCCATTGGCAAGGCGTGCAATTTCCATGGCATCGCGGGCGCGCTGCGGCCCTAGGCAATAGCCGTTAAACACACGATCCGTATGAATGGCGGTTAAGCGCAAGGCTTCAAGATGGCGAATATCTGCTGGAATATCAATCGGCTCAACAGGATAGCCCGCAATCACATTCACCGCATTCACGCTATGTCCGAGCTTAAGCAATTTGATAAAATCTGCTTTATTGCCTGGTCTGCGCCCATGATCCATATCGCTGCAATTTGGTGCGCTGCCCATCAAGGCGGCGGTGATATAACGGTCCCCCATCATCACATTGCGTTCAGGATTGCGCGCGGTTAAAGAAAATTTTTCAGGCGCTTTTGAAACATATTCCATCACCGCTTCAGGATCAAAAAACACTTTCTGTCCCTCAATTTTGCAGCCAGCGGATTTATAATAATCGCGAGCAGGAGGATATAGAACCTCAATCCCGATTTCACTTAAAATACGCATGGATGCTTGGTGGATGCGCTCTATCCCTGCTTCGGGCAGAAACTCAATCAAAGGCAGATTGTTTCTAACCTGCTGATAGGGAAGCTGGTGAACCGTGCCAGCGCCGCCGCGCCCAGCAGTTCGCACTCCGCCGCGCCCGCCGCCCGCTCTGCGCGGGGTGCGTGTTGTTTCTGTGTTGGTTGATCGGGGCATATTCTTTCCTTAAAATTTAAGGCATGATCGGGGCATAATGATTTAGCACCCATGACACGCTAATGACCGCCATCAGCGTGGATAACACAATGATCGCCGCACTGCGCTGCTGATAAATTTTATACATATCCGACAATAGAAACATTAAAGCACCCGTTGGCAATGCAGCCAAGGTTACAGCAACCGCTTCTTCTAAAGGCGACAAATTGAATATGCTACGGGCTAAATACCATGTCAAGAGCGGATGCAGCGTTAATTTAATCATGCTAACGGTGATAATTTCCTTGCGGTTGCCTTCAAATTTTTGAAATGCAATGAATAAGCCCATGGCAAATAGCGCGCAAGGCCCCGCAGATTGGCTCATCAGGTCAAAAAACCGAAATGCGCCCACTGGCAATTTAATTTCAAAAAATGAAAAGCAAATGCCAATCGCAGCAGACAGCAATAAAGGATTCTTCGCAAGTGCCTTGCTAAGCTTTATAAAAATTCCAAAACTTGCGGCATGATGGCTTTGGCGCAATTTATGATATTCCAAAAAACCCGTGATGATCGCAAAAAAACCAATTGCGTTAATTAACACCCCGCTAATGGCAAGCGGCATTGCATCTTGACCAAAAGCAATTAAAATTAAGGGGATGCCCATATATCCCGTATTGGAAAACAGCCCATTTCCGACATTTAAAGCCAATTCCCCCAGATTTTTAGCAAAAAACAGCCGTGCGATAATAACGCCAATAATGCCCGTTGCAGCATAGCCCGCAGTCATCGCCAAAATATAATCAACTTGCCACAGGCTGGAAAGCGGGGCAGTTGCCGTTGCCTTGAAGAATAAGGCAGGAAGCGCGGCATAATAGACATAGCCATTTAACGAACCCGCGCCGTGGCTGCCAATTAAGCCAAAACGCCCCGCCAAAAAGCCTGCGAGCATAATGCCAAAGACGGGCAGCGATATGTCAATAAAAACATCCATTAGCCAGCAATCAGCCCCCATAATAAATGAACGCCAAGCGCCGCAAAGAACGCTGTAAACAAAGCTGAAATGGAACGGGTGAATTTTGTATAAAGGGTGCGCGCTTTTACGGTTGAAAATACAAGCGCAAGGATCAAATGCCAGCCAAGCGACAATAAGAAAGCAACGATTACCAGCAGCACCAAGGCTGCAATCGGGGTTTGCGGGGTAACCGCCAGCGCGGTCAAAGACAGCCATACAAAAGCGGCTTTGGGGTTGGTTAAATGAATAAGTAGCCCCTTGATAAAGGCGCTGAATCCCCGTTGATAGCGAATTTTTGCAATTTCCGCCAAATGGCCTGCCGTTGGGGACAGGACTTTCGTAAACGCCCCAAAAGCAAGCCATAATAAATATAGCCCGCCCAGCAGCCTGATTGCCTTAATTAAATCAGGATAAAGCACCAGCAATGCCGTTAAGCCAAAGCTGGTCAATAATGCCCAAATGGCGCTGCCAAAGCCGCAGCCAATCGCCACAAAAATTGCCGAATGGCGGTTTGTAAGCGCAATATTTGCAATTAAGATAAAGGAAGGGCCAGGCGACATTAATCCCAGCATTAGCCCGCCCCACACCAAGAATAGTTGCGGTAAAAATGGATAAATGACCGCGCCAATATCAAGCATGCAGCATCCTTATTTTTGTGTTTTTGAGATATTCATGTTTATAATGGGTAAGCTGAGGATAAGTCAAATCGTTTTGAGATCGCCCAGCTTCTGAGGCCATTATGGTAAAATAATCACGATTAATGCATCGGGCGAAAGGGTTTTTTTGCGCGCATGACAATTTTGTGATCCAGAATCGCATTTCTATAATAACGCAATTCATCCATGCTCAAGGTGATATTACGCTGCTTTGCCCATGTGGCAAAGGCTGGGTCAACATTGCTGTTCACCTTTTCAATCGCAAAATCA
>JBGCED010000101.1:0-11296 GCA_045106055.1 Alphaproteobacteria bacterium
AAAAGATCATAAAAGCAAAAAACACACGCCGCCCTTATCTGAATCTTTAATTGCCGTTTGTTTGCAAGCCGATCATTTCACCTGTTGGGACAAGGATTATCGCCATCAAGATATGATGCTGGTCCTTAACAGCGATGATCGTCATTATCAATTATGTCAGCGCATCGCAAAACGCGCGTTAAAAGGCGCGCTTGATCATCAAATTGGCAATCACCATATCGGCAAAGCCACCCATTTTCACCGCAATGACAATCTGCCCCTATGGGCAAAAGGAAAGCAAGCCATTTGCGAAATTAGCCATTACTGGTTTTACCACAACCCCGTAAACGCAATAAAAGCGTAAGCCCTTTGCCCGCACCTGCAAAAAGCTCTAAGATGGTTGGCATGAAGATCCCTTTTTTAAATCATTTTTATCTTATAAAACTATAAATTATTTTGCAAAGCAATCCAACTTTATTTTTTACCGTTTGATGCTACCAATCAGCATAAAGGGCGCAGTGGGTTAGGGATTCATAAAGATGAACCGCAAAGGATCTTGGGACATAAATGACAAAACAATCATTGGCGATTGCATGAATATGGGAAAAAAAAAAAAAAAATTGTGTCGTATGGCAATGATGAACGGGAAACCCTAGCGCGCTGCAATCCATATGGCTGCCCATCGCCAGCAAATCACGGGCATAACGCCCTTCAATGCGGATGCAAACGCGCCCATGACTTTGATCAACGCAATAGCTTTGGGCGGGCAGCATCGCTTCAAAATCATCAAACCATGATTTGGTTGCATGTAGCGGCAGCGTGCTAACCATCAGCCATTGATACGGGCTTTGCCATAGAATCGCTTGTTCTGAAATTTCCGATAATCTTAAATGCTGCGCGCCAAGTGCGGTGCGTTCGGGGCGCAGCCCAAATTCTTTTTCAATGATCGCAGTGAATTTCCTGAAATCCTTGAAATTGGTCATAATTTCAATCATGGCAAGCGGATGCCTAAGGCTGATTGCCAGCCCATCACGCCTAAATGGCAGGGATTGATCTGGCACATGACCGCTAAGCGGCGGGGTGCGATAAGGGGTAAATGCTTCGCTTTTAACCATTTTGGCGCACTCCTGCGGGGTCAATCAGATGGTGACTGGTAACTTCAACCTCAATAAATTGATCTTCGATTGGGTTTGCCATGATCAGCACCTGCCCTTCATATTGTTCAAGCCCGCCTTTAAGCAAGGCTTGGGCGATGGGTTTTCCAAGTTCAGGGCTGTAGCCAACAGAAGTTAAAAATCCAAGCGATTCAGCTTTTTCCTGTTTGCGTGCAATCAAATGCGCCCCGCCTGATAATAAGGTTTTGCCATCTTTTGGCGTGACCGCAACCATGCGCAAGCGGTTTTTATCGGTCAATACAGGGCGCAATGCCATTGCCTTTCCAATGAAATTCTTTTTCTTGGATAGCAATTTATCAAATCCCAAATCATGCGCCGAAGTGCGCCCATTTAGCTCTGGCCCTGCGGCATGACCTTTTTCAATCCGTAAATTGCCCAAGGCTTCAAGCCCATAAGGGGCAATATCAAATGCTTTTCCATGCTCCAGCAGAATTTTCCATAAATAGGGCATATAATCTGCGCCAACCATCAATTCATACGCCAATTCGCCTGAAAAGCTGATGCGGAACAGCCTTAGATCAAGTCCCGCCAGATGAATTTGCGCATGATTCATAAAGGGAAAAGCATCATTGCTGACATCAAAATCCGTTAAGGATTGAATAAGATCGCGTGATTTTGGCCCCGCAACCGCAATTGCTGCCAGCTGATCAGTCACACTGGTAATTTTAACATCATAATCAGGGTAATCGCGCTGATGAAATAATTCCAATTTGGACATGACCCCGCCCGCATGGGCGGTTGTGGTCGTCATTAAATAGTGATTTTCCCCAAGCCGCGAGGTTGTGCCATCATCATAGACAAACCCATCCTCACGCAGCATCAAACCATAACGCACCTTGCCAATTTTAAGCGTTGAAAATAAATTACTATAGACATGATCAAGGAATTTTGCTGCATCTTGCCCCTGAATATCAATCTTGCCAAGTGTGGAAACATCGGCAATCCCCACCCCAAAGCGCACCTGCTTGGTTTCCCGCACATAGCCATCAAACAGGCTTTCATTGCCAATGGGGTAATGGCGTGCGCGCCGCCATAATCCATTTTCACTCCATTCCACTTTTTGGGCTTCATGCAGATGATCAAGCGGGGTGCGCCGCAATGGGCGGTAATGCTGCCCCACCCGAAGCGCGGTTAAGCTGCCCATCGGAATCGGCTGATAG
This sequence comes from Alphaproteobacteria bacterium, assembly GCA_045106055.1. Lineage (GTDB taxonomy): Bacteria > Pseudomonadota > Alphaproteobacteria > CBDDJK01 > CBDDJK01 > JBGCED01. The sequence continues at coordinate 2,315 of JBGCED010000101.1, forward strand.
GGCGGGCGAAAAGTCGTATGCGCAATATCGCTTGGCTGTTTTTCCTGCAAAATTGCTTGGGCAATGATGGCATTAATCAGCCCTGTTTTGCCCTGATCCGTTGCCATTGACATGGTCGTATAGCGTTTTAACAATTCGGGGCGATCATAGCCCTCGCGCAATGCAAGCTTTACATCATCCAGCCCGACATCATTTTGAAAATCAATGAATATTTTATCGCTAACTTTAAGCTTATGGCCAAGGATCAACTTAATAAAATCGCCTGTATAATTATGTTTGATCGGGGTTAGGCTGCTGGTTCCTGCGGCGCGGCCAAGAATAGAATAATTTAAGGCTTTATCTTCTGCGCCTTTAAAAATCAACCGATCCTGATCCCATTTCAGCTTACCGCCCGCTTGCGAGAATAAAGATAGGGCAGGCTGCCAGCCGCCAGACATCGCAACCAGATCACAATCAAGCCGTTTTGTGGCTTGCATGCGCTCTAAATTTAAAATGGAGACGCTGCCGACATAGGCAGCAAGCCCGCCCGCAGCCCTATATGCTTGTGTGATCACATGATTGGGATAAACAGCAATGCCAATTTGCGCCGCAGCTTCCAGTAAATTTTCTGCAATTTGCGCGCGCGGGCGTTGGTCAATGATTGCCTTAATTTGTGCGCCAGCAGCAGCAAGATCAAGTGCGGTGCGCCATGCTTCATCTTGATGACACGCAATAATGACGCGATTGCCCGCACATACCCCATAATGATTAAGCAAACCGCGCACCGATCCTGCCAGCATCACGCCTGGTAAATCATTGCCAGCAAATAATAAAGGCTGCTCAATCGCGCCCACCGCAAGGCTGACATGATTGGCGCGCACCCACCATAGGCGTTGGCGCAGCGTTGGCGGCGCATTTTGTGCAGGTTCATCAAATTGCTGCATTAAACAAACCATATTATGATCATACGCACCAAACGCAACTGTACGCGTTAGCAGCTTAAATTGCGAAAATTGATGAAGCGCATTTAGCTGATCTTGAATATATTGTTTTGGGTTTTGATGATCAATGGTCGTTGATTCTTGTATGATTCGCCCGCCAGCTTCCATGCGCTGTTCAACCAACAACACCGATTTCCCAGCCTCAAGCGCGGTGCGCGCTGCTTGAATGCCAGCACCGCCAGCGCCCACAATTAACAGATCGCAATAATGGGTTTTTTCATCATAATAATCAGGATCAGGCAGGGTTGAAGCCGTGCCAAGCCCCGCAGCATTGCGGATAAAATGTTCAAAAAACATCCATATTTTGGTATTGGCAAAAGGACCCATAAAGGTTTTATAATAAAAGCCTGCTGCTAAGAATTTTGAGAAAAACCGATTCATCCCCATCACATCAAAATGACGGGATGGTCTTGCATTCTGGCTGTGGGCATCAAGCCCATCTTGTAATTTAATCAGCGGGGCGCGCTGATTGGGGTCTTGCCTGCTGCCTTGTGCCATTTTATGATTTTTATTGAGTGTGATCAGCGCATTTGGCTCTTCTTCGCCCAAAGATAATAGCCCGCGCGGACGGTGATATTTAAAGCTGCGCCCAAATAGGCGCACCCCATTTGCAATCAATGCCGAGGCAAGATTATCACCCGCAAGCCCTTGATATGGCTTGCCATCAAAGCGAAAATTCACGGCTTCGGCGTGATCTGCTTCGCCGTCTTTCATGTCATGCAGCTGCTTGGCGCGAAGCCAGCTTTTCTGCATACGATAGGCTTTTGAACGAAATGGATTATTCATATTTGCGCGTCTTTATCGTTTAAGGTCACTTAACAAAACAGCATCTTTAATCTGGTGGGTTTGGCTGTTACGGGTCACCACCAGCCATTGCCGACATCCAGATGAATGTTGCCAATATTCATCGATATCCCCCATAATATTTTTACGGTCATAGACATAAGCAGCAGCAATTTCTGGCGGGGTTTCAAGCGCGCTATAATCCAGCGGTTTAATGGACGCATCCCCATCATAGGTAAATTCACTATGCGGGCGCATTCCGCAACATGGGCATGGAATTGCTAGCATGACAGATTGCCTTTCATTGAGTGTGTTATCATCATAATCTTAATGTAATTTGGGGCTTGCACCCGCGCCCCGTTCATCAATCACCGCGCCTTGATGATAGCGTTCCAGCGTAAAATCAGCCGCTTTTGGATGGGGTGCGCCCGTTGCCAATAAATGCGCAAAACAATAACCCGATGCAGGCGTTGCCTTAAAACCGCCATAGCACCATCCGCCATTTAAATATAAGCCATCAATCGGCGTTTTTGACAAAATGGGGCTGCCATCCATTGACATATCCATCACCCCGCCCCAATGGCGCAGCAAGCGAACCCGCGATATATTGGGAATAAGTGCTTTTGCAATATCGGTTACCGTGCCAATCGTGGTTAAATTGCCTTTTGCCGAATAGGAATTGTAAAAATCAAGGTCACCACCAAAGATCAGCCCGCCCTTATCGGTTTGGCTTAAATAAAAATGCCCGCCGCCGCCAAAGGTTACAACCCCATCAATGAAGGGTTTCAAGCCTTCTGAAATGCAAGCTTGCAGCAAATGCGATTCAATCGGCAGCCGTTCAATCCCCGCCATTGCCATAACGCGCGATGTATGACCAGCAACCGCAACCCCAATTTTGGGGGCTTTGATCTGCCCTTTTGGTGTTTCAACCCCAACGACTTTGCCATTTTCAATGATAAATCCCTCAACAGGGCAGTTTTGTAATAAATCCACCCCACGCTGATAGGCCGCACGCGCAAAACCCCATGCAACCGCATCATGGCGCGCTGTTCCTGCGCGGCGCTGATGCAGCCCGCCAACGATTGGAAAACGGGCATGCGGATTATAATTTAGCATGGGGTAACGCTGTTTCAGCTGATCAACATTGAATAGCTGCGCATCCACCCCATTTAGGCGCATGGCGTTGCCGCGCCGCCTGAAACCATCAAATTCACCAGGCGTATGGGCGATATTGGTGACCCCGCGCTGGGAAAACATCACATTATAATTCAAATCATGCGACAAGGATTCCCATAATTTCACGCTTAATTCATAAAAATTTGTATTGGCGTGCAGTTCATAATTTGAACGCACAACCGTTGTGTTGCGCCCAACATTCCCCTGACCAATCGTGCCGCGTTCCAAAATCGCAATATTGGTCATGCCGTGATTTTTTGCTAAGTAATAGGCGGTTGCAAGCCCATGACCGCCCCCGCCAATGATGATCGCATCATAAGAAGCTTTGGGCTGATCACAATTTTCAAACGCCTTTGACCAATGGGCTTGTCCGTTAAGCCCGCCTTTAATCACTTGCCATAAATTATAAGATGTCATGTCAATAAGAACTCTGAATGAAAAGATAATATGATAAAAAGCTTAATTGCACTCTTCTGTCAAGAATGATTATAGGAATGCGATCTTTAAAACATGTCTAAATGCGCCATTATATTCAACCTTAGAAACAGATTGATTATTTAACGGTAAATTACAAATCATCCAAAATAATATGATCGGGATTAACCTGTCTGTCTGTTTGGTGATAAAGGGTGGGCAGATTATGAATTCTATCGACCACCATGCTGATTTGCTGATAAAATTGGGCGCGCTGATTTAGAAACAACCCAAGCCAATCACAATAAATCAAATCCATATTATCCACGCATAATTGCTGAATAATGACGGGGTCAAGCCCGCGACTAATGCTGGATGTTGTTTTATAAATTAACAGCTTAGACTTAAACCCCATCAGTGATCGGATATAGGGAATCATTACGGCGGTGATATAATGATCTGGGATGATGATCACATCATATAGTGCTTCTATGCTGCCATCATGCTTTATTTCGCTCTGATCTTTTCCCTCAAGCACAATTTTTGCATCTTGCATGATTGAAATTTCTGCAAGCGCAAGATTAATCTCATCAAATTCTGCATTTTGATCCGCAAAGATGATGATATTCTGCTTTGCCTTTATGTCTGCGCGGGTAATAATACAAAAGCCCGCAAAACCATAGGCGGAAATTAACGATAATGCCTTTTGATTAGAAAGCGCGATTGGCACGCGCACACATTCCATCGAATCAATCGCGATAATGGGCAAGCTTGTATGCGCATCCAGCTGCGATTTTGGCACAAGCGACAGGATATAATCGGTGACAAATGCCCCTTGCGAATCGCCGCCAGCTTCTATGACTTGCGCCAAAACAGAAACATAATCGCTGTTTAGAAACGCTTTGCGCGCGATGATCTCAACCCTTAATTCTGTGCTTCTAAGCTTACTCATCGCCGTGATCCTTTCTAGCATTGCCGTCATCCATCAAGGATAATAAATCCGTATCTTGCCCTTCACCAATTTCTTCACTTTGCAAATCAATCGGGGGATTGCTTTTTGCGATCAATTCAATGCCTGTTGGCAAGCCCTTTTTCGGGGGATCAACCCCAAGGGCAAGCAGGTTTCGTGCCTTTGGAATCACGCGCGCATTAATGGAACCTGCAAATTTATCATAATGACCAAGGCTGGATTTTAATGATTTGCCAAGCTTATCTGCATGTTCCAGCATCGGGCGCATGGTTTCAAGCAGCGCGCCAATATCGCGGGCAATATGATGCAAATTTTCTTCTTTGACTTGCAGCTGAATGGAAAATTGCGCAACCCCAAGCGCAGCCCATAGCCCATTGGTTGCAACAGGAAAAATATGATCATGCACCGCTGCGGCAACAAAATGCGGGTCCGCGCGTTCCAGCCGCTCCAGCGCGCCTTCATTGGGAAGCCACATTAAGGTTGAAATGGTTTGCAATTTTGTATCCGTATCCATTCCCGCTTGATGCAAAGCATCATTAATATGGCGGTGATAATCTTTGCTTTTTAAATCCTTAATATGCTGGCGCATGGTTTTTAAAAATTGCTTATTCAAGGCTTCTTTATCCGCCTGTTCATCCTGTTCGGCTTGGGCGATTTCAAGCAAATATTTGGATGATTTGCTGTCAATGACAAATACCGCCCCGCCTGGCAGAAACAGCACCGCATCTGGGCGCAAACTAGACCCTGTTTCTGTTTTCACATGATGCTCAAGTGCATAATCGCGCCCCGCTTTCAGCCCCATCTGCGCCAGCATATTGCCAAGCGCGGTTTGGGATGCCTGCCCAGCCATGCCAGGGGATGATAATGCGCGTTCCAGCATATTTACCTTATCTTGGGTTTGATCAAAGCTTGAAACGCGCTGCGATATGGTATCAAGCTGCTGGGTCAAATTCTGGGTTATTTTTTTCAATTCCCCTTCCGATTGCACCCGCGTCACTTGATTTTCTTGCTTATGATCTTGCAATAATTTGCTGGAAACCGTTTGCGCCATTTCAAATACGCTTTGTTTTGCGCTATGTAAAAAATGTTCGTGGTCTTTGGCGCGTGCTTGTTCTTGCGCCGTGATGTGAAGTTTTAAATCTTCAAATTGCTGATTTTTAACCGCAAGCCTTGTGTGCGCGACTGATAAATCTTCGGCAAGTTTACGATTTTCAAGATTGTAATGGGCATTGGATTTTTGCATTTCATCATTGCGAATTTCTAGCGCGCGCGCATCCAATGCAAGTTGATTCTGTGTATTTTGAATCCGCCTATGGCTGAAAAACGCCCATAATAGGGCAAGGATCAGCACCAAATTCAATGCGAGGGCGGCAACATATAACAAGCCATTTTCCATTATTTTAATCTTTATCTGTTGGGCTTTTATCTAACGGGCGGGGATCCAAATGAAATAATTTTAAACTGGTTAGCGCAAAATTGGTAAAAGGCGCACGCAAGGCAGCGGGCAATACCCGTACATTTACCCTTAATCGCCATATCATGTAAAGGGCGGCCATCACATTCATTGTGCCTGCAAAAAAGAATAAGGCGCGTGCGCCAAATAATGAAATAAGCTGCCCTGAAATTAACGGACCAATGATCATGCCCAGCGAAAAAATCATTAATAGGGTGGAACAAATGCCAATCATTTGATGGGGCTGGGCGCGGTCACCCGCATGGGCGATCGAAATGGAATAAACAGACATGGCGCACCCACCCCATAATGCAAGCAAGCCCCAAATGATTCCTTTCGGCATTTGATCACCAAAAAAGGCAAGAATAATCGATGTTGCCGTAACCACCAGCGATAATATCAGCATGATTTTGCGGCGATCATAAATATCAGACAGCAACCCTGCCGGCCATTGCAAAATCAAATTACCAAATTGCAGCGCAGAAAAAAACAATGCCCCGCCCGCAACCCCAAAGCCAAGCTCAATCGCATAGATCGGAATTAAATTGGCAACGGAATTATTGGAAAGCGATATTAAAATGCTCATCACCAAGCTTGCGGGCGCAATTTTATAAACTTCCATAAAGGATAATCGCCGCGCCGATTCCCCGCCTGTTTGGGGGGCTTTCACTCTGGTAATCGCAACGGGCAGCAGCGCAAGCGAGAAAAAGCCGCTAATCACCATAAAATAACGCGCGATCTCATAACCATCCTTGGGGGCGGGCAGCAAGGTAATCACCAAAGGCGCGGTGGCTTGCGCCAGCTTATAGACAATCGTGTAGGCAGCAAGCACCCGCCCGCGTTTTGAAAATTCGGTTTCCCCGCTGATCCAGCTTTCACACACAGTGAAAATGCCTGAAAGCGCAAACCCCATTGCTGCACGCGTAAATGCCCAAAACCACAAATCAACCGACATGGTCATCACCAGCGCACCAACCGCATCAATCGCGGCGAATACCGAAAATGCGCGAATATGACCGACCGATTGAATCAAGCGCGGTGCAACCAAGGTTCCAAAGAAAAACCCCGCCGATGAAATGGCAATATGAACCCCAATTTGATCTGCGCCGTAACCTGCTTGATTAAGCAAGGCGGGCGCGATCACATTTAAAAGCCCGAATCCGCACTGAATAAGCCCCATCCCAAAAATGATTGAGGCAACGGCAAAATAAGGATTCTTAGGGGCATTGGGGGCTATATTTGTCACAATGACAGACTATAACCCATTATAATTTAATGGTAAAACCTTTAAATTATAAAATTATTATGCCGCCTTGCTTGCATCAATCAGGGGCTGTAACTCACCCGCTTCAAACATTTCGCGCACAATATCGCAGCCACCGACAAATTCACCCTTTACATAAAGCTGGGGAATGGTTGGCCATTGCGAATATTCCTTGATCCCATTTCTGATATCAGGATCATCCAGCACATTCACGCCGTGGAATTTTGCATCCATATGATTTAAAATCTGAACCACTGCGGCTGAAAATCCGCATTGCGGGAATACAGGTGTTCCTTTCATAAATAACACGATGTCATTATTTTGAACCAATTCGTCAAATGCGGCTTTTATGTTGGCTTCCATGAAAAATCTCCTTAAGTGATGAGGGGGGTTGAATGGCTTATATAATATATTTACAATAATATTCTAGCATTTGATCGCAAATCTGCCAAACTTTATCTCTATCTCTTATATGGATTAAAGATTAAGATTATAAACAGGCATAAAATAGCAATTGCGCCCCTTGTCAAAATACAGTAAGCGTTGAAGATATATAAGGGCTAAATTTTAATCAAATATCATCTTAATTAAACATTAATGCCCATCATCACCAACAGCCCATCATAAGGAGCGGCGCAAATGTGGTTAGCGGTTCGGCAATGCTGGGTGCTGTTTGTGGGGCTGTTGCTATTTATGCTGGGCAATGGCTTGCAAGGGACTTTGATTGGGGTTAGAACCCAAAGCCTTGAATATGGCAATATCCTAACGGGTTTGATCATGGGGGGCTATTTTGTGGGAATGTTTTTGGGGTCAATCTTTGCCCCCAATCTGATTTCACGCGTGGGGCATGTGCGGGTGTTTGGCGCAGTTGCCTCTTTGGCATCCATTGCCATTTTAGTTTTTCCCATGATTAGCGAGCCTTTCACATGGTTTATCATGCGCGTCATTATTGGCTTCAGCTTTGCGGGGCTTTATATTGTGGTGGAAAGCTGGTTAAATGATCGCGCCACCAATGAAACGCGCGGGCAAGTGCTTGGCATCTATATGATCATCACTCTGCTTGGTTTTAGCTTTGGGCAGCTAATGCTTAACCTATCCGATCCTGAAACTTTTGAATTATTTGCGCTGGTATCGATCTTAATTTCAATCGCGGTTATTCCTGTTTTGGTAAGCGCGCAGCCGATGCCAAGCTTTGAAGCCCCCGACCGCATGAGCTTGATGGCGCTTTATAAAATCACCCCGCTTGGGATCACTGTGATTGCCTTGGTCGGGCTTGCAAATGGCGTATTTTTGGGGCTTGGCGGGCCTTATATGATCCAGCAAGGCTTTTCGAATGCCGAAGTTTCCTATTTTCTTGCGATTTATTCCATTGGCGGGCTGTGCTGCACCTATCCGCTTGGTAAATTATCCGACATTCAAGATCGCCGCAAAATTATCATTGCCGCTGCAACCATCGCCGTTTTTGCATCCTTTGCAGGAACATGGTTTGGCATCAACCGCGATATTATCCCGCTATTGCTGGCAAGCTTTGTATTTGGCGGAATGGCGCTTCCCTTATATTCCTTATGTTTAGCCCACACCAATGATTTGCTAAAGCCGTCCCAGATGGTGGCAGCCAGCAGCACCCTATTGCTGATGAATGGGTTTGGATCAATCATTGGGGCGACGGCGGGGGGCTTTATTATGAATTTTGGCGGCGCAAAGACCTTTTTTATGATGTTGTCTGCGATTCACATTGCAATCGCACTATATGCTTTTTGGCGGTTCAAACAGCGCAGCTTTGATCTTGATGCCGAAGATAAGAATAATTATATCCCCATTTCTGCGCGCGCATCCTCGGTTGCCTCCGCACTTAATCCTGATGCCGAATGGCCAGAATATTATCAAGATGATTATGATCCAGATGCGGATACGCAAACAGATGAACCCGATGAACAATCTG
>JBGCED010000102.1:0-23520 GCA_045106055.1 Alphaproteobacteria bacterium
GAATTTTGGGATGCGCTGTGGGATTTTGCGGATATTCGTGCCAGCCATAAGGGCGATATTGTTCTGAAATACGGCGATAAACGCACGGATGAGCCTGTTTTTGGCGCGCGGTTTTTCCCGCAAGCGCAATTAAATTTTGCAGAAAACCTGCTGCTGCGGCGGGATGATGGCTTGGCGATTCATTTTCGCGCCGAAGATAAGGTTGAATATGGCTATAGCCACCAGCAGCTTTATGATCTAACGGCGCGGCTGGTTAAATTTATGCGCGCGCAAGGCATAAAGCCAGGCGATTGCGTTGCGGGCTTTGTGCCGAATATGCCTGAAACGGTTGCAGCAATGCTGGCGGCGGCGGCGATTGGTGCGGTATGGACCTCTTGCTCCCCTGATTTTGGCAAGCTTGGGGTTGTGGATCGCTTTGGGCAAAGCGCGCCAAAATTGCTATTTTGTGCCGATGGCTATTATTATAATGGCAAGCCCAATCACAGCATTGATAAGGTTGCGCAATGGATTGAGGAAATTCCCTCCATCGCGCGCGTCATTATTTTTCCCTTATTGGAAAATGCGCCCAGCATTGACCCCATACAGCAAAAATGCCCTGCTGCTTTGCTGGAACAAGCGATTGCGCCCCACCTTGCGCCCCAAGCAGATGAGAAAATAGAATTTACCCAAATGGGATTTAATGATCCATTATATATTATGTATTCTTCAGGCACGACGGGCAAACCCAAATGCATCATTCATTCGATTGGCGGTGTGCTGCTAATGCATAAAAAAGAGCATTTATTGCAATGTGATGTGAAACCAGATGACCGCGTGTTTTTCTTTACCACTTGCGGCTGGATGATGTGGAATTGGCTGGTCAGTGCCTTGTCGGCAAGGGCAAGCGTGATGCTATATGATGGATCGCCCTTTGCGCCAAATGGCTATGTGCTTTATGATTATTGCGCGCAAATGAAATTTACCTTATTTGGCACATCGGCAAAATTCATTGATGCATGTTCAAAACAAAATATTATGCCCAATGACAGCCAAGATCGGGCTTATGAATTTCCAGAATTACGCCAAATTTGTTCAACAGGATCACCGCTTGCACCAGAAAGCTTTGATTATGTCTATGATCATGTGAAATCAGCGGTGCAGCTGGCATCCATTTCAGGCGGGACAGATTTGCTTGCATGTTTTATCTTGGGCAATCCGCTATCGCCTGTTTATCGGGGTGAAATTCAATCAAGGGCGCTTGGGCTTGCCGTCTATGTCTATGATGATCATGGAAAAGCGGTGGAAAATCAAAAGGGCGAGCTTGTCTGTATTAAGCCATTCCCGTCAATGCCGCTTGCCTTTTTAGGGGATCAGGGCGATCAAAAATACCATGAATCCTATTTTGAAAAATTCCCAAATATTTGGGCGCATGGCGATTATATTGAACTGAATGGCAATAGTAAGGGGATCACGGTCTATGGGCGTTCGGATGCGACCTTAAATCCTGGCGGGGTCAGGATTGGCACTGCCGAGATTTACCGCCAAGTTGAAACCTTTGATGAAATACAAGAAGCGATTGTTGTGGGTCAGGAATGGCAGCAAGATACACGGGTTGTTCTGTTTGTGCGGATGCAGACGGGGGCGCAGCTGGATGAAGCTTTGCAAGCGCAGATCAAGCAGCAAATTCGCCAAAACTGCACACCGCGCCATGTGCCAGCAAAAATCTTTGCGGTTGCGGATATTCCGCGAACAAGATCAGGCAAGATCACTGAACTTGCGGTGCGTGATATTATCCATCACCGCCCCATTAAGAATAAAGAAGCCTTGCAAAATCCAGATGCGCTTGACCTATTCACCCAAATTGACGGTCTATATTCATAAAACACTTGAAAAGCTTGCCAAATTCCTATTTAAAGCAGTTTTAATCAAGAATATTTTTATTTTAAGGCTGGGATGATGAATAATCATAATGAACGGGCGCTGAAAACCTATTTTGAAGGCAAATGGCATGATGGCAATTACCCGATTTTGGGCGCAGGGGATCATGCAACTTGGCTTGGCACGCTTGTATTTGATGGGGCAAGGCGGTTTAATGGGGTTACCCCAGATCTTGATTTACATTGCAAGCGCATTGTGCGATCAGCAGAAGCGATGGGGCTTGTGCCAGCCATTACAGGCGAAGAAATAGAGGTGATCGTCCGCGAGGGGCTTGCCCAAATCCCGCTTGAAAAAGACCTTTATATCCGCCCAATGATGTGGTCGATTGAAAATGGCCCGGGCTTGATTGAACCTGTGCCTGAGTCGGTTGGGTTTGCGGTTTGCCTTGAACATTATCAGCTGCCAGAAAAATTGGTGACGATGAAGCTTGCGCTTAGCAATTATCGCCGCCCCACCTTGGAAACGGCGATTGTGAATGCAAAAGCATCCAGCCTTTATGCCAATTCAGGGCGCATCATTGCCCAAGCCCGCAAGCGCGGTTTTCATAATGCGGTGGTGCTGGATGCCAATGGCAATGTTGCGGAAACGGGCAGCACCAATTTATTTATCGTCAAGGATAATATCGTTAAAACCCCCATCCCAAATGGCAGCTTTTTGGCAGGGATCACACGGGCGCGCACCATGATCTTGCTTGCAGATGCGGGCTATCAGGTTGTTGAAACCACTTTAACGGTGGATGATCTTCACAATGCGGATGAAATGTTTATCACGGCAAATTTCTCTAAGATTGTGCCGATTACCCATTTTGAAGATACAGAATATAAACAGATTGAGGTTGGCAGCAAGGCGCGCGCACTTTATTGGGCATGGGCGGCGAAGTCAGATGGTTAGCCTTAATTGATGGGGGCTAAGGCGCGCGAAGCGCGAAAAATCAATGGCTGGATGCTGGTGGATAAACCCGCTGGGATCAGCGCAGCTGCGGTTGTTGCCAAGGTTAAGCGGGCATTAATGCCATCCAAGATCGGGCATGCCGGCACGCTTGATCCATTTGCAACGGGATTGCTGCCGCTTGCGCTTGGTAATGCAACCAAGACTGTGCCTTTTTTGATGCAGGATGAAAAATCCTATGAATTTACGATTAATTGGGAATATGCGACCGACAGTCTGGATAAGGATGGGCAGCAGCAACAGATTAGCACGCTTCCGCCGCCAAGCCTTGCCGAGATTGAAGCGGTTTTGCCCAAGTTTCTGGGGCGAATCACTCAAACCCCGCCCGCTTTTAGCGCGCTTAAAATTAATGGCAAACGCGCTTATGCGCTGGCGCGTGCTGGAACGCCTGTGATCCCGCAACCGCGTGAAATTACCATTTATGATCTTTGGGTAAGGCAAGCAGAACATAAAGAGGGCGCTGGCGCGCATGATTTTTGTTTTGTGTGCCGCTGTTCCAAAGGAACTTATATTCGCTCTTTGGTGCGTGATATTGGGGCTGCATTGGGGCGGTTCTGCCATGCTTCCAGCCTAAGGCGCACAAAAATCGGCAAGTTTGACATTGCGGATGCGATTTTGCTTGAAGCCATAGAGAATATAGGGCATAAGCAGGGTCATTCTGCCCTTGAAGCATCGGCGTTACAATCGTTGTTGCTGCAAAAGGGATGGCTGCTGCCAATAGAATCGGTGCTGGACGGTATCCTGGCATTTGATCTGCGGGATGATGAAGTTGTAATGCTTAAAAATGGGCGATTGCTTTCGATGGTGCGTAAATGTGATTATGAACGCATCAAGGGCTTGTCTCAGGGGCAAGAAATATTGTTGCGTGATATGGAAACTCAAACCCTGCTGGGGTGGGGGCAATATAAAGCGGGGCAGATTAAGCCAACCAAGCGATTATAATGGATGCAAAAAAATAAATTTAACCTTAACGATACACGATAGAGAGCAAAAATGACCATTGAAGGCGAACCAAAACAAAAAATCATCAAAGATTTTGCCCCCAAAGAAGGCGACACAGGGTCTCCTGAAGTGCAAATTGCCATTTGGAGCGAACGCATTAAATATCTAACCGAGCATATGAAAATGCACCCAAAAGATTACCATTCCCGTTTGGGGCTGCTAAAATTGGTGAGCAAGCGCCGCAGCATGCTGGATTATTTGAAAAAAATCAGCCTTGGTCGCTATCAAATCATCATTAAAGCACTTGGGCTGCGCCGTTAAAAGGCTTAATGTTCCAGATTTTGGGGTGTATTCCCAAACAGATAAAGACACATAAATATATATAAGATGACTTATATATTAATGCAGAATGAAAGAATGAAAAAATAAAATGTTTAATATTGTAAAAAAGGAAATGATGTGGGGCGGGCGCAAGCTAAGCTTTGAAACAGGGCGCATTGCCCGCCAAGCAGATGGTGCGGTATTGGTGACTTACGGTGAAACGCAAGTATTATGCACCGTTGTTTTTGAAAAGAAAGCAAAGCCTGGCATCGATTTTTTCCCACTATCCGTGCATTATCAAGAAAAAACATTTGCGGCAGGGCGCATTCCAGGCGGGTTTTTTAAGCGTGAAGGCCGTCCGTCCGAAAAGGAAGTGCTTACTTCAAGATTGATTGACCGTCCGCTTCGCCCTTTATTCTTAAATGGCTTTGTCAATGAAACACAAGTGATCTGCACCGTGATGGGGCATGATCTTGAAAATGATCCAGACATTGTTGCAATGATTGGCGCATCGGCTGCTTTGACAATTTCAGGCGCACCTTTCTTGGGGCCGATTGGCGGGGCGCGGGTTGGTTATGCCAATGGTGAATTTACGCTGAATATGAATACATCAAAAGACCCTGAAAATATGCTGGATTTGGTGGTTGCTGGCACAAAAGAAGGCGTGCTGATGGTTGAATCAGAAGCGCAAGAATTATCAGAAGAAATTATGCTGGAAGCCGTTAATTTTGGTCATAAATCTTTTCAACCCGTCATTGATTTGATCATTGATCTTGCAGAAGAAGCGGCAAAAGATCCTTATGATATGCCCGAAGCAGATCCAAATTATGAAGTAACCAAGCAATTTGTGCGTGAAATCGCAGAAACAAAATTGCGTGATGCTTATAAAATTACCGCAAAACAACAGCGGGTTGAGGCAATCTCTGCGGTTAAGCAACAGGTGATGGAAGCTTTGGAAGCCAAGGAAATGGATGGCGAGCTTGGCGGAAAATTATTTAAAGATGTATCAAGCATGGTCGTGCGCGGTAATATTCTGGAAACGGGATCACGCATTGATGGGCGGACAACCACGCAAATTCGCCCGATTATTGGCGAGACTGCGGTGATATCCCGTGCGCATGGTTCTGCGTTATTTACACGCGGCGAAACCCAAGCGCTTGCGGTGACAACCCTTGGCACAGGGCAGGATGAACAAATCATTGATGCGCTGGATGGTGAATATCGTGAACGCTTTATGCTGCATTATAATTTCCCGCCCTATTCTGTGGGCGAGGCTGGGCGCTTTGGAAGCCCTGGACGCCGCGAAATTGGGCATGGAAAATTGGCATGGCGTGCGATTCGCCCAATTTTACCGCAAGCGGATGAATTTCCTTATACAATTCGCATTGTCAGTGAGATTACAGAATCAAATGGTTCATCTTCGATGGCAACGGTTTGTGGTTCTTCGATGTCAATGATGGATGCGGGCGTACCGTTGCCGCGTGCCGTTGCTGGAATTGCGATGGGCTTAATCAAAGAAAATGATGATTATGCGGTATTGTCGGATATTTTGGGGGATGAAGATCATCTTGGCGATATGGATTTTAAAGTTGCAGGGACGGATCAAGGCATAACCGCGCTGCAAATGGATATTAAAATCACTTCAATTACGCCAGAAATTATGGAAATTGCACTTGCGCAAGCCAAAGATGGCCGCGCCCATATTTTGGGTGAAATGTCCAAAGCGATTGACACCACAAGGGGCAGCGTTTCAGCAAATGCACCGCGCATTTTATCAATGAGCATCCCGCGCGAAAAAATTCGTGAGGTAATCGGAACAGGCGGAAAAGTTATTCGCGAAATATCCGAAAAAACAGGTGCAAAAGTGGATATTGACGATGAGGGACAAGTTAAGGTCGCTGCCGTGGATGAAGCAGCAGCACAGGCTGCGATAAGCTGGATTGAAGGCATTGTAGAAGAGCCAGAAGCTGGCAAGATTTATCGCGGCAAAGTCGTTAAAATTATGGATTTTGGTGCATTTGTTAATTTTATGGGCAGTCGCGATGGGCTGGTTCATATTTCTGAACTTGCTTCAGGGCGCACCGAACAGGTAACGGATGTCGTTGCTGAAGCGCAAGAGGTTTATGTGAAATGCCTTGGCGCGGACGATCGCGGTAAGGTGCGCTTATCAATGCGGCTTGTTAATCAAGAAACGGGCGAAGAGTTGCAAGATGATCGTCCCCCGCGCGAAGAACGCCCACGCAGGGAACATTCAGATCGTGGCGGTGATGATCGCCGTCCGCGCCGCAGAGACTAAAGTTGAGGGAATAGCATTATGATCAAAAAGGGCAGCCCAAATATTTTGTGTATTGGGGGTGCCCATTTTGATTATGCGATGAAGGTAAAGAATGGTTTTAAGCCCAGAGGGTCAAATCAAGTTGCCACGATCACTTATCCAGGGGGCGTTTCACAAAATGTTGCGCGTAATCTTGGGATGCTTGGCATGGATGTTGGGCTATGTTCAATGCTTGGAAAAGGGCTTGAGGGCAGAACGCTGCACCGTAATCTTGAGCAACAAAATGTTGATTTGGAATTGGTTCAAACGCACCCCCACCAAGGACCACCGCATTATTTGGCGGTGATTAATGACATTGGTGAGCTTCAAGTTGAATTTATTAATGATGAGCTTTATAAAACGCTTGATCTTGCGTTTTTTCAATCAATTTTACCGCAAGCAAAACAATATGATTATTGGTTAATTGATGCCAATTTGCCTGCTTCCTCCATCGAATTTCTATCAACCCAACACCAAGCTGGCTTTATATGCGCTGCGCCTGTATCTGCGGTTAAAGCGGATAGGTTTAGCGCGGATGTTCTGCGCAATTTCAATTTATGGATTGGCAATCGCGCAGAATTACAAAAAATCTATGGCTATGATATTGCAAGCGTAGAGCTTGGTGTAATCGCGCTTGATATTTTATATAAAGAAGAAAAATTACCAGCGTTAAGCGTTTTAACCCTTGAAAATGAAGGGGCTTTGCTGCTGGATCATGGTAAAATTGATGTTTTTCCAATCATGGAAACAAAAATTGCAAGCGTCAATGGTGCAGGCGATGGGTTCTATGCGGGTTTTTTATATGCGATCATGCAGGGAAAATCGCCAAAAGATGCGATGTGTTATGGGATGGCTTTGGCATCTGTTTTGCTGCAACAAATCGGCACTGTTTGCGAAGATTTAAACGCATCCATGCTTGAGGATTATTATAAGCATTATCGCGCTATCCATTTGTAATTCTTGCTTAATTCATTGAATTTATTTGATATTTTAAGAAAGCAATGCGATTTATGAAGCTGGATTTTTCTCATTTTAGCATGGATATGAGCGCAACCAAGATGCTTGATCTTGCACCACAAGCGCAAGCAAGCTTGGATCATTTTATTAAGCTGCATAAGCAAGGGGAATTTGCCTTTAGCAAAAGCAGCGCGCCGCGCGATGATATTGATGCAATCTTAACTGAATGGGCGCATTATTTTCAGCAATTTGACGAGGTTATTGTCTTTGGAACGGGCGGATCAAGCCTTGGCGGTCAAGCCTTGCAGGATATGCGCCCCGCAGGCAGTGACGAGATTAAGCTTTCCATCATTACCAATATTGATCCCGCGCATTTTGACCATGCGATGCGTGAGAAAGATTGGACAAAAACAGGCATTATTGCCATTTCAAAATCGGGCGAAACGCCTGAAACCTTGATGCAATTATTAACTGTTTTGCCGCTAATGCGCCGCAGCATGGATCAATCCGCGATTAAAAAGCATATTCTATTAATCTCCATGAAGGGGGATAATAGCATGCGCCAGCTTGCCGCGCGCGAAGATTTTCCGATTTTGGATCATCCATCGGATTTGGGCGGGCGTTATTCGGTATTAAGCTTGGTTGGGCTGCTGCCTGCAATGATTGTTGGGATTGATCCAAAATCATTAAGGGCGGGCGCGCAGGATATGCTGGAAAGATTGCTTGAACATCCAAAGGCAAGCAGCAATCCAATCGCATTTCCAGCGGGGTTGCTTAGCAATTTTGCACAAAGCGGGAAAATGTCGGGGCAGGTCATGCTGTGCTATTCGGATCGCTTGGGGTCATTGGCGCGCTGGCACCGCCAGCTTTGGGCGGAAAGCCTGGGTAAGAATGGGCATGGCACAACCCCGATTTATGGCACGGGCCCTGTTGATCAGCATAGCCAGCTGCAATTATGGCTGGATGGTCCCAATGATAAATTCTATACGATTTTGGGCGCACCGCTTAAAAAATCATCGTTGCGGGTTGAATCTGAAGCGCTTAAATCCCTGGATAATATCGCCTATGTGAAAGGGCGTTCTTTGGGGGAATTGATGGAATTTTCGCGCCAAGCCACGGTTGAATGTTTGATAGAGCGCAAGCGCCCGACAAGAACCATTATCTTATCTTCGATGCAAGAAGAAGCGATTGGCAGCTTGCTGATGTATTTTATGATTGAAACGGTGCTGTGCGCCTTTATGCAGGGCGATGATCCGTTTGATCAGCCTGCGGTTGAACGCGGCAAGCTGCTTATTAAATCGCTAATGGCAGCGCGTGACTGATGCAATCTTTGTTCCCAATCCAGCATCATTGGAAAGATCGCTTGGTAAGGGGATATGCAAAATTTAAGCAGCTGATAAAATCACCAACCCTAGCGCATGTGATGTGCGCAGCGGTAATTGGGCTGGTTGCAAGCATTGGTGCGATTTTCATTCGCGAGGCGATTGAGCATAGCATGGTTTTTTTGCTGCAAATTAATGATAAGCAGCTTCAAGTTGGAATTCTTAGCCCCTATTATCATTTAAATCCGTGGCAAATTTTAACGGTTCCAATGGCGGGCGGATTGGTAATTGGCGGTTGTTATCATTGGCTTAGCCGCCAGCAACAACCACAAGGCATTGCTGATGTGATGGCGATGAATGCGGGAAAACATAAAATCACCCTGCGCGAAGCGCTGGTGCAAACCCCGCTTCATATTCTATCGATTGGCTGCGGAGGGTCTAGCGGGCGCGAGGGACCTGCTGTTTATTTGGCGGCTGGATTATCTTCGGGCTTTGCAAGATTATTCAAGCTTGAAGCCAAAACTTACCGAACCTTGCTGGGGGCTGCGATTGCTGCTGCGGTTGCTGCCAGTTTCAATGCGCCGCTTGCAGGGGTGTTTTTCGCGTTGGAGGTGATTTTGGGCGCTTATGCGATTGCAAGCTTTGCGCCGATTGTGATGGCTTCGGTGGTCGGAACGATGGCATCGCGTTTTTATTATGGCGATGCGCCAATTTTTGATTTAGGAGCGCATACGGTGAAATCTTTTGCCGAGATTCCAGCCTTTATTTTGCTTGGGCTGTTTTGCGGCATGGCGGCGCATTTATTGATTATTTTAATCTGGCGGCTTAAAGATTTTTATGATCGGCTTGAGGTAAAACCCTTTTTGCGTCCTGCGCTGGGCGGCGGGCTGCTTGGAATTCTTGCGCTGTTTTTCCCGCAAGTGCTGGGGCTTGGCTATGGGCTTAGCAATGCCGCCCTTAACAATGCGATTGAGATTAAATTATTATTTCTGTTGATTACAGCCAAATTTATTGCATGCGTGATCACGCTGGGTTCAGGCTTTGGCGGCGGCGTGTTTTCCCCTGCTTTGGCGATGGGGGCGTTAATTGGAGTATTCTTTGGCACAATGGCAACCTTGATCTTTCCTGAATTATCCTCTGGCGTGACGGCTTATGGCATTTTGGGGATGGCAGCAATGGCGGGGGCTTTGCTTGGCGCGCCGATCAGCACCATTTTAATGATTTTTGAATTAACCGCAGATCATCGCTTGACGGTCGCGGTGATGATTTCAACGGTGTTTAGCAGCCAATATTTACTGCATGCCCATGGCTATAGCTTCTTTACCATGCACTTAAAAATGCGCGGGCTGTGCGATCAACCAGGCTTTACCTTGCCGCCCAATCCAGCCAAGGATTCTAAATAGTACCAAAATTGAACAATAACTCTGTTTTTCATTCTGTTTCAAGGGATGGGGATTGCTTTTTTGAAGCAAGATGTTATGCAAACACTTAAAATAGGTCAGCATCATTTACATATTTTAAAAATAATGCTGGATTGATGGGGTGTGATGGTATATATTGACCATTCAGCAAGTTAAAAATGCACAAGAATTATTTGAAGGTGATATATCATGGCGAAATCTGCAATGCTAAAATTCATATCCACAGATGCACATATGCCTGAAAAAAGGTCTGCCGACATTAGAACCCATGATTTTAACGAAATCTATGGCAAGTTTGAACAGGGAAAAGGGCAAGAGCAAGCAGCGCGCTGTTCGCAATGCGGCGTGCCATTTTGCCAAATTGGATGCCCGCTTGGCAATAATATCCCCGATTGGTTGATGCTTAGCGCGAGCGACCGCATGGAAGAAGCCTATCATATTTCCGCAGCCACCAATGCGATGCCCGAAATTTGCGGACGCATTTGCCCGCAAGACCGCTTGTGCGAGGGGGTGTGCGTGATTGAGCAATCAGGACATGGCGCGGTTACAATCGGCGCGGTTGAAAAATACATCACCGATACAGCCTTTGAATCTGGCTGGGTAAAACCGATTGTGCCTGCGCGTGAATTATCAACCAGCATTGGCATTATTGGCGCGGGGCCTGGCGGGCTTTCTGCGGCAAGCCGTTTGCGTGAATATGGGCATCAAGTGGTGATCTATGACCGTTATGATCGCGCGGGCGGGCTGTTAACTTATGGCATTCCAGGCTTTAAGCTTGAAAAAGACATTGTCATGCGCCGCATTGCTTGGCTGGAGGAAAGCGGGGTCAAATTTCGCTATCATCAAGATATAGGCAAAAATATTTCCTATGCAGATATTCGCGCGCAGCATGATGCAATCATCATTGCAACGGGGGTTTATAAACCGCGCGCAATGCAGGTTGCAGGCACAGATTTGGATGCGATCTATCCCGCGCTTGATTTTTTAACGGCTTCAAACCGTAAAAGCTTTGGCGATCAAGTGCCAGCATTTGAAGATGGCAGCTTGAACGCAAAAGATAAGCGCGTGATTGTGGTGGGCGGCGGCGATACGGCGATGGATTGCGTCAGAACCGCAACCCGCCAAGGGGCGAAATCGGTCACCTGTCTTTATCGCCGCAACCAAGAAAATATGCCAGGATCCGCGCGCGAAGTTGCAAATGCCATCGAAGAGGGCGTTGATTTTATGTGGCTATCCGCGCCCGCTGAATTTATCGGCACAGACAAGGTCACATCGGTTCGGGTTCAAAAAATGCGCCTTGGTGAAGCCGATGCAACAGGACGCAGAAGCCCCCAAATCGTTGAGGGCAGTGATTTTAACATGGAAACAGACATGGTGATCATGGCGCTTGGCTTTGATCCAGAGAATGTGGTGACCCTGTTTGATCAACCGCAACTGCCCGTTACCAAATGGGGAACGATCATTGCGCAGCCAGAAACAGGCGCAACCGCGCTTGATGGCGTATATGCGATTGGCGATATTGTGCGCGGGGCATCCTTGGTGGTGTGGGCAGTAAAAGACGGCATGGATTGCGCCGCTGCCATTCACCATGATTTACAGCACCATGATCTGCATGCCAAAAACATTCGCGCTGCTTAATTTTCTATATTCATATTCTTTAAAGACGAGATAAAAATGAACAAACAAATTCAACATAAAAATTATGATGCTGGGGTTCAAAATTGGATTGATCAGTCAGAATATTTATCCAAGCATGGGCTTTATGTGCCTGAATTGGAAAGTTCGGCTTGCGGCGTGGGGATGATTGCGGCAACAGACGGCAAGCCAACAAGGTTGCTGGTAGAGCGCGCCTTGGAAGCATTAAAAGCCCTATGGCATCGGGGCGCGGTGGATGCAGATGGCAAAACAGGAGACGGCGCGGGCATTCATGTGCAGATCCCCCATAATTTCTTTATTGAACATATTGAGCGCACGGGTCATGCTGTAAGATCAGGTCAGCTTGCAGTGGGCATGATCTTTTTGCCGCGCACCGATCTTAGCCGCCAAGAACGCGTGCGCACCATCATTGAAAGTGAAATTTTAAATCTTGGTCATGTGATTTATGGCTGGCGGCAAGTGCCTGTAAACATCAAATCAATTGGGCCTAAAGCCAATGCCACACGCCCAGAAATTGAACAAATTATGATCGAGAATGCCAAAGGCAGCGATCTTGCCAAATTTGAAACCGATTTATACATTATCAGGCGGCGCATTGAAAAAGCATTGCTGGATGAAAATCTAACCGATGCTTATATTTGTTCATTTTCTTGCCGATCCATCATTTATAAGGGGCTGTTTTTGGCAGAACAGCTGGATAGTTTCTATCCAGACCTTGCCGATCCAAGCTTTGAATCTAATTTTGCGATCTATCATCAACGCTATTCAACCAATACTTTTCCAAGCTGGTCATTGGCGCAGCCTTTTCGGGTGCTGGCACATAATGGCGAAATCAACACGATCACGGGCAATGTGAATTGGATGCGCAGCCATGAAGCACGGCTTGATGAGCCTGATTTAACCCCGCATCTTGATGCAATCCGTCCCGTTATTCCTTCAGGCAGTTCGGATTCATCCGCGCTTGATGCCGTGTTTGAAATTTTACTGCGCACCCATCGCGGCCTACCAGAGGTTAAATCGCTGTTAATTCCTGAAGCATGGGCGCAATCAAAAACTGTGCCTGAGAAACATAAGGATTTTTATCGCTATGCAAATGCGATTATGGAAGCATGGGACGGTCCTGCGGCGATTTGCGCTTATGGCGGCAGATGGGCGCTTGCTGGCACAGACAGAAATGGCTTGCGCCCGCTGCGCTTTATCCGCACCAATGATAATATGTTGGTTGTCGGATCAGAAGTTGGGATGGTGCGCGTTCCCGATCAAGATATTCTTGAAAAAGGGCGCATCGGCCCTGGGCAAATGATTGGCGTGGATCTGCATGAGGGCAAGCTTTATTATGATCAATCCTTAAAAGACATTGTTGCCAATTTACACCCTTTTGGGGAATGGGTTAAGAATGTTACCAAATTGGAAAGCCTGCCAGAATTTGGCGCAGGGCAAGAAGACCAAAGCTGGAGTAAGCAGGAAATTACCAGCCGTATGGTGCAAGCTGGCTGGAGCCATGAAGCGGTGGAATTGATTTTGCGCCCGATGGCAGAAGATGGCAAGGAAGCGATTGGATCAATGGGCGATGATACGCCGCTTGCGATTCTATCCACCCATTATCGCGGGTTGCATCATTATTTCAGGCAGAATTTTGCGCAAGTGACCAACCCGCCGATTGACAGCCTAAGGGAACGCTATGTCATGTCGCTGGTTACCCGCATGGGCAATCTTGGGAATATTTTGGATGAGCAACAAGACCAGCTTTCAATCTTAAAGCTGGAATCGCCGATCTTGCTAAATGGCGATTTGAAAGCAATTTCCAAACGGTTAAAAGACACAACAATTACGCTTGATTGCAGCTTTAAGCTTCAAGATCAGGCGGATGCGAATGCTGGCGCATTAAAAGCTGCGTTGGATCAGCTGGTGCGCGATGCCGAAGATGCGGTACGCCAAGGTGCAAGGCAGCTGATTTTAAGCGATGAGCAATCGGGGCAGGATCGTGCGATTATTCCGATGATCCTTGCCACGGGTGCGGTGCATAGCTGGCTGATTAAAGCAGAGCTTAGAAGCTTTGTAAGCCTAACGGTGCGCTCCAGCGAAGTTTATGAAACCCAAGCGGTTGCCGTGTTAATTGGGGTGGGGGCGACCACGGTTAATCCTTATATGGCGCAGCTGATGATCCAAGACCTTTATCATCGCGGGCTATGCGGTAATGATGGGGTTGAACACGCCTTGATGCGGTTTAAAACTTCGCTTGAAGATGGGTTGCTTAAAATTATGTCTAAAATGGGCATATCGGTCGTTAGCTCTTATCGCGGGTCCTATAATTTTGAAGCGGTTGGATTATCGCGGGCGCTGGTAAATGAATATTTTCCAGGCTTGGTTAGCCGCATTTCAGGGATCGGTGTATCTGGACTTCAGGCGAAAATCATTGATCAGCACCGCGTTGCTTGGTTATCCAATGGGTCATCAAATGGAGTAACAAATTTGCCTGTTGGTGGATTTTATCGCTATCGGCGCGGGCAAGAAGCCCATGGATGGGAAGGCAAATTAATTCACTTGCTACAAAGTGCGGTGGGCGCGGATTCCTATACAGCATATAAGCAATTTTCAACACAAAATCATCAAATGGCACCCACCAGCATTCGCGATCTGCTTGATTTTTCCTATCAAGGTGAGCCTGTTAATTTGGATGAGGTTGAATCGATCACCGCCCTTCGTAAAAGGCTGGTTGCGCCTGGAATTTCACTGGGGGCTTTATCCCCGATTGCCCATGAAACTTTGGCGATTGCGATGAATCGCATTGGCGCAAAATCCGATTCTGGGGAAGGGGGCGAAGACCCCGCACGCTTTAGCCCGCGTGAAAATGGTGATAATCCGTCATCGGCAATCAAACAGGTTGCCTCTGGCAGGTTTGGCGTTACCGCAGAATATCTAAATCAATGTAAAGAGATTGAAATTAAGGTCGCACAAGGCGCAAAACCAGGTGAGGGCGGGCAGCTGCCAGGGATTAAAGTCTCTGGCTTGATTGCACGATTGCGCCATTCAACCGAAGGGGTAACCTTAATCAGCCCGCCCCCTCACCATGATATTTATTCTATTGAGGATTTGGCGCAGCTTATTTATGATCTCAAGCAAATTAACCCTGATGTGCGCGTATGTGTTAAGCTGGTTGCCCGTTCAGGGATCGGTACGGTTGCATCAGGCGTTGCTAAGGCAAAAGCCGATGTGATTATGATTTCAGGCCATTCAGGCGGCACGGGGGCAAGCCCACAAAGCTCGATCAAATATGCGGGACTGCCATGGGAAATGGGCGTTGCAGAAGTGCATCAAGTTTTGACCCTAAATGGGCTTAGAAACCGCGTGATTCTGCGCACAGATGGCGGGCTTAAAACAGGACGCGATGTGGTGATTGCTGCGATTTTAGGCGCAGAAGAATTTGGAATCGGCACGGCATCCTTGGTGGCAATGGGCTGCATTATGGTGCGCCAATGCCATTCCAATACTTGCCCCGTTGGGGTTTGCACCCAAGATCCCAAACTGATTGAACGCTTTGGCGGTACTGCGGAAAAAGTTGTGCGTCTGTTCAGTTTTATCGCAGAAGAAGTGCGCGAAATATTGGCAAGCCTTGGCGTTAAAAGCTTGAATGAGGTTATTGGGCGCACCGAATTACTAACCCAGCTTAAACGCTCCACGCCGCAATTTGACGATATTGACCTAAATCCCTTATTGGTGAAAGCGGGTGGGGATACGGATTTGCCCAGCCATGCGACGCTTGAAGGACGAAACGAGGTTGAAGATTCGCTGGATAAGCAAATGGTCGAAGATGCTGCGGCTTTGTTTAAAGCAAGGGAAAAAATCCAGCTGCAATATAATATTCGCAATACGGACCGCGCGATTGGCACGCGCTTATCTTCTTATATTACCCGCCAATTTGGCATGAAAGGCTTGCAGCATGGTCATGTGCATGTATGGATGCGCGGCTCTGCGGGGCAATCTTTGGGCGCATTTGCGGTTCAAGGGCTGAAGCTTGAAATTTTGGGAGATGCCAATGATTATGTTGGCAAGGGGCTGTGCGGTGGTCAAATCATCCTGCGCCCACCCGTTGCAAGCCAGCTTGTGACCAAAAACAATGCGATCATTGGCAATACTTGCCTTTATGGAGCAACCCAAGGCAGCCTATATGCAGCCGGCATGGCAGGAAACCGCTTTGCGGTACGAAATTCTGGCGCAATCAGCGTGGTGGAAGGCATTGGCGCAAATGGCTGTGAATATATGACGGGCGGCGAAGTGATTATTTTGGGCGAAATTGGTGATAATTTTGCAGCAGGCATGACGGGCGGCATGGCATTTATTTATGACCCAGATCGGCGCATCCATGATTATTTAAACCCTGAAACAGTGGGGGTATATTCATTATCATCGGGGCATTGGGCGGATCATTTATATCAACGCATTGCAATGCATTTTGAATTAACCCATTCAAAATGGGCAGAAGAATTATTGCAATCTTTTGAAACAACCTCAAAAGATTTCCTGCATATTGTGCCGCATGAAATTCTAGCCAAGCTGGAAGTTCCCCTATCCCAACAAGCAGCATAATAAGGGGGCAGGGAATTGGCGTTAGGCTATTTCGCGTAAAATGCGTTTAATCATTAAATGCGTTTAATCATCGGTGACGGTTTGCCCTTCAAGCAAGCCAGAAAGCCCGCGCGAAATATCACGAATGGGAAGCGACCAATCGCCCATGATTTTTTGGCGAAATAATTGCGTTTCAGGAAACCATGGGCTTTTGCCATTTGAAAATGTTGAGGCAACACCCCAATGCCAATCGGGCACAAATTCCAGCAATACCCAGTTGGCAATGCCTGTGCCTGCGGCAAGGGCAGCAAAATAATTATCAATGCTGATGACCAAATCCAGCTGCTGAATCATCCGCGATTGGTCGGTCAAGCTTTCTTGATATTCTGGGGCTAAGACAATATTTCCATAACGCTTGGCAAGCGCCTGATACATCATTTTATCTTGTTGCTGGGCATTATGCTCCAGCACATAAAAACCAATTTTTTCATGTTTGAACCAATCGGTTAACATCGTCATTGCAATGGATCGATAGAGTCTGGCGCGCTCTTCATCCTCGTACTGCATGCTAATGCCGATGCGCAGCACAAATTCATTGGCACGCGGCAGATTAAGCTGCTGATCTTTATGAAGTGCGCTTGGCAAATAATCAGGAGCAAAGGGGATGGATTCAGGCAAACTGTCAAATTTTAGCGGCAGGCTGCCAAGGGGAATAAACAGATCATATTCCGATGGGCGGGGCATATTGTCCCCCATATAAATATGATCAACATCAAAATGATTTTGGATATAATGTGCAAATTCAGGATCGCAGACAAGCTTAATCTGTTCTAAATTCGGGCATTGCTGGCGAATTAAATTCAAATAGCGTAAATTGATAAGATCATTTTGCCAATTTCCTTCGGCAACAATCAGCAATCTGGCACCTTGTGTTTGGCTGTGGTTTTTCCACAAGCGGCCTTCAAGCTCTGGTGCATCATAGGCTTTTTTTACCGTGCCCGTTTGATAGCGCGCTTGCAGCGCCCGCAGCCCCTCTTTATATTGACCATTTAACAACAGAACTTCGCCGATGGCTTGCTGAACAAAAGGGTTGTTTGGGCTAAGCCGATTGGCAGTGCCAAAAGCGGTCATTGCATCTTGCAGGCGGCGCATTTTAACATAAATCTGCCCCAATAAATGATAAATTGCCCCTTCATGCGGAGCAAATTTTAGCGCATTTTGGGTCATCGCCAAGGCTTCCAAGGGCGCACCAAGAATAAGCGCTTTATGGGCAAGCGCAACCAAAGCCTGCGAATGATTGGGGTTTAAAATTAAGATATGGCGCAAAAAGATGGTCGCCCGTTGATGTTCGCCAAGCCGATCGGATGCTGCCGCCAAATTTAACAATGTGCCAATGTGATCGGGATTGACTTCCAGAATTTGAACCCCAACATCCATTGCCTGTTGATAGCGTTCGCATGCCACCAAATAATGGCATAATTTATACCATGCTTCCATGTGATCGGGGCGAATTTCAACGGCCTTAGTGAAGCAATTTAACGCTTCTGACTTCATGTCAACCCGCTTCATCAGCAATTCGCCGCGATTAAGCCATGCTTCAACATAATCTTCGTTTAAGGAAACGGCGTGATCAAAACAGGATAAAGCTTCTTCAAACCGTTCTTGCTTATAGCGCAACGAGCCAAGATTGTTCCAAGCTTCGGCATAATGTTCATCCGCTGCAATGGCATTTTCAAAGGCAAGTTCAGCATCTTTAAATTGATTTTGGTTGCTAAGCCCAAGCCCCAAATTATTCCAAGCGTCAGCGTAATTTGGATAATCTTCAACCAAAAGCATAGAGATTTTGGTGGCTTCTTTATGCTGGTTAAGCTGGCGCAGGGTCAATGCCAAATGATTTTGATAAACAGGATTATCATTTTCAAGCTGCCTTGCTTGGCGCGCATAGCCAAGCGCATCTTGTGCGCGGCCTATCCTTAACAAGGCAAATGCCATAAGATGCTGACCGATTGCGGCATCTGGTGCATCTGCAATTTTCTGATTTGCCAGTTGCAGCGCCTGTGCATATTGCCCTGCATTGGTTAAAGTGTCAATTTTATCCAGTAAGGAATCATCGTCCAAGGCTATTTCTTGTGTAACAGTCATATTTTCTATCTTTGATATGGGGTTTATCTTTGGTGTGATTTATAGATTTATAGGTTCTTTTCAAGATCATAATAATTATCACCCCTTACAGCAAGGAAATATTAAATTACGGGCTGTGTTTGGCTTAATTTGCCCCCCACCCGAATGGGTTCAATGTTAAGGGCAAGCCCTGTTGCAGGGTCGGTTTCAACAAATAGCCCGCAAAGCGTGGCTTCGCCCGTTGCGGGGGATAATCTGGGTTTTGGTACTTTGCCCAGCATGCGGTCAACCGTTGCTGTTTTTTCCATGCCGATCGAGGAATCATAATCGCCGCACATGCCAGCATCAGTTTGATAGGCGGTGCCATGCGCCAAAATATGATGATCGGCAGTTGGCACATGCGAATGCGTTCCCACCACCAAGCTTGCCCGCCCATCACAAAAATGCCCCATACAGTATTTTTCAGCCGTTGCTTCGGCGTGAATATCCACAATAACGGCATCAAGCCCCGCTTCTATTGGTGCGGAAATCGGCAGCAATTTACCAACCGCAGCAAACGGGTCATTGCAATGTTCCATAAATAAGCGTCCCATGACATTAATCACCAGCACCCTGCGTCCATCATCGGTTAATTTTAAATGATGCCCAAGTCCTGGCTGGTGATCTGGAAAATTTTGGGGGCGCAATAGGGCAGGTTGGGTTTGCATATAGCCCAATATTTCAGGGCGATCCCATGAATGATTGCCGCCTGTAATCACATCCACGCCAAGTTCAAAGAAAGAATCGGCAATATTCGGGGTAATGCCAAAGCCATGGGTTGCATTTTCACCATTTGCAATGACAAAATCTGCTTTGAATTTTTGCTTCAGCCTTGGCATCACCTCGCTAAAAATGGCGCGCCCTGGCTTTCCAACAATGTCTCCGAAAAATAATATTCGCATTATTTGCTTATGATGAATGTTATCGCTTTATTTTGCCTAATATCTCTATAAAGCAAAAAATAGCGTTTTTAGCAATCCCGAATTTTTATAAATTCTTTTTCGGTTAGGATATAATCCAGCTTTGCATCATGGGCTTCTGTGGGAAGTTCTTCGCATTCTTGCGCGGAATATGCCATGCCAACCGTTATGAATTGATGCTTGTTGCGCTTTAATGAAGCAATGCTGCGATCATAAAACCCCCCGCCATAGCCAAGCCTGTAACCTTCGCGGTTAAAGGCAAGCATGGGAACAATCATCACGGTTGGATATACTTCTTTTGCGGTCGCAAGAGGTGCGCGCGTGCCAAATAATTCAAAATCCAAGCGATCTGAAATTCGATAGGCGCGAAAACTTAAGGCAGCATTGATGCTGGTGACCCGTGGCAGTGCCATCGGAATTCGTTGATCGCTAAGCGCTTGCATTAGCGGCAATAAATCAAGCTCATCACCAATGCTAAGGGTTAGGGCAACAACATCATTTTCGCTGAGTTTAAATTCATTGATAAAGCGCTGCGCCATTAAGTTTGGCGACAAGCGGTCATTGCGCTGCATTTCATGCCAAATTTGATGGCGCGCCGTTCTTGCAAGCTTGCGTGCTTCTTGTTTACGCATTTTCATTTCAGAAGATGAAGTAAACATTGCGGTACCAATCTCTTGACGGCTGGTGTGGGAATGAAGTTCCTGTGAAAGCATTGTATACATAATTTCCTCTTTTCTACCCTAAATGAAGGGCATAATTTAACAGCGGATTCTAAGGTTTAATCTGATAAAATTAAAATAAATCAAATCCCTTAATGATTATCTTTACAGCTAATCAGCTAAGTTAAATATGGTTAATGTCACAATGCGGGTGTTTTTTGGAGGTTAAGGTGTGATAGCCACCACAGCCGTCAATTTTTAATGTCCTCCGAGGCCTGTATGTACAGGTGGGCGCCGCGATACTTCAACCGCGATCAAAGCAGAGGCAGCTCCCTTTCGGAAATTTAGCCCCCGGGACGAATTATATTAACGCGCAAGGTCGCCATCACAGCTTAATTCATTAAAGCTTTTCAAGTCCATTTGCAAGACCATCCATGCGCTTAATGGCTGCTTTCAACCATGTTCTAAGCGTTTCGCATTCGGCTTCGCTGCGGCGTAATTTTTTTTCCAATTCGCTGTTAAGCTGGAATAAATCATCCAAATTGGGGGATTCTGTTGTTTCTTCGCCATAAGGGTCAATATTGGGTTGCCCTTGCACATCCAACAGATAATCCATTTCAGAAAAATCATCAGGCTCTGCATCAAAATAATCATTGCTGTTGGTTTCTTGTTCATCCAGCAGCATCAGCCCGACAATGGTAAGCAGGCGCGCATCGCCAATTTGACCAATGGATTGGCTGATTTCTTGCACCCGTTGATCCAGCCTGCTTGCCAGAATGCGAATGCGTTCTTCTTCGCCATCGGCGCAGCCGACCAAATAGTCGCGTTGATTAATCGTTACAAAAATATTAGGCATGGGTCATTTATGGTTGCAATTTGGCATTGTTAATAACGGCTTCAAGCGTTTTTAGCGTATCAAGTGCGGCATTGATTTTTTCCAGCATGGCTTGATTTTGAGTGGCAGAATTTGCCTGTTCGGCTTGATGCTGTGTCAATCGTTCAATATTGTGATCTAAGCGCAAAAAGGCTTGATCCAGCTGCGTTTTCAAGGAATCTTCTGGGGCAGCATCATTGGTTTTAGGGGGGGCGGCTTTATGTGATTCGGTCAACAATCCATCCCCCGCCCAGCATTTTAAGCTTTGCTTGTGCTGTTTGATCCAAATCAGCTTGATCTTCATAAAACACACAAGCCTGACCCGCCGAAACACCATATTGCGCTTGTTCAAAGATAATATGCACATCCCCAATTTGATTTAGGGTAAGGGTTGCGCGCACAGGCTGCATGACGCTTCTGATCTTGACCCAAATATCAAGCGGGGCTTGCTTTGATAATGCCTGTTCGCCCAGCCAATTAACCTGGTTTAACAGAATTTTATGGCATGCAAGATCATGTTTGCTGCCCACAATGACGCGCGCCTTTACCGCATCCAAGCGCACCACATAAAGCGGGGGATGTTTGCCGTGGCTAATCTGGTCATTATCGGCGCGCCCGCCAATGCCAAGCCCCTTGCGCTGTCCAATCGTATAATTTGCAATGCCGTTATGATGCCCCAATATATTGCCGTCCATATCCACAATATCGCCTGGAATGAAGGCATCAGGGCGCAATTTTTGAACAATATCCGCATAATTGCCATTTGGCACAAAGCATATATCTTGGCTGTCTGGCTTTTCTGCAATATCCAGCCCAAAATATAGCGCAAGCTGCCTTGTTTGTGCTTTGTTAATCCCGCCAAGCGGAAAACGCAAAAAATCCAGCTGCGGCTTGGTGGTAGCAAATAGAAAATAGCTTTGATCTTTTTTAAGGTCATGCCCTTGGCGCAACCATGGTATGTTATTATCATTTAATCCGCGTTCAATATAATGCCCCGTTGCCAGCGCCTTTGCCCCCAAGCTTTTGGCAAATCCCAGCAAATCATGGAATTTTACGGATTGATTGCATCTGATGCAAGGAACGGGGGTTTCCCCGCGCGCATAGCTGTCGGCAAAATCATCAATTACAGCTTGGCGGAATTGTGTTTCCATATCCATGACATAATGGGGAATGCCAAGCTTTGCTGCCGCTTGCTTCGCGTCATAAATATCTTGACCCGCGCAGCACGCCCCCTTTCGAGATACCGCCGCGCCGTGATTATAAAGTTGAAGCGTAAGCCCGACAATTTCATACCCTGCATGATGCAGCAAGGCAGCGGTTACAGATGAATCAACCCCGCCAGACATGGCAACCACCAGCTTTTCACCCGCTTGCAGCTGCATGGATTCGTAAAATTGATCATTAAGGATGCTATCCAGCAAATCCTTAGCATCCCCCAAAGCCTGATTAAGGTCTGGGGCTATGTTCGCATTTTCTTCAAAAACGGGCTGTGTCGTGATATTATGATCCATATCCTTTCATAATAGGGTATAATCAAAAAATCAAACTATTTCACAGTCACATCATCTTGAACATATAATTTTGTGTCACCGCTTTGATATAGACTATAGCCAGTTTTGTCGCTGGTATTTTTGGTGAATTCATTTTCCAAATCCAAATCAACCACAGAATCGCTATCGCCATTAATGCTCATGGAATAGGTTGTCGTCCCGTTTGCAACAGATTGATCATCGGTTAATTGCTTGATCATATCGGCGGTAAACACAAAACTCGTATCGGTTTGACCGGTAAGACCGGATATATCCACAACTTCAAAATGATTCAGCTTATAAATCTCATTGGCGAATAAATTGGTGTAATTTGCATCATCCCCCGTCAATGCAAGCGTATCATTTGTACCGCCGCCGCCATCAATATATTCAATATTATTAACATTTGTTGCCGATATATTGACAATATTGTTTTGATTATCATCGGTCATGATCATAATGGTATCACCATACTCCATTGTCGCTTCGGTGTCGGTTACAATATGATGTTTATTTGCATCCAATGCTTCCACCACCAGCTGAACGCCATTGGCTTCATTCACATCCGTTGTTAGTGGATCATCTGTGGTTTTCTCCAATCGGGCAATGAAATAATCGCTTGCTTGATTGCCATCACCATCATAAAAAATCGGCGTTATATCGCCATCGCTATTGGTTAGGGTCATGCTGTCAAAATTGCCAGCATCGCCATCAAACAAATTATGGGTGCCAACATTAAGCCCGCCTTCGGCAATATTAACCATTAACGCGCCATCAAGCGTCATATTACCAGCGCTAAGCGTGCCAATAACAGGTGTATTCGTGGTGCTGCTTTCAAGGTTGAATTCAAAGATTGATTTATCATTTAAATCCAGACTGCCATCAACGGTAAGCGATGCATTCGCATTCAAGGTGATTTTGCCCGTATAATCAAATAAATCCCCCGATATGTTAAGCGCATCATCAATGACCAATGTGGATTGCCCTGACAGGGTTTGAATATTGACCGCATCA
>JBGCED010000103.1:0-19002 GCA_045106055.1 Alphaproteobacteria bacterium
CAATTCTTTATCCGCGCCTTGGCGGCGGGCGCGCGTTGCGGTTTGCAGCGAATGCTCCAGCCGGTCCACGCGATAACCCGCCAAGCTGCCCTTTAACGCTAACAGATTTTCAATGATTCTGCTGGGAAGCTGCTGGGCGTGATCGCGCTCTAATGCAGTTAAAAACTGATATTCCTGTGCCGTGCCATCCGACATTTTGGTAAAATTCACCATTTCCATGATGCTTACA
Organism: Alphaproteobacteria bacterium; assembly: GCA_045106055.1. Lineage (GTDB taxonomy): Bacteria > Pseudomonadota > Alphaproteobacteria > CBDDJK01 > CBDDJK01 > JBGCED01. Next base: position 230 of record JBGCED010000103.1, read on the forward strand.
TCCTTTCTTTTAAATGACGATATGTGGAAGCAAGCGCATCGCGGTCAATATAACAGCCTTGCAAATGCCGTAAGCCCTCATTTTGATTATATGCCGTTCGCCCATGCAAAATCCGATTATTATCAAATAGCATACAGCTTCCAGGCGTTAATAAAAAACGATATTCATATAAGGGATCACAAAATAGCTGGCTAAGGCGGCGGCGCGCATGATGGTATAATTTGGTTTCTTGAGGGGGCATTAATGGCATTTTATCAAGGCGCGGGCTGTAATGTAAGCCCACCCAATTTCCCGCCTGATCAAGTTCCAGCATCGGGCGCTCGCTTGCAAGCCACTGATCACCAACCTTATATTGAAAGGTAAGCTTAACCTTTCCAAGCAAGGCAAAGGCTTGTGGGTCTTCAGCTTTAAGCTGGTCAATGCAGGCAAAGGAATCAGCAAGCATCGATAATCCGCCTGCGGTTTCATTCACCAAGCAAAATAGCAGCTGAATGCCTGGCGTGGGTTCGCGATAAGGATTATCCGTATGGGCATCAAGCGCAACCGAACGATAGGCAAGATCATCCGAAAGCGGCTTTGACACCACATCAAAAACCTCGCCAAAATTGGTGGTGCGGATAAAGCCAAATTTATGGGCAATCGGCTTAATGCCTTCTGGGGTAATGGGAATATCGTCAATGATGATAAAGCCATAGCGATAATAAAGGGTTAGGGCTTCCAGCATTGCCTCATCATTATGTTGCGCTTCCAGTTGCTGCCAGCTTATTTTTGGGCAAGCAGCCGCAATTTCGGCTTTCCACGCAATGGGCGGCGGCAAGGTGATGATGGCTTCACCCCGCAAAGCTTTTATGATTGTGTCTTTGGGAAACATCCCCTTATAGCCATCGCTAAATTCAACCGATACATGATCTTCATTTAATTCTATGGCGGTATAATGCAAATCTTCATCCAGCTGATGGGGGTTAAACAGGCGTTGCTGGGTGATGCGGTCAAGCTGATCCTGGCTTGGGCTAAGTTCCCGCAGCCACAGCGCGGGAACTGGCCCAGGGGAATTTACAGGGGAATTTACGGGCGAATTTACGTGCGAATCCTCCAAATCCACCATCAGCATGATATGATCCGCTTCACTTGATTCTATATGAAACATTGCCCGCCCCCTTTTTTGCATTCAACAATAAATTTTTTATTTTTACGAACCCAGCAATTAAGGTCAAGCGGTAAATCAGACAATCCGCAAGAATAAAATACATAAAATTTTTAGATTTGGGCTTGCAAAATGGATGGTTTTAAATTAATCAGCTTCTATTGCATTTGATGAACAACAAATTCATATCTCAAATGCGGGTGTAGCTCAGGGGTAGAGCGCAACCTTGCCAAGGTTGATGTCGTGAGTTCGAATCTCATCACCCGCTCCATTTTCCTGCTTTTATTTCAAAAAGCATTTATTCTTTGCTTTTCTTTTAAAAAGCGCGGATCACATTCTTAAATATTCCCCTTATCATTTCGCAAATCTTACCCCATATAAAATCAGGCAATAAATCCTTTGTAAAGCGGTTTGACCTTTTGGGGGTTTTGGCATAAATTACATTTTATTTTTATATCTTATTGGAGCATAAATGTCCATTCGCGATGAATTACAAACCAATTTAAAAGAAGCGATGAAAGCCAAAGATTCGCTTAGCGCAGCAACCATCAGACTGATTCTGGCAGCGATCAAAGACCGCGACATCACCGCGCGGGTTGCAACGGATCAAGCTGCAAGCCCGCAAGGAATCAATGATCAAGAAATTATGTCAATGCTGCAAAGCATGATCAAGCAGCGCCATGAAAGCATTGCCCTTTATCAAAAAGCAAATCGCAGTGATCTGGTGGATCAAGAACAAGGCGAAATTCTTATCATCACCAAATTCTTGCCTCAGCAAATGGATGAGGCGCAGATAAAAACTGCGGTCGAGCAAGCGATTGACGCAATCAAGCCGCAAGGGCTAAAGGATATGAGCAAAGTGATGGCGCAGCTGCGCGAACAGCATGTGGGCAAAATGGATTTCAAATTGGCATCCGATTTTGTAAAACAGCATTTATTGCGCTAACCCCCATAAACATAATAAACGAGATGATCCATGGTTAAAATTTCGGCTTTTATTCTGGCACTGGTGTTGGTCATTATCATTGGCGGCGTTATGTATCTGTCATTTTCGGATATTCCCGCGCCCAGCGAGCCAACCAGCCATCGCTTACCAACGCCAGAACCCGAACAACGCTATTAAATTTAAATAAATATGCGCTTTATGTCTAAAAAACCCTTATCCGCTTTGCTGCCTGCCAGCCTGTTTATGGTGCCGATATGCGCATTATTGCTTTCAAGCACCCCATATGCGCAAACGCAGCCCGTCCCCTTGCTGGAAAACATCCCCGCAGCAGGTGATCAAGCACCCGATCAAGCATCCGAAACCGCCCCAACCAGCGATGTTCCGCAATCAAATCCCGCCATCCCTCAATCAAACCCCGCCATCCCTCAATCAAACCCCGCCTTGGAATCAAATCCCGCCTTGCAATCAAATCCCACTCTGCAATCGAATATAGAGCGATCAAATTTAACTTCCAGCCCGCAACAGCTTGCCCCGCCCAGCCCAGCAAGTGCAGGCTTAATCACCAAAATCAATGGCGGCATTGGCAGCAATATGTGGGCAGATACCGATATTGGACTTGCCATTTCCCTATTGCGCTATCTTCCCCAGCAGATTGAAAATATTGCGCTAAAAGAATTGGCGCGGCGTTTATTATTAACCCAAGCGCGCGCCCCGCACATTGACCCTGCCCTTAGCCCTGCCGATCAAGCCACGCTGACAGATGAATTTATCGCGCTTCGGCTTGAACGCTTAATGGATTATGGCTTTGCGACCGAGGCAATTTCTTTATTTCAGCTGATGCCTGCCAATTCAAAATTTGACAATGATCGTATGGTTACCCGCCTGTTAATGGGGCAGCATTTTGAACTATTATGCACAGGCTTCGGTCAAAAAACCCTGTTGCCATCCGCGCAATTATTGCCAAAATTAAGAATTTTTTGTGAAATCTATCAAGATCAGCGTGCGGATGCTGCCTTGGGTTTGCAATTATTGCGTGAAATTGATCAAACTGACCCTGTTTTTATTGAACTTGGCAGCCTTGCCATCACCCTACCCTCAAAAACAGAGCAAATGGAAGCGATGCTGCCTGACATTAGCACGCCCCTGCATCAAGCCTTGTATGAAATTGGAATCCAAGGCGCAAAGCGTGCGAATATGGCTTCTGAATTTGGTCTTAATATTAAAAATCTAAGACTTGCCATTTCCAATCTTGCCATTTCCAATCAAGCCGCAAGCACTTCTGATAATGACCTGCATTACTGGCCCATATCGGCAATATCTGCCCATTTACAATCTGAAAGCCCTTCATTTTTACCCCCTGCAATTTCAAATAAGGATGATTTTCAAGCACGCTTTAACGCATGGCTTCAAGCCTTAAACACACAAACCAATTCCACAGAAACAGGCGATAAACCATTGAAGATATACAGTTATTTTCAAATTGCAGGACTTAGCGTTTCCGATATGGGTCTATGGGATTTTCTGTTTGATCAGCTTTATCAAACCCAGAATGTCAATGCAAATCCTGCGATTCTGGAATTACAGCGCAAGGCAATGCAGCGCGGGCAGCGCGCAACTGCAATTTCTTTGTTGCTAATTGCGGCAAGAGGGCAAAATGAAGCGATTTTCAACCCTGCCCTGCTAAGACCAACCTATCAAACGCTTAAAAATTTCAACCTAACGGACATTGCCTCCTTATTGATGGTGCAAGCCGTTCATAATGCCTTATGATTGAAAATTTCTTGGAAATGATGGCGGCAGAACGCGGTGCTTCCATTCATACGATCAATGCCTATTTAAATGATTTAAACGGGTTATCCAAATTTTTAAAGGGCGAACATCCTTTAGAAACCGCAACAAAAGCACAGCTTCAAGCCTATTTACAGCATATTGCAAAACAAAGATTAGCCCCCGCAACGCAAGCGCGCCGCCTATCGACCATCAAGCAATATTATTTATTTTTATTAAGCGAAAACATCAGAACCGATAACCCAGCCCAAACGCTAGAGCCACCAAAACAAGGGCTTGCTTTACCGAAATATCTAAGCGAGCGCCAGGTTTCACATTTATTAGAAGCTGCCAGCATTAAAACAGACACGCATGAAGCGCGATTACATTGTATGGTTGAATTGCTTTATGCATCAGGGATGCGGGTTAGCGAATTGGTTGGGCTTCCTTACAGCGCATATCGCGCGGGTCAGCCCTATTTGTTCATTAAAGGAAAGGGCGGGAAAGAACGGCTTGTTCCCTTATCCCCGCGCGCGATCAAGGGCATTGAAAGCTGGCTTCCTGTTCGGGAAGTTGAATTATCACTGCATCCAGAAAAGGCAAAATATTATCAGCAGCATAAATGGATGTTTCCAGGGCGCGGCAAGGATGGCTTTGGCAATCAAACGGGGCATATTACCAGATGGCGCTTTGCGCAAATGCTAAAAGAATTGGCGTTAAAAGCTGGGCTTGATCCTGCAAAGGTAAGCCCCCATGTTTTGCGTCATGCTTTTGCCAGCCACCTGCTTGCCAATGGCGCAAATTTGCGTGCGGTTCAGCAAATGCTGGGCCATGCCGATATTTCTACCACTCAAATCTATACCCATATCCTAGAAAAGCAATTTAATGCATTAATCGCGCATCACCCGCTTAAAGATTTTTAGCGATCTATTGGTTTGATTGCGATATAAGGAAAAATAAGGGGCGCTTATTCCGAATCTGAATCTTGAACAGGTTTGATGACGGGAACATCATCATCTGTGTCAATCGCGCTGGTATCTTCTAGCAAATCATCATCATCGCTGTCGCTGGCGATATCCGCTTCCAAATCTTCATCCAGCAAAACGGCTTCATCGGCTGATTTTTCAACTGAATCATCCGCCATTTGCTGACGATTCCGCTTTAGGCGAATTGCAGCCTCAGGATCAAAATCTGCATCGCATGCAGGGCAAGTAATTTGCGTTTGCATCAAATCATAGAATTTCGCACCACATTCTTGACATTCGCGTTTAACGCCCCATTCAGCTTTTACCACAGTTTTTTACTCCTAAAATTGACGAACCATATATATAAGCTGTAGATAATAAACTATCCCCTAGCTTGTCAAACTTAATTTCTATGAAATTGGAAATTTATTGATCTTCTATTGACCTGATTGGGGGCATAAGATAGAAGTTTTAAAAGAAGAATGAATTATGCTTTATGATGGTTCATTTAAGATTTTAGCGATATTAAGGAAAAACCATGACTGATCAGCGTATTCCAATTACCATTCTTACGGGGTTTCTTGGCGCAGGAAAAACCACCCTTATTCGCCATATTTTGCAAAATAACCAACAGCGCAGGCTTGCGGTTCTGGTCAATGAATTTGGTGCGGTTGGGGTTGATGGGGCGCTGTTAAAAGAATGCGCTGATGAAAACTGCCCCGAAGCCAATATGATTGAACTTGCAAATGGCTGTATTTGCTGCACCGTTGCCGATGATTTTATGCCTGCAATGGAACAATTATTGGCACTTGACCCAAAGCCTGATCACATCATCATTGAAACATCGGGGCTTGCCCTGCCGCAACCTTTGGTGCAGGCTTTTCAATGGCCTGGCATTAAGTCAAAAGTAATGCTGGATGCGGTCTTAACCTTGGTGGATTGCCCCGCAATTTTGCAAGGTCAATTTAGCGATGATCCTGCAGCGCTTGAAGCAATGCGCCAAGATGATCCCGCGCTTGACCATGATCGCCCCGTCCATGAATTATTTGAAGATCAGCTGCAAGCGGCAAATCTTGTCTTGCTGGGCAAAGCAGACATGATCAATGTGCGTGAATTGGAACAGGTAAAACAGATTATTCACGGTGTCTTGCCCAATAAGCCGCAAACTTTAAGCGTGTTTGGCGGCACTGCTGATGTTGCAGCCTTGCTGGGGCTTGGGCTTGAAGAACAAGCATTTGAACGCGCCAATGCCCCCTATCACCATATGGGCGAAGAAGATCATGACCATGATGAATTTACCACTTTTATTTTGGAATTGCCAACCAGCATCAAAAGCCCGCTATTGCTAGAAGAGATCATCAAGCAGGTCATGCGCGAATTTAACCTATTGCGCCTTAAAGGGCGGCTTACCATTGATGGCAAGCCAATGCCGCTGATTTTACAGGCGGTGGGCAAGCATTTTGAAAGCTATTACGGCACAAGGCCTGGCATTGCATCCAAGAATGCACTGGTGATGATTTATGAAGGCGAGCGTGATCAACAGCAAATTGCTGCTGCTTTTTCATCTTTGGGTTAATGTCTAAAGCTTTAGCATGCATATTTTAAACATTAGCCAAGCGGGGGATTTATATGGCGATCCCCAGCCTGTTGATTTGGAGCAAAGCGCTGGCGATTTTATTTTTTTAAGTGCGACCGATACGGATATTCAGCTTTTTTCGGCGGCAGCCCATCAGCTGGATAAAAAACAACAAACCATAAATGATCGCCTTAGAATCGCCAATATTGCAGCTTTAAACCATCCTTATTCCATTGATTTATATCTTGAAAATACCTGCAAGCAGGCAAAATTAATTGTCATTCGGTTGCTGGGCGGGGTGAATTATTGGCGTTATGGGGTGGAACAATTTCATCAATTCTGCGCTGCCAAAGGCATTAAGCTTGCGCTGCTGCCCGCCGATGGCAAGCCAGACCCTGAATTATCCACCTTATCCACGCTTGACGCTGATTCTTATCATTTATTGTTTGAACTTGCCAATCAAGGCGGGATCGTGAATGCGTGCAGCTTTTTAAGCTATGGGTTTAACATCATTGCGCCTGAATATACCGAACCAGAACCGCCCAGCGTTCAAACCTTGCTGCAAGCGGGGATTTACTGGCCTGATGCGGATTTAAGCGATCTTAACCAGCTTAAGCAGCAGCATTGGATTAAGGGGCAGCCCGTTGCCGCGCTTATTTTTTATCGCGCCTTATTGCTGGCAGGCGATTTAAAGGCGGTTGATGGCATGATCGCAGCCTTAAAGGCGCAAGGCTTAAACCCATTGCCGCTTTATGTCAGCAGCCTTAAAAACCTAACGGCTGCGGCAATGATTGATCATTTGTTAAAGCAATCTGAAACCCGCATCATGCTAAATGCAACTGCTTTTGCGCTGCAATCTGCGGCAACTACGCTGAATGATCAAGCCTTAACCGATCACGCATTAAACGAAGCCCCCTATCCCTTAAATGCGGTTGATGCGCCAATTTTACAGCTTAGCTATTCTGCAAGCAGTGTTGCGCATTGGCAGGAAAATATGGCGGGCATGAACAGCCGCGAACTTGCGATGAATGTTGTCTTACCAGAGCTTGATGGGCGGATCTATACCAGAATTGCAGGCTTTAAAACCGCGCCGCAGCGCGATTCATTGACCCAAGCCATGGTTGTGCGCAGCATTGCACACCCAGAAAATGCAAATTTCATTGCTGGGCTTGCCGCAAATTTTGTCCGCCTGCAAACCATCCCCGAAAAAGCAAAAAAGCTGGCGATCATGCTTGCCAATTATCCCAACAAAGATGGGCGCATTGCAAATGGGGTGGGGCTGGATACGCCGCAATCCGTGTTTAATGTGCTGCATGATCTAAAACAAGCGGGCTATCATGTGATCAGAATCCCCAAAACCGCGCAACATATGATGGAAATGGTGCAAGCGGGGGTGACCAATCAAGCATGGAAAGACCGAAATATCAGCGTTAAATTATCGCTTGATGATTATGATAAATGCTTTAAAGCCTTGCCCATTCCCCTCCAGCAAGCAGTTACAACACGCTGGGGCGCGCCTGCAAATGATCCAAATTGCGATGGGCAGCATTTGATTTTATCTGTGCTGCAATTTGGCAATGTGCAGCTGGTTGTGCAGCCCGCACGGGGCTATCAGATTGACCCCAAAGCAACCTATCATTCGCCTGATCTGGTGCCGCCCCATCATTATTTTGCGTGCTATTATTGGCTGCGCGAGCATGCCAAAATTGACGCAATCATCCATTTTGGCAAGCATGGTAATTTGGAATGGCTGCCAGGCAAAGCGGTCGCGCTTAGCGATGAATGCTACCCGCAAGCCATATTGGGCGCAACCCCGCAATTTTACCCCTTTATCATCAATGATCCAGGCGAGGCGACCCAGGCAAAACGCCGCACCAGCGCGGTTATTTTGGGGCATTTAACCCCGCCCTTAACCCAAGCTGGAACGCATGGCGATGCTGCAAGGCTGGAAGCTTTAATGGATGAATATTATGAAGCGCAAGGCTTGGATCAAAAACGCCAAAATCTGATTCAGCAAGAAATTCTTGAACTTTGCACCAAGACAGGCATTGCCAAAGATTGCGGCATTGATCAATCCGAAGCTGCGCTCGATCAGCTGCTAAAGCTGGATAATTATCTTTGTGATGTCAAGGAATTACAAATCCGAGACGGGCTGCATATTTACGGCACAAGCCCCGCAGGCGCGCATCAGGTAAATTTACTGGCAGCGATTTTGCGCAATCCGCGCGGGCAAGCACTTCACCATCACCCCCCCGATCATTTGGGGCTGGATCAATCTTTATTGCGGGCGATTGCCAATGATTTTGATCTTAATTGTGATCCTTTAACGCTGGAACGCGCTTTGCCTTATGCGGGGGCAAGACCTGAATTATTGATCAAGCAATTTACCGCCCCGTGGCGCAGCAATGGCGACATGGTGGAACGGCTGGATATGATTGCGTTAAAATTGATTGCGGGAGAAATTGATCCACGCGATATTGGCAGCCATACAAGCGCGATCATCACCCATTATTTACCGCGCTTAACAGCTGCCTTGGACGCATCGGGGGCGCTTGAAACGGCAAATTTATTAAAAGGGCTTGCGGGGGGCTTTATCCCCTCTGGCGCATCAGGCGCGCCAACGCGCGGCAAGCCTGAAATTTTGCCGACAGGGCGCAATTTCTATTCCATGGATAATCGCGCGCTGCCAACCGAAGCTGCATGGCGGCTGGGTCAATTATCGGCAGCAGCCCTGATTGAACGCTTTGTTCAAGATCATGGCGATTGGCCCAAATCCATGATTTTAAGCGCATGGGGCACAAGCAATATGCGCACGGGCGGCGATGATATCGCACAAGCCCTTGCCCTGCTTGGGGTGCAGCCTGTGTGGGAGCAAGCAACCCGCCGCGTTACAGGTTTTGAAGTTATTCCGCTATCGGTGCTGGATCGTCCGCGCGTGGATGTAACCTTGCGCTGTTCTGGCTTTTTTCGCGATGGGTTTCCTGCGCAAATGGCGTTGCTGGATCGTGCCATTAAAAAACTGATGGATTTGGATGAGCCTGAAGCCATGAATCCCTTAATTGCCAATCAACGCGCCGATTATGATGCTTTTATACAGGCTGGACTTGATGAAGGGGCAGCAAAACAGCAAAGCTTGCACCGTATTTTTTGCGCAAAGCCTGGCAGCTATGGTGCGGGGCTGCAAGCATTGATGGATGAAAATCTGTGGCAAGAGCGCAAAGATTTTGGGGATCAATTCATAAATTGGTCATCCTATGCTTATGGCGAAGCAGATTATGGCAGCGAAGCACGCAAGGGCCTTGAAAAGCGCTTGGTTAAGGCGCAGGCCATCATCCATAATCAAGATAATCGCGAGCATGATTTGCTGGATAGTGATGATTATTATCAATTTGAAGGGGGCATTGCTTCTGCGATTTATGGGCTAACGGGCAAAAATGCCCCGATTTATCACAATGATCATTCCCTGCCAGAACGCCCTGTCATTCGCAGCCTATCCGAAGAAATTGGGCGCGTGATTGAAGCGCGTGCAACCAATCCAAAATGGATTGATGGGGTGAAACGCCATGGCTATAAGGGCGCATTTGAAATTGCGGCAACGGTGGATTATTTATTTGCCTTTTCAGCAACCACAGGCATGGTCGCCGATCATCATTTTACAAAATGCTTTGATGCCTATTTAATGGATCAAGCGACCAATGATTTTCTTGAACTGGCAAATCCCAATGCCCATATGGATATTATGCTTAAATTTAAGGACGCGCTGGATCGCGGGTTATGGCGGCCCGAACGCAATTCAATTTATAATCATTTGGAAAATCTTATTCATCAAAAACAACAAGAAAGCAAACAAGATGGAACATGAAGATCAGAATAATAGCGCGCGCCATAATCAAAAAATGGCAAAGAAAAAACAGGTTCGCGATAAAATCATGGCAGAAAAGAACATTGAAAAGGGGCTGATCATTGTCCATACAGGCAAGGGCAAAGGCAAATCATCATCCGCATTTGGCATGGTGTTTCGTGCGATTGCCCATCAAATGCCATGTGCGGTGGTGCAATTTATCAAAGGCGGACTGTCCACGGGAGAGCGCGACCTGATCACCGATAATTTTAGCGATCTATGCCAATTTTACACAATGGGCGAGGGGTTTACATGGGAAACCCAAGATAAAGACCGTGACATTGCCGCTGCCACCAAAGCATGGGAAAAGGCAAAAACACTGATCCTTGACCCATCGGTCACGCTGGTTTTGCTGGATGAAATTAACATTGCGCTAAAATATGGCTATATTGACTTAACAGAAGTGATTGCATTCTTAACCGAAAATAAACCAGAAATGACTCATGTTATTTTAACGGGGCGCAATGCCGCCGATGAATTGATTGAAATTGCCGATTTGGTCACCGAAATGACCCTGATCAAGCATCCCTTTCGCGGCGGGGTAAAAGCCCAAAAAGGGATTGAGTTTTAAAGAAAATATCACGCATTAAGCTGATAAATTTGGGCAAGACCGCGCAAGGTTAAGGTGCGATCCGTGACATTGATTTTATCGGTATGATCGGCAAATAATTCACTAAGACCGCCCGTGGCAATGACTTGCATCGGGCTGCCAAATTCTTGTATAATGCGCGCGACCATGCCCTCAACCATTGACATATACCCCCAGTAAACGCCTGATTGCATTGCGCTTTCCGTGTCTTTTCCAATATAATTTTCAGGCTTTGCAATTTCGACCAATGGCAATTTGGCAGCCGCCATATACAGCGATCTTAGCGATAGGCGCACACCAGGGGCAATGACGCCGCCCGCATAATCGCCATCCTTATTCACAATATCAAAAGTGGTTGCCGTTCCAAAATCAATGATGATTAATGAACCGCCATAACGCTCGAATCCAGCAACCGCATTCACCAAGCGATCTGCACCGACTTGCTCTGGTCGGTCAATCAAGATATTTAGATTTAATTTGGTGCGCTTATCGCCCACCACCACGGGTTCGCAATTTAAATAGCGGCGGCATAGGCTGATAATGTTAAAGCTTGCCTCTGGCACGACAGAGCCAATCACCGCAGCTTCAATCTGGTTAAGCTCAAAGCCATTTAACATCATTAATGAATTTAGCCATACGGCATATTCATCCGCCGTTCGCGTCGGTTCATTCACGGTTCGAAATGCCTTGATGACGGTTTGCTGCGCAAGGTCATATAGACCAAATACAACATTTGAATTTCCAGAATCAATGGTTAGCAGCATCGCATTTTCCTTAACATCCTCTATATTTCATCAGGCGCGGTTTTGAACAATATCCCCGCAATAAAAACGGCGCAAGCCAGATGGGCGGGGCAGCTTATCGCTTAAACCCACAGGATCATCACTTAACAATAACGCGCCATCATCATCAAGATCATAAAAATAACCCTGAAACAGCTGATCGCCATCGCGAATCTTTATGGGCGATCCGCGCATAGCCGTTGCAGCGCACCATTCTAGCTTCAATGAATTAAACCCTGCTTGCTGCCATTTGTCAATCAACCCGATAAAATGAAGCCGATATGAATCTGCTATTTTTCCTGCTAAATTTGCATACGCTGAAAATCCTGCCTGATAAAGGCTGGTTGTGGGATATAATAAATTCTGATTGGCGGGATGATGGGCAATATTAAGCCCCGTGCCAATGATCGCCGATAATATGCCCGCTTGATCCGATATGGTTTCAATTAAGATGCCCGATAATTTCGCCCCATTGCTTAATAAATCATTTGGCCATTTAAGCGATAGATCAAGTGATATTTGATCATCCTGCGCGATTTTTTTCAAGGCTTGATACAAGGCAAGCCCTGCCACCAAGGATAGCTGCCCCAATCTTGCAATATCTGCTGGATCAGGGCGATAGATTAAGGAAAGATAAAGATTGCCATCTGCTTTAAGCAAATCGGCATTAAGCTTGGCAGCTTGCGCAGAATGATCTTGCGCGCTGTGCCATACCCTGCCCATGCGCCCGCGCCCTGCGGTTTGCAGCCCCGCGCGCAGCCCATAAAAATTAGGATAATGCTGCCCATGGCGGATTTGGTCCATTAAATATGAATTGGTCGAACCTATCGACTCCACATATTCAATTTTGGGCAAGCAATCGGTCATGCCGTGAATGGCTTAAAACAGCCCTTGTGCTGCAAATTCAGCGGGCAGCGTGATGAAGCTTGGATAAAATACAAAGCCAACCGCCATAATCAATGATATGATCATCACCAATTTCACCATGGGGGCAATGTTAAGCTCAAGCGGTTTATCGGTCTCTTCAAAATAGATGATTTTGATGATCCGAATATAGTAAAATGCGCTGACAACACTGGATAATGCGCCAATAACCGCCAACCATACCAAATTTGAATCAATCGCAGCGACAAAGACATAATATTTTGCAAAAAACCCAGCAAGTGGCGGAATGCCCGCCATTGAAAACATGAACAGCATCAAACAAATGCCAAGCAAATGATGGGTTTTGCCAATGCCCGCAAGGTCATTTAGCGAATCAACGGGCGTGTCCCCACGGCGCATCGCCAAGATACAGGCAAAAGTGCCAATCACCGTAAACAGGTAAATCATCAGATAAACGCCAACCGCAATAAAGCCATCCTGCCCGCCTGCTGCCATGCCCATCAAGGCAAACCCAACATGACCGATTGACGAATATGCCATTAACCGTTTTAAATTGCTTTGCACCAGCCCCGCAAGCGCGCCCAAGATCATCGATAGCGCCGATAGGGCAATAATTACCTGCTGCCATTCAACCATCATTTCCCCAAAAGGCTCACCCGCCAAACGCAGAACAAGCCCAAAGGCTGCAATTTTGGGTGCGGACGCAAAAAAGGCGGTAACCGATGTGGGCGCGCCTTCATAAACATCTGGGGTCCACATGTGAAAGGGAACAGCGGATAATTTAAACCCGACCGCGATTAACACAATCACCAGCCCAACAATCGCCCCTTTTGAAATTTCGGCATTGCCTGCTTTCATTTCAATAATCGAGGCTGCAATCGCAGAATAATCGGTTGCGCCAATAAAGCCATAAACCAGCGAAGAACCATAAAGCAGCAAACAGGATGCCAATGCGCCAAGCACAAAATATTTCAAGCCCGCTTCTGTTGCATAAAGCGAATCACGGCGCATCGCTGCCAGCACATAAAGCGACAATGATTGCAATTCAAGCCCGATATAAAGCGACATTAAATCATGCGCAGACAGCATCATCATCATGCCCAGCACTGCAAAGCCCGCCAAGATTGGATATTCAAAGCGATTAAAGCCGACCAGTTTAATATAATCACTGCCCATCAATAGCGCAAAAAAGCCCGCGAGCAAGATCAGCAATTTAAACACGACGGCAAAGCTATCCAGCACATAAAGATCACCCAGCGCCAAGGCTTCTGCATCGCGGTTGATCACCACCAGCGCCATGGTCAAACCAAAGCTTAGCAATACCGATAATTGAACAAAGGGATAGCGTTTTGCCTCTTGGATATACATCGCAGCAACCAAGATGGTGCATAGCAACCCCGCAAGCACAATTTCTGCGATGGCTGGCATTATAATAAGATTGGATGAAAGCATAATATCAAAATTTCCCAAAACCAAATTCTATAACGAAAATCACTTTAAAACCGTTTGGACAATGCCAGACAAATATTGCGGTAATTCCTGTGCAAAAGCAATCACGCGGTATCCTTCATCAATGCCGGCAACGCGCAAAGCCTGATTGTAATTTTGAACCAGCTGATCCACCGATGCTTGCATGGGCGCGATAAAGCTGGTGGGATATATCCCCATCCACATCACCAAAATAATCAACGGCACAAACAGGGCAATCTCGCGTTTATTTAAATCCATCATGGCTTTGACTTCAGCTTTTTCAATGATGCCAAAAATCACGCGCCTGTATAAATAAAGCATATAGGCCGCGCCCAGCACCATCCCAGATGCCAAGACCAAGGCAAGCCAAACCGAATATTGATAAGTGCCAACTAAAATTAAAAATTCGCCAACAAAACCGCTGGTGCCAGGCAAGCCCACCGATGCCATTGTAAACACCATAAAGAAAAATGCATAGCGCGGCATTGTGCTTGCAAGCCCGCCATAGCGCGCAATTTCGCGTGTATGCAAACGATCATATACAACGCCGACACATAAGAATAATGCGCCTGAAACCAGTCCATGGCTTAACATTTGCAAAATTGATCCTGTAATTGCTTGCCCATTGACCACAAAAATCGCAGCGGTTACAAATGCCATATGCGCAATTGAAGAATAGGCAATTAATTTCTTCATATCAGTTTGAACCAGCGCAACCAGCGAAGTATAGACAACGGCAATCCCGCTTAATACAAAAATTAAGGGCGCAAGATCATGGCTTGCCACGGGCAGCATCGGCAGCGAAAATCTTAAAAAACCATAGCCGCCCATTTTCAACAATACCCCAGCCAAGATCACCGACCCTGCGGTTGGCGCTTCCACATGGGCATCTGGCAGCCAAGTATGCACCGGCCACATCGGCACCTTGACCGCAAAAGACGCAAATAGCGCAAACCATAACCAATATTGCAACGGAATGCTGAAATCATAGCGCATTAATTCAACAATATCGCTGGTGCCAGCCACCAAATACATGGCGACAATCGCAAGCAACATTAAAATTGACCCCAGCAGCGTATAAAGGAAAAATTTAAAGGCAGCATAAATGCGGCGCACCCCGCCCCAAATCCCGATGATCAGATACATCGGGATCAACACCCCTTCAAAAAATAAATAGAACACAACCATATCAAGCGCAAGAAACATTCCAACCATCATCGTTTCAAGGAATAGGAAGGCAAGCATATATTCGCGCACACGGCTGGTAATCGCTTCAAAGCTGGATAGGATGCAAATCGGGGTCAGCAAGGTTGCAAGCAGCACAAACCATAGGGAAATACCATCAACGCCCACGCGCCATTCAATCCCCAAATGCGTTAACCACGCGGCTTGCTCTACCATTTGAAAGCCCGCTTGGCGATCATCAAAATTAAACAGCATCAATAAGGATAAAGCAAAAGTAAATAAAGAGACAACCAATGCCGAAATTCGGCTATTGCGGGCAATCTCTTCTTCGCTGCCGCGCATAACCAAAATAAACAATGCCCCAATGACTGGCGTGAAAATCACCAGCGACAATAAGGGAATATGCAACAAACCTTCAACCATCGGTTAAAAAACTCCTAAGTGCCATCTTTTGTGGCTAAAACCAAAATTAAATAATAAACCAAGCAATTAACGCAACCACGCCAATTAACATGACCAACGCATAATGATATAAATAACCCGTTTGCAAAGCGCTAACCTTTGCCCCAATGCGCTTTACAAGCCACGCGACCCCATCAGGGCCCAGCCCATCAATGATCGTGCCATCGCCTTTGCGCCAGAATAATTGACCAATTTTAAAAGCGGGGCGCACAAATAAGAAATTATATAATTCATCAAAATACCATTTATTAAGGCTAAATTGATAGAACGGACCCCAAAATTTTGCGCGTTTTTCTGCTTTTGCTAGCCCGCCGCGATAAAGCTGATATGCCATTGCAATCCCAACCAGCCCGACAATCAAAGGTAGCAATTTCACCCATAAGGGAACATGATGCGCATTTTCCATTGCAGGGTGCGTATCCAAGATTAAAAGGGAATCGCCCCAGAACGCAGCCATGCCATCCCCAACAAACCAATCTTTAAAGAAAAAGCCAGCGAAAATCGCGCCAAAGGCAAGCAGAATTAATGGCAGGATCATCACCTTTGGCGATTCATGGACATGCCCCATCACCCGCTCATCCGCGCGCGGTGTGCCGTCAAAAGTTAAAATCAATAACCGCCAGCTGTAAAAGGCGGTCATAAGCGCAGCCATAATCCCCATCCAAAATGCAAAACCGCCCACCGCGCTATGCGCGCCATAAGCTGCCTCCAGCACCATATCTTTGGAATAATAGCCCGCAAAACCAAACACACCAGGAATTCCAACCCCAGCAAGTGCCAGCGATCCAATCCACATCAAGGCGCGTGTGGTCTTAATATGACGGCCAATGCCGCCCATCTTGCGCATATCCTGCTCGTCCGACATTGCATGAATAACAGAACCCGCCCCCAAAAATAACAAGGCTTTAAAAAATGCATGGGTGGTTAAATGAAACATTGCCGCAGGATAGGCAGAAACCCCCGCTGCAAAAAACATATAGCCAAGCTGCGAACAAGTAGAATAGGCAATTACCCGCTTAATATCAGTTTGGGTTAGCCCGATGGTTGCAGCAAAAAATGCGGTACAAGCCCCAACCACGGTCACCACCGCCAAAGCCGTATCGGAATATTCAAACCAAGGCGACAGGCGGCACACCATAAATACGCCCGCTGTTACCATGGTCGCGGCATGAATAAGCGCGGATACAGGCGTTGGTCCTTCCATCGCATCAGGCAACCATGTATGCAGCCCAAGCTGCGCCGATTTACCCATCGCGCCCAGAAATAATAATAAGGCAGTGCAGGTAATCGCATCCACTTCCATTCCAAGGAAGTTAATTTGCGTTCCAACCAAGCCAGGCACGGCAGCGAACACCCCATCAAAATCAACCGATCCCGTCAAGATAAATAGCGCAAAAATCCCCAGCGCAAAGCCAACATCCCCGACGCGATTGACCAGAAATGCCTTGATTGCTGCCGCATTGGCAGTTGGCTTATGATACCAAAAGCCGATCAAAAGATAAGATGCAAGCCCGACCCCTTCCCAGCCAAAGAACATCTGCACCAAATTATCCGCAGATACCAGCATCAGCATCATAAAGCTAAATAGGCTAAGATATGCCATGAAGCGGGGTTTATGGTGATCATGGCTCATATAGCCAATGGAGTAAATATGGACAACCGCCGATACGGTCGTTACCACGATGAACATCACCGCGCTTAACATATCCACCCTTAACGCCCAGTTAAAGTCAAACCCATCCACCTTAACCCATTGCAGCAGCTGCACTGTTCCTGCATAATCCACATTGCCCATCGCCAAATTAAGGAATAATATCCATGATAATAAGGCAGCAACAGACATAAAAATGCTGGTCACAAGCTGCGCAAAGCGATCTTGACCTTGATAGCCCACAAACGGGGTCAAGAACCCTGCAAGCAGCGCCCCCAATAATGGCAAAAATACAATTAAAATCGGCATCATAACGGGTTAATCAACTTTCTCTTTTTTATCATTCATGCGCTGTCGGTGTGCTTTTATAAGCTGTTTAACGCTTTCCATTTCTTCTTTGCTTACTTCTTTCGTGCCATGAAGCAGATTACCAGCTGGCATGCTGGAAGAAAGCGCATATTTGATTTTCTCCCAAATTCCAACATTTTCTTGATTACCCAATATTGTTTCCTTTTCTATTGAGTTCACAAAACTCTGTTGCAATCTTAGAATCATTGAAAAAGTGGATGCTTTTAACCTCGTCCCTGCTTATCCAAATTTTATGAACCTCGCTGCTTTCCATATCACTTGAACCATACAACATCAAAACTTCTACAAGCAGTAAATCATAAGATTTATTGTAGGCATTCACAAAGTTTTTCGATGAATATTTCGCAAGCGCAATCCGGCTATCCTTAAAAATACATACGATCCAATCGGATTTCATTTCGGATGAAAACGCTTTTTCAAAAGCAGTGCTAATATTTTGATCAACCGTAAAACCAAGCCATCTTAACAAGGATTGAAACTTCTCGGATTTTAACAAGATTACTATCCTGGCACCACATAAAGCAGGAAATATAATAAAATAAAACAAAGCAAGCAAAATTTCTCCGAAATTCCAACGGAATGGATCATTACCAAAATCGAGTCCCAGAAGACCGTCAATAGGTGAGAGTAAAAATAATGCCAACAGCTGATAAAGTACCCCCAAAAATAAAGATTCCAAGATAATCTTTAAACCCGGCACCTGCTGGCGATCAACGCCAGAACTTGGCGTGCTTGACATCATAACGCGCCAAATCACATAACCCGGAATGAACGACACAAGAAGCATCCCCAACATACCTATCATCATCTCCATAGACCCTATCCTTTCAAATGGCTTGCAGCGTCAACTTCAATGTTTGAACGCATGCGGTAAAATACAACTAAAATGGCAAGCCCGATCGCAGCTTCAGCAGCAGCAACGGTTAAGATAAACAGCGTAAAAACCTGACCCGTTAAATCTTGCAGCACAACGGAAAAGGCAACCAGATTGATATTGACCGATAATAGCATCAATTCAATCGCCATTAAAATAATGATGATGTTACGGCGGTTAAGAAAAATCCCAACCAGCCCGATTGAA
>JBGCED010000104.1:0-12602 GCA_045106055.1 Alphaproteobacteria bacterium
CTCCAATAAATTCAATTAAATTTTTACATAAAATTATAGGGGGAAGAAGCGCACATCATCACTTAGGATGAGTGCAAAGATTAAAACCGCACATCATCTCTTAGGATGAGTGCAAACACACAATTCCGTATTTAAGCAAAATGATTTAATATAAAAAGCTTTTAACCCATTACGCAAAAAAAACAGGGTCACCTGTTGATTTTGTTCAATTTCAGGCGCATGATTTTTCATTTAGAGGCATGTCTGGTTTGCAAGATGCGGTTGTAATCTTTGCACTCATCCTAAGAGATGATGTGCGGTTTTAATCTTTGCACTCATCCTAAGTGATGATGTGCGCTTCTTCCCCCTATAATTTTATGTAAAAACTCAATTGAATTTATTGGAGCGGGGGAAGGCTTTTTGCGTTCACACGCCACGATGGCTTTCGCCGCATTAGCGGCGGCGCACGCTTGTGCGCTTCTTCCCCCTATAATTTTATGTGAAAATTCAATTAAATTTATTGGAGCGGGGGAAGCCGGCGGGGGGCAGCCTGCCCGTTTGGGCGCGTTTTCCCGTAAAGGGCAGTAAATTCATTTCACGGCGTTCCCGCTCGCCAATGCGCCAGCATAACCCCTCTTGATGGTTGAAGCTTTTAAGATCGCTTAATTGACCATCGCGGTATTTTTGCAAACGCACCCCGCGCCCCTTGCCCATTTCAGGCAATTCATCCAGTGCAAAAATTAACAATTTGCGTCCTGTGCTGATGATGGCAACACTGTCACCTTCGGCAGGGGCAATCGCCGCACATTGCGCACCCGCAGACAGATTTAAAACCTGCTTTCCATTGCGGGTTTGTGCCACAATATTCTTTGCTTCCACCACAAAACCATAGCCATCGGATGAGGCAATGATTAATTTTTCATCCATTGCCAAGACCCGAATTGCCATCAGATCATGGTCGGATTCAAGCTCTATCATTAGGCGAAAAGGTTCGCCCGTTCCGCGCCCTGATGGTAATTTATCGGCGCTAAGCGTGTATGCGCGCCCATTGGTGGCAAATAATAATAATTTATCGGTGGTTTGGCAAAGCAGTACAAATCGCGCGCCATCGCCATCCTTATATTTCACTTGCCCAAGCCCATCAGCGGATAAATGCCCTTTAAAGCTTCGGATCCAGCCTTTTTTTGAACAAATAACGGTGATTGGTTCTTTTTCAATCAAGGCGCTTTCATCAAATTCAACATTGCCCTCAACCGCTTGCCCCAGCATGGTGCGCCGCGCCGATAATTCAGGCACACCATCATAATATTTTTTCAAAGATTTAAGGTCGCCCGCAATTTTTTTCCATTGCAGCTGGCTGCTTTCAGCAAGTGCTGTTAAGGCATCGCGTTCTGCTTCCAAGGCTTCTGCTTCGCGTTTAAGCTCTAATTCTTCTAGTTTGCGCAGCGCGCGCAGCCGCATATTTAAAATGGCTTCTGCTTGCACATCATCAAGGTTAAATGCTTTGATTAATTCTGGTTTTGGATGATCGGATTCGCGAATGATCCTGATGACTTCATCCAAATTTAAATGGCATATAATATAGCCTTGCAGCAGATGCAGCCGGCGATTAATCGTATCGGTGCGGTGCTGTCCGCGCCGCAGCAAGACATCTTGGCGATGGTTTAGAAATTCCTGCAAAGCCTGTTTTAAATTCAGCAATTTGGGGGCTTTGCCATGCTCCACCAGCATATTCATATTCAGTGAAAAGCGGGTTTCCAGTTCGGATTGGCGATATAAAGCCTCCATCAATAATTCAGGGGCAACATTACGCGATTTTGGCACAAGCACAATGCGGATATCCTCAGCCGATTCATCACGCACATCTTCCAATAAAGGATTTTCTTTGCTTAACGCAAGCTCTGCCAGCCGTTCAATCAATTTTGACTTTTGCACTTGATAGGGAATTTGGTCAATGATCAGCTCATAACCGCCATTTTTTTGCTTTTCAACCTGGTAATTTGCGCGAATACGAAAGCTGCCCTTGCCCGTTTTATAGGCATTTAAAATTGCGGCTTCGCTTTCAATTAACTGCCCGCCTGTTGGAAAATCGGGACCCTTTATGTGCTGCAACAATGCTGCTATATCGCATTCAGGATGTTTAATAAGATGCAATAAAGCATCCAATAATTCCAGAATATTATGCGGCGGAATGTTGGTTGCCATGCCAACGGCAATGCCCGATGCACCATTTGCAAGCAGATTTGGAAAGGCTGCGGGCAGCACCACAGGCTCTTCGCCCTCGCTATCATAGGTTTGACGAAAATCCACCATATCCTCGTCAATGCCCTCCAGCAGCTGCAAGGCAGTTTGGGTAAGCCGTGCTTCTGTATAGCGCATGGCAGCAGGATTATCGCCATCAACATTTCCAAAATTGCCTTGACCCTCAACCAGCGGATAGCGCACCGCAAAATCTTGAGCAAGGCGCACCATCGCATCATAAATTGCCTGATCGCCATGGGGGTGATATTTGCCCATCACATCCCCAACGATGCGCGCGCATTTTTTATATCCGCTGGCGGGATTAAGCTTTAATTCGCGCATGGCAAAAAGCAGCCGCCGATGCACAGGCTTTAACCCATCGCGCCCATCAGGCAGCGATCGCGAAGTGATGGTTGATAAAGCATAAGCCAAATACCGCTCGCTCAATGCAAGCGCGATTGGCGTTTCTTGTATTTGGTGCTGATTGGGATCATTGCCTTCAAAAGCAGGGGGGTCATCAAGCATTTTTTAAAATCCGTTATAAATAATATGTTTTATTGTTTTATGTGATTCGCTTGGCGATCACCATAGCTTGCTTTTAAAAAATATAGACCGTGGGCGGGCGCAGTTACCCCTGCTTTGCTGCGATCCTTTGCGTTTAAAATCTCAGCTATGGAATCGCTGGCGCGCTTATGCTTGCCAATTTCAACCAAAGTTCCCACCATATTACGCACTTGATGATGCAAAAAAGATTTTGCGGCAGCATAGATTTTAACATGCTCGCCTTGCGCATGAATTTCAAGCTGATCAAGCGTTTTAACGGGGCTTTGCGCTTGGCATTCGCTGGCGCGAAAGCTGGTAAAATCATGGTGACCCGCCAGATCATCGGCTGCGCGCTGCATCAAGGCAATATCAAGGGGAAACGCCACATGCCAAGCGCGGTTTTTTAGCAATACAGACGGGGCGGGGCGATTTAAAATATGGTAATAATAATGGCGTTTGGTCGCGCTAAAGCGTGCATGAAAATCATCATTTTGCTTGATTACCTCCAGCACCACTACGGGACTTCCGCGTAAATAGGCATTTAATGCCCCCATAATCTCATGGCTGTTGCTGCTGCGTGCCAAATCAATATGCACCGACATGGCAAGCGCATGAACGCCCGCATCGGTGCGCCCTGCGGCTTGCAGCGTGATGGTTTCCCCGCAAAATTTAAAGATTGCTTGCTCAATCAAGGATTGAACCGTGGGCAAATGCTGCTGCCGCTGCAACCCCTTTAGCGTTGTGCCATCATATTCAATGATTAATTGCCATCTGGTCATACTAGGCGCAAGTGCCAATTAAATTCCGATCAAAGGGAACGGATTGATAAATTTGATTGATCCAATTTGAAAATAGTAAATGGGCATGGCTGCGCCATACATTTGGCGGCGGGTTTGTTGCCTTATCATCAGGATAATAGCCATAGGGCAAAATCGGATTTTGCCCCGCTGCAAGATCGCGCTGATATTCATCGCCCAGCGTTGTTGCATCATATTCTAAATGATTAAGCATATAAAGATGACGATGGGACTTATCCTCAATCAAGCATAGGCCTGTATGCGCAGAATCAATCAAGGTCACCAAATCATCCTTGCCGTAAATATCTTGCGCGCTTGTTTCGGTGTGGCGCGATACGGGGATGCGAATCTCATCAGAAAATCCCCGCAAGATCGGGTTGGTTGAATGATGAATTTGATGCGGATAAACGCCAAATGCTTTGTCAGCAAGCTTATGTTTTGGAATCTTGTGAAAATGATAAAGCGCTGCTTGCGCGCCCCAGCAAATATCAAGGCTGCGATGCACATGGGACTGCGTCCAATCCAGAATTTGGCTTAACTCATCCCAATATTTAACCGTTTCAAACGGCAAGGTTTCAATCGGCGCGCCCGTGATGATTAAGCCATCAAATTTTTGGGTGCGAACATCGGCCCATGATTGATAAAAGCTGTTTAAATGCTGCGCCGATACATTGCCTGGAATATAGCTGCTGGTGGTTAGCAAGGTAAGGTTAATTTGCAGCGGCGTTGCCCCAATCAGCCGCGCCAGCTGAATTTCGGTGCTTTGCTTTAAGGGCATTAAATTTAATAAGGCAATATTTAGCGGGCGAATATCTTGGCGATCCGCAATTTGCTCTTGGATTAAGAACAAGCCTTCTGCTTCCAGCAATTTGCCTGCGGGCAAATGATCGGGAACTTTAATCGGCATTTTCTATTCCTTATATGGGCATGATGATGGTTTATATATGCTTTTTCAGCTTTGCTACAATGGCTCTGATAACAGGGACGCAAACACTATTGCCAAATTGCCTATATGCTTGTGCGTCACTAACTGGAATTTTAAATGTTTCAGGAAAGCCTTGAAGTCTGGAGGCTTCTTTTGGGGTTATTTTTCTAGGGTTTTTATGTTTTTGTTCAATTAAAATTTCGGATCCATCCTTGTAATATCTCGCCGAAATGGTGCTTGTATGGCTGGAGTTTTCATTGAATAACTGATAGCCAAATCCATTTCCCTTTTCTTTATGCTCTTTTTTTCTTCTTTGATGCCCTTCCCACAATTTATCCGATATTGTGTATTTAGGGTCAACTTGTTTTTCAAGAATATCGCCTAGCTTTACGCCGACTGCGCTAGGCTCTGGAAAATCAAACATTTTAATCTTTTCAGAAAAAGCGATGATGAAGATTCGCTCTCTATTTTGTGGCACGCCAAAATCTTTGGCATTTAGTATCTTGTGAAATACGCAATAGCCCCTATTTTCTAGTTCATTCTTGATGGTTTTAAAAGTATTTCCGCCATCATGGCTTTGAAAATTTTTGACATTTTCTAAGAAGATGATTTTGGGGTGGTGATGATCTATGATCTTTAAGATATCAAAAAACAGCGTTCCCCTATTATCGTCAAATCCTTTTTTTAACCCTGCCATTGAAAAGGGCTGGCAGGGAAAGCCTGCAAGAATAACATCATGGGGGGGGATTTGATCAGGGGCAATCGTTTGAATGTCCCCCTTGGGTGTATCGTTAAAATTTGCTTTATAGGTTTGAACCGCATATTTATCAATCTCAGAGGTAAAAACGCATTTTCCACCAATTTCTTGGAATGGAATTCTGATGCCGCCAATGCCAGCAAATAAATCAATAAATCTAAAGGGCTTGATGTCCCAATAATTAAGAATGTCAGGGATAACGGTTTTAAAGTAATCCTCAAAACTGATTATCGTTCTTACTTGCGATAATTTACCGTTGGCAATGTTTTCTAAAACAACAACGATGATGTTATGATTTGCCATTTCCTTGGCTTTGGATGGGGATATATCCTCATCAACCGTCAGCAAGTAAATGGATGGTATTTTGGTTCTTTCAATTTCTTCGGCAACTTCTTGCCAGCGCTCTCTTAGCGAGGTTTTCATTGTTCCGATGATGGTTTTTGTTCTCATGCTTTTGAACGCATCAATATGCGGTAAAACAGAGTCAACTTTTTTACCCAACCCAACATCATCAAACAGGCTTCTGCCTATTTTATTTTGGGCATCAAATGGAAAGCCGAATAAATTATAAAGCTTATAAATAATACATTCAAAAGTCCTTCCTGCCCTTGATCTTCTTGAATTGGTATTGCTTAACGATAGCGTGTAAATATAAGGCATTATACGCCCTGCATATTCCCCGCAAGCCTGTTGAATCGCGTTGATTAAATCATCTCCAGACTTTTCCGCAATCTGTTCATCAATGATATTCTTAATAATAAGGCTTGGTGTTTTCAGCCGTTCGCTTATCATTTTAA
The DNA here is from genome assembly GCA_045106055.1 of Alphaproteobacteria bacterium. Classification (GTDB taxonomy): domain Bacteria; phylum Pseudomonadota; class Alphaproteobacteria; order CBDDJK01; family CBDDJK01; genus JBGCED01. Next base: position 6,040 of record JBGCED010000104.1, read on the forward strand.
TGACCGTAACATTAAAATCGGCTTCTTCTTTTAGAAACCAAGCGTAAGCCTGCGCTCTTGCGCTGGAAATGACTTCAGAAACTCTGAATTCTTGCAGCAAAATCTTGTAATATCCATTTTCTTCAAAGACAAGATCAACAATTTCATTAGGGCTTCTTATCAGCTTATATCTTGTTTCTTTGATTAAATCGTCAAAAAGTGATTTCTCATCTTCTGGAATTTCAATGATATTTTGAATGTCATGTGCGTTATTCATATCACCCCTTATATATTATAATTTACCAAGAAATTATATAAAGATTCTTTTGGGGTAACAAGCAAGATCAAGGCATCTTATGTGCAATAAAGCTTTATTTATTTTTGATCAAGTTGATTGAATCGTTCAAGGAATAATTTTTTGATCTTTTCATTGGGCAGAATATAATCAAGCGGTTGGCAAATGGGGGATGCTTGGACGATGTCTGGCACTTTTCCCCATAATTTTAATGCCATATCAGGTTCAAAGCCAGCAAGCTGAACGGCTTCCAGATGGGCTGCGATTAAATCGGCTTTTTTAATGGCGGCAACCAATACTGAATTGGGGGCTGCAACAAGCCCAAAACGCAAATGAATCGCGGCTTGCAGCCCATATTCCAAATCTTTATAATGTTTGCCAATCGCCTGTTTGAAAGGCGATATTAAATCACCAATAACATATTCAGGCGCATCATGCAGCAAGGCAAAAAGCAACGCCTTTGGAGGGGCCGATGGCGTTAAAAGCCTGTAAATTGCTTCAACAATCATTGAGTGGGCGGCAACTGAAAAGCAATGCTTGCCGCTGGTTTGACCATTCCAACGCGACATTCGGGAAAGCCCATGGGCGATGTCTTCTATTTCAATATCCACCGGCGAGGGATTTAATAAATCCAACCGCCGCCCACTAAGCATGCGCTGCCAAGCCCTGTGCTGGGGGGCGGATTTTGAAGATTTTTTTGTTGAAGCCATCAGATTGCCTAAAAATCAATGCGGCGCATTGCGATTATATCCAGATCAAGCTGGGCTTTAAATCTTGTGGTGGCATGTTTCAAAGGCCAAATCGCAACCTGCATATCGCGGGCATTGGCGTGCAATATATGCATGGTATCGACCATGATCCCAATATGACCTTTCCAAAAGACAAGATCATTTTCGTCTAAATTATATGCGTGCTTTATTTCGATACCAGATTGTTGCTGCATATCGCTATCGCGCGGCAAAATAACGCCGCATGCCCAATAGCATTGCTGGATGATTTGCGAACAATCATAGCCCTTATGACTGCCCCCGCCCCAAAGATAGGGCATATTGATCAGCTGCATCGCCAATGCTGCGGGGCTTAGCTGCCATCTGCCAATTTTTTCAAGATGAAAGACTTGGCAATAGCCCTTGCTGCCATCTGCAAGCTGGCATAATGCCCATTCGCCATCCTGTTCAAGCACAACAAGCAATGCACTAAAGCATAGGTCAAATTTTACAGCGCTTTTTATGTCTTGTGCGTGGTATAAAAAGCAGCTGCCTGTTTTGACATAATGGGTTGGATCGGGGCTTTCAGCCTCAAGCGCAAGCGCGCTTACTGGCGCATAGCCCACATAATGATCGCGGTGATTTTGAAGCCACGCCCAGCCCTGTTTAATTTCAAAGACGCTGACTTTTTCGCCATGCACAAGCGTGCTGCTGCGCGGTTGATCGGGCAAGGGATGCTGCGATAGGGCAAGTTCAGAAACCGCAACGCGGTAAGCATCAGGGCGTGCATAGGATTCAGCCTTTATTTGATCCTTTAGGCTAATATCACAAAGATCATCACGAATGGCATGAATGCGGCGATCCATTATTTTTCTCCTAATTTACAGCGCCTTCGGTTAGATAGGCGATTAAGCCAGCAACATCGCTGATTGGCACAAAATGCGCATGATCTTTTTTGCTTGCGGCAGATTTTGCTTTTTTACCGCGCATTGGCGGGCCGCAAATGGTTTTAAAGCCCAGCTTTTGCGCTTCTTTTGATCGTGCATCGGGCTGGGAAACGGATCTAACCTCGCCCGAAAGCCCAACCTCTCCAAAAATAACGGTTTGTTCATTGATCACGACATCCAAGCAAGAAGAGATAATCGCGCTTGCAACCGCCAAATCCGCAGCAGGTTCGTTGATTTTTAAGCCCCCCGCAACATTTAAATAAACATCGCGCCCCGCAAGATTAATGCCGCCGCGCGTTTCAAGCACCGCAAGCAGCATGGCAAGGCGGTTGCTGTCCCACCCAACCACGGCGCGTCTGGGCGTGCCAAGCGGGCTGGGGGCGACCAAGGCTTGAATTTCAACCAGCATTGGGCGCGATCCCTCAATGCCAGCAAAGACCGCAGCTCCAGAAATGCCCGCTTGGCGTTCGGATAGGAATAGGGCGGATGGGTTGCTAACCTCCATCAAGCCCGCTTCGGTCATGTCAAAAACGCCAATTTCATTTGCAGGGCCAAAGCGGTTTTTAATGGAACGCAAGATGCGGTAAGCATGACCGCGCTCCCCTTCAAAATAAAGCACACTATCAACCATATGTTCAAGCACCCTAGGGCCAGCGATTGCGCCATCTTTGGTGACATGCCCAACCAATAATAAGGATGCACCCCTTGCTTTTGCACTTCTGATAAGCTCTTGCGCGCTGGCGCGTACTTGGGTGACAGACCCAGGCGCAGCCTCTATCCCTTCAACATACATGGTTTGAATCGAATCAATGACCGCAACCGCTGGCAGCGGCGTTTCGGCAATCGCGGCCTGAATATCAGCAACATTGGTTGCGGTTGCAAGCCCAACGGTGCGATCTTGAACCCCCAGCCTGCTGGCGCGCATGCGAATTTGATCAACTGATTCTTCGCCGCTAATGTAAAGGCAATTTGCATTCATGCTTAAATTTGCGGTTGCTTGTAACAGCAAGGTGGATTTGCCAATCCCAGGATCACCGCCAATTAAAACGGCTTGACCCGCAACCAGCCCCCCGCCAAGCACACGGTCAAATTCGGATGATCCACATGATAGGCGCGGCGGATTATCTTGCTGCCCTGCAAGGGATACAAATTCAACCGCCCGCCCTTTGCGTCCGCGCGCCGATGCGCTTGCTTTTGTGCCAAGCGGCGGGGCGCGTTCTTGAATTTCTTCAACAATGCTGTTCCATTCCCCGCAACCATCGCACCGACCCTGCCAGCGGCGATGCACACAGCCGCAGGCTTGACAGATGAATTGACTTGCAGGAGGCTTTGCCATTCCAAATTACAGCTTCATTTATGGATAAGAAAAAGTTTGTGTTTCAGAATGCGGTTCAAGCGCAGATTTCTTGCCGCAGGCGGTTAGCATTTGTGTGCTTGCCATGATCATTAGCGCTAAAATTAGAAATTTAAAAGATCGTTTCATCTTGATTTAAACGGTTTGAGAATTAACAATATTGCAATAATTTCTTGTTTAAGGCCGCCCCTGAAATGGGCTTGCCCAGAAAATCATTCATGCCAACTTCAAAACATATATCCATATCATTATCAAAATTATTGGCGGTTACCGCAATGATCTTGGGCTGGACAATGCCCGGCATTGCGCGAATTTCGCGGGTGGCTGCAATGCCGTCCATATTGGGCATTTGCAAATCCATCAACACAATGTCAAAAGATTGTGATTGAAACAGATTAACCGCTTCCAAGCCATCATTGGCGATCACAGGCTGAACCCCCATCTGACCAAGCAGTTTTTTAGCAAGCAATTGATTGAATTTATTATCTTCAACCACCAAAATTTTTACTTGGTCTGGTAACGCTTTTATTGCTTCGGCTGTATTTTGTTCCATAATGATGGAGCCTTTTCGGGTCTTAAATTTTTGCTTAATATAAAGTTAAGATAATTACATTGTTTTTTCAGTAATCGCAAGCGGTTAATCATTTTCATTGCCATTCTTAGCGCAACCTTAATCTTGATGATTGCGCGTCTTGATGAGGCTTATAATGAAAACAAGCCCGCTTAGCAATAATCAACAATATTCACAAGGTTAGTTGTTGATTTTTAATTGTTTTTGCTGTATTACTAAAAATAGATTATGTTTAAAGCAATATTCGCACTTAAAATAATATTCGCGCAGTTATCTAAATCACACAGCTACCGCGATCATAGATTTGCCGCGATTTAATATGGATTTTCATGTAATCTTAACGCGTTTTTGGTGTTTCACTTGCGTTTAATAATCAAAGCGTGTATAATACCAAAATGCTTATAATGTTTTTTGAAGAAATCAAAATTAGTTAAGAAAATTAAAATTCGGGGCGCTGGCGTGCAAGGGTTTCAACAGGGGTTCAAAACAAAAACAAGTAAAAAACGCGGATCTGGCGCGGCGAAACGCGTGCGCGGAACGGAAATTCTGTCGGTGATGCTGTTGGTTTTTGCTGCGGGGCTGATTATGGTTGATCGGTTTCAACCGCAATGGGCGGCGGGTGCGCGTGCCAATTTATCTGACTTCATTGCCCCACTTTATCAAACCCTTTCCAAACCCATTCAATCGATTGAAACTGCGGTAAATGTAATATTTGATCTGCGCGATTTGGAGGCTGAGAATCGTAATTTACGCCAGCGTTTGGCCCAGATGGATGGATTAAGCCATAGCCATACGGCACTGAAAATTGAAAATCGGCGCTTATCATCATTGTTAATGTTTGAACGCAACGAGGTGAAGCGGTTTGTGACCGTATCAATCATTGGTGCGGGCGGCGCATGGGCGCGTTCTTATTTGGTATCAGGCGGCGCAGATCGCGGGGTAAAGCTTGGCATGGTTGCGGTGGATGGGCGCGGGGTGCTTGGCCGCGTGGTGGAGGTTGGGGAGACCAGTTCCCGCATCTTATTGATCAATGATATTAATTCCAGAATCCCAGCAATCGCCGAAATTCAAAAAGACAGCAATGCGCAATCGATTGACCGCTTGGCTGTGGAAACCAGCCCCTATCACCGCCAGCGTTTTGTGATGGCGGGGGATAATGGCGTGCTTGCCAATTTGCATTATGTGGGTCAAGATGTGAAGCTGAAAGCTGGCGCGCCTGTTGTCACTTCTGGTGATGGCGGGCAGATTCCGCAAGGCCTATTGCTTGGTCATTTGGTCAAGCTTAATCCAAATTCAACTGCTTCTAGCGCAAACGATTCTAGCGTAACTGCTTCCGCAACAGATCTTCCGTTGACCAGCAGCCCTGATGATTTGGCAAACAGCACAACACAAACCGCGCAAGCGGCATCAACGCAAACCGCGCAAGCAGCATTTGATTCCAGCCTATGGCGGGTTAAATTGGCAGCGGATATTCAAAATGCGGATATTATTCAACTGCTTGAATATTAAACATAAACTTCAAGAAATATCGCCCAATCAGGCGCTATTCGTCAAGCGGATCATTCTCGTTTAAATTATCAAATAGCTTTTTACCCATTTTGAAAAAAGGGGTGCGTTTGGGCTGCACCATAACCGTTTCACCATTTCTGGGGTTGCGTGCTTTACGGCTGGCACGGCTTTTAACGCCAAAACTGCCAAAGCCTCTAAGTTCAACCCGATCGCCATTTGCCAGTGTTTTTTCAATTTCACGAAAGAAAATCTCAACCGATTTTTCAATTTCCTTCATGTAAAGGCTTGGATATTGTGTTGAAAGTCTTTCAACAAGTTCGGACCGTGTCATAATAAATTCCCTTCATCTTTACGGAGAATGTTTTTAATCCCACCATTTGACTTTATCCATAAGCCCGCGCGAAAGCAACTGCATCAACACAATCATAGGGCGAATTTTAGCACAATAAAGCCGATAATAAGCTGCGCTGTGATCTTGAACGCGATTTTAATCTATTGGAATTTCAGGAATCTAAGTATATAGATAAGGCTGTTTTTTAATCATAACGAATTTATTTTTGAAGCCATCATGTCAAACCGAAAACAACGAAGACGCAAAAAAGCAGTTGAAAAACGCGGCGATCTGCCTGCAAACTCAAATCAAATGTCAGGCTTCAATGCCCCGCCTGTGGGTCAGCAAGATAAGCTTTTTTTGAATGAAATGCTAAAAGCCGCAGTGGTTGAGTATGTTGATGGGGACCGCGATAAATCAGCTGGAATGTTTCGCCATATTTTAAAAATTGAACCCCATCAAGCTGAATGCTTATTTCGATTGGGGGTCATTCGCGGGCGTAAAAAGGATTTTTTGGAATCCATGTTGCTGTTAAAGCGTGCTTATGAAATTGCACCAGATCAATATAAATTGCTTAGAAATTATGCAATCGCGCTTCAAAAAATGGATAGGCTTCAAGAAGCGCTGGACATTCAGCGGCAAGCCGTGCTGCATGAAAAGATGGATCGCAAGGTGCTGGTGCTTGATATTGCCAACAGCCACGCAACCTTGCACCAGTTTTTTGATGCGATGGAATTTTACGATGAAGCGGTTAAGCTTAATCCCGATAATGCGCTTGCCCATTATAATCGGGCGCTTAATCTTCAAAATCTTGGGTCAAATCAAAATGCAAGGCTTGCCTATGAACGGGCATTGGAGATTGATCCCGAT
>JBGCED010000105.1:0-3236 GCA_045106055.1 Alphaproteobacteria bacterium
GTTCTTCTTGCTAAAAAAGCTCAAGTTGAACTGGGGAATCGGGTTTTTTCTCTCGTTTTTTTCCAGTAAAAACATTGATTCGTTCAAATTGCTTATCGGTTATGGTTAAAAATCTAACCTCTCCTTCTGGGGGAAGGCGTGCAGCCATGCGGTCAATGTGCATTTTTGCATTTTGAAGCGTTGCGCAATGACGAATATACACAGAATATTGCATCATGGCAAATCCATCCTTTAATAAATCTTTGCGAAACACGCTGTAATGGCGACGCGCATTTTTGCTATCGGTTGGCAAATCAAACATTGCAACCACCCACATGCTACGCCACCCCCAAGGATAATTTTTGATCGCTTCCCATGATTTGCTTACTTCTTGTTTCGCTTGCTGTTTATTCGTCATATTCGTCACAAAGCGGTTGGCTTAAAGGCAAACTTTCAGGCAAAGGAAGCGGTTCTTGCGCTTCGCCAGCAAGCTGGCGCGCCAAGCTGGCAGCAGCAACTTCAATGGCAATTTGAACCGGCCAGCTGCGCTTGCCCAAGCTGATCGTTTGATTAAGCAACCCAAGCAACAAGGCACGGTTGGGGCGATGGTCAAGACCAAGCGAAATCTGTTCATCCATTACCATTTGCTTTACCTGCCAATCAACAAGCGGACGAAACGGTTCTAGCTTATATGTTTTTACGCATTTTTAAACGCAAAACCGGTATCCACTTTTGCTAAAATGCTCTAGCATGTCATCAGCCAAACAAAAAGGGTTGCTACGATTGCTATGAAACACGCCCAATGTAGGGTTCATACCGCTTGCAACCAAATAACGGGCGCAGCTTGCCCTGATAATGGCATAGCCATAATTTAATAATGCATTGATGTTAGGCTCCTTGCGGTCACGGCGAAAATTTTTACCAAACAAAGCGGGCCAATAAATTTGCGCTGCCCATGCCTCCACATTTTCAGGATCACCTGAACGCACCTTAGCTGCCAATTTATTCAACCCATGATCCGATTGATTCATATGGGTTAGCAGGCGTGCCTGACCTTCTATTTTACTTTTAACCAGCTGCTGCCATAATCGTTTTTTTAAGCTTGCCTTAGACTGCGTTTGCGCGATTTGCCTTTTTGTAACCGCATGATAGGAATTAAAGGGCAGCATCATGCCAAGCGGCAAATGATCCGTTCCGCTAAGCAAGATGACCGCCCCCGCCTCCATCAAATTCACCATTACCGACTGCGTATAACGGGTTTGACCATTATCAAGAATGATCATGCCAATATCCTCAACAGGCAAACTGGCGGGTGTATGATCTGGGCGTTCAATCACCAGCTGGCGATTGCGGATGGAAAGCTTGGTGCCAGCAAGGGCAATTTCAACTGTTTTTTGCATCGTTAATTTTTCCTATTTTGCTTTATGTATTTTGCCAATGGGATCAATGCTTACCTTATATGCACGCTTCTTTGCCAATAAATAGCATCTTGGCTTCCAAATCACTTTGTCCAATGCCGCATCATTATGTTTTACCATCGGAACTTGACCATTTGCCGTCAATGAAGACACCACCCAATATTCAATTTTGCCATGATCATCAGGAACGGCGATCATATCGCCCTTAACAAGGGAAAATAATAATTTTCCGCCTTGTTGATGATATGCTTCAATAACAGGCTGTTTGCGCGATAAGCGCTGCGCGGCATCATAAAGCGAGCATATTTCCCAAATATTGCCCTTTTTGGGGTTACCATCACTATAATTCTCATAGATGGCAATATGATGATTATTGCCTTTTTTAACCCAGCTTGACGCAGCTTCAACCATTAGGCGGGGTTGCGATTTATCATATATCCGCACCCGCTTAATGACCGGGCCTTGGCTGCCATCTTTTTTAACCATATGGGGCATATCATCACCGCCAAAGGCCGCTTTTGCATTGCCTCCATATTTTTCCAAATGTGCAGCTACAATTTCCCGCACCCTTTCATCCACAATATTTTCAATATTTTTTACTGAAATTGGTTTATTTAGGGGTTCTCGGATTACAAATTTTTCATAATCCTCTCCTGCTGGCGTTGTGCCATCTTTAATCCCTGTGCGCTTGAAATAGCTGCCTTCATGCAAAGGTCCTGAAATTTTTGCACTTACCCGATGGGATACAATAATGGCATTAAGGCTTGCGCCCATATCTGCATAAAACCGCTCCCATGGTAAGGAAAATACTGGTTTTATGCTGTATGGATTATCCTTATTTTTAAAATAACGGCTTAATTGATCGATCATTGCAGGCGTAATGCACGCCACGACCAGCGCATCCAGCGCATGATGGCGATGATCATCACGGCTTTTTTGATCATCCTTGGAAAGCAGGCTGTTTAGCCCCCATAAATGGCGTAATTGCGATGTCGCCCTTCCTGAAAAAAATTGAACCTTTACAGGGCTTTCTGCGCCCAAATCGGGCCATAGGCGTTTCATAAAATCCCGTGCTTGGCGTGCAATATAGCTGGTATTGGTAAGCTGATTATTGACAAAACCATTTGGAATTTCTTTGGCTTGAAACCGTTTTAATTTTTGCTTATGCATCTTGTGATCTTTCACCATGCTTTCTAGGCGGCGAATGATTTGATCATATTTTTCGGCATTATCGCCATAGGCTTCATAAGGAATATGGTTGGATTTAAACGCATTTTCAGATGTTTTGCACAGGGTTTTATTTTTAAAAGAATCATCAAGGCTGCGCCAACGCGGGTAAATATGCTCAACTTGAAATTCATTGCGAATAAATAAGGCTTCAAAACTGATTTTTTCGCCCGTATAGGGGCATTGTTGCCCGCATTCTTGCCATAATATATATTTTTCAATGTCACCATGTTTGGGATCATGCGGCCAGTGTTCTTTTAAAAAATTTTTGGGATTTATACGCTTGACTCACTAAATTAAATTTGCTAGAAATATCCTTAATAAAGGAGAATTAGCAGCATGTCAAAATCAACCGTATCATTATTAGCATTGTTTCAGCAGATTCCCGATCAAGAATCCGCCATAAATTTTCTTACAGAAAAACGCTGGCAAGGCAACCCAATCTGCCCTTATTGTTCATCAAGCAGGGTAACAATGAATCAAGGCAATCGTAAAGGCTATCACAGATGCAAGGAATGCAAAAAAGATTTTACTGTAAGAACAGGAACGATATTTGAGCGGTCGCACATTCCTTTACATAAATGGATTTATGCAATTTATATGGTAATGACC
>JBGCED010000106.1:0-28208 GCA_045106055.1 Alphaproteobacteria bacterium
AAGGGGCTGAATTGTTAAAATCCAGCCCCTTCTTTTAAAAACCATACGCTTTATGAAGCGCAAGGGATCGATAAAACGATCATGATGAATTACATCATGCCGCCCATACCGCCCATGCCGCCCATACCGCCCATGCCGCCCATATCAGGCATGCCGCCGCCAGCAGCTTTATCTTCTGGCTTATCGGCAATCATGGCTTCGGTGGTGATCAACAAGCCTGCAACCGAAGAAGCATCTTGAAGCGCTGAACGCACCACTTTGGCAGGATCAATAATCCCAGCATTGACCAAATTGACATATTCGCCATTTTGTGCATCAAAGCCCCAGCTGGTATCTTTTGATTCTTTCATTTTACCAACAACAACGGCACCATCTTCGCCTGCATTATCTGCAATTTGGCGCGCAGGCGCTGTTAATGCGCGGCGCACAATATCAACCCCAATATCTTGGTCGTGATTTGCACCTTTTACGCCCTCAAGTGCGCGGGTTGCATAAAGCAAAGTAGAACCGCCGCCTGGGACAACACCCTCTTCAACGGCTGCCCGTGTTGCGTGCATGGCATCATCAACGCGGTCTTTCTTTTCTTTCACTTCAATTTCGGTTGAACCACCAACACGAATAACCGCAACACCGCCAGCCAATTTCGCCAAACGCTCTTGCATTTTTTCGCGATCATAATCGGATGTGCTTGCTTCGATTTGTTGGCGAATTTGACCGCAACGGCTTTCAATCTCTTCTTTTTTACCAGAACCATCAACAATGGTTGTGTTGTCTTTATCGATTGAAACGCGTTTTGCGCTGCCAAGCATATCAAGGGTAACGGCTTCAAGCTTAATGCCTGTTTCTTCGGAAATAACCGTACCGCCCGTTAAAATGGCAATATCTTCAAGCATCGCTTTGCGGCGATCACCAAAGCCTGGGGCTTTAACAGCAACGACTTTAAGCCCACCGCGCAATTTATTCACAACCAAAGTTGCCAATGCTTCGCCTTCAACATCTTCTGCGATGATGATCAAGGGTTTGTTGGATTGCACAACGGCTTCCAAAACAGGCAACATGGCTTGCAAATTGGAAAGTTTTTTCTCATGCAGCAAAATCAGCGCATTTTCCATTTCACAGACCATTTTGTCGGAATTGGTCACAAAATAAGGAGACAAATAACCGCGATCAAACTGCATGCCTTCAACAACATCCAATTCGGTTTCAAGCCCTTTGGCTTCTTCAACCGTGATCACGCCTTCATTGCCCACTTTTTCCATGGCTTTTGCGATCATATCGCCGACTTCCTTGTCGCCATTTGCGGAAATTGTGCCAACTTGTGCAACTTCAGCAGAAGTTTTAAGCTTGGTTGCGCCTGATTCCAAACGCTCTACGACTTTACCAACCGCAAGATCAATCCCGCGTTTTAAATCCATTGGATTCATGCCAGCTGCAACGGCTTTCACGCCTTCGCGAACGATTGCTTGTGCAAGCACAGTTGCTGTTGTTGTGCCATCGCCAGCACGATCATTGGTTTTTGAAGCAACTTCACGCACCATTTGTGCGCCCATATTTTCAAATTTATCTTTAAGTTCAATTTCCTTTGCAACCGTAACGCCATCTTTGGTGATGCGCGGTGCGCCGAAAGATTTATCGATCACAACATTACGCCCTTTTGGACCCAATGTTACTTTTACAGCATTTGCCAAAATATCAACACCGTTGAGCATTTTGTCTCTTGCTTTGGTTGAAAAAATTACATCTTTTGCAGCCATGTTAAGCGAACTCCTAAATTTTTAATTTATTGTTTGTTTTTTCGTCAAGCAATATGCTTACTCAACGATGCCCATAATATCGGACTCTTTCATAATCAACAGCTCTTCGCCGTCAATTTTAACTTCGGTGCCTGACCATTTGCCAAACAAAACGCGGTCACCCGCTTTGACATCTAGGGGGCGCACTTTGCCTTCTTCGTTGACATGACCTGCGCCAGCTGCCAAAATTTCGCCTTGCATGGGCTTTTCTTGGGCTGTATCAGGGATGATGATTCCGCCAGATGATTTGGTTTCTGAATCAGTGCGTTTTACCAAAACGCGATCGTGTAAAGGTCTAAACTTTACGGACATTGATATGCCTCCATTCATTAGTAAGCGTTAATAACAGATTGTTTAATGATCAGGCTTAAAAAGAGTGTTAGCACTCTAACCTGACGAGTGCTAAAGCATATAATCTTCATGGCTAGCAATGTCAAGTCCAAGCTAAAAAATTAAGTTTTGTTTAGCGCGCTTGTTTTTTTTAATGGCAGGGGATATAACATATTATATACCAATCAGATACAGCATCAATTTCACCCAAGATATATCGCCTGCAATGTCCGATGAATTAAACTTAACCCAAGAATATGCTTTGCTGGATTTTGCCAATCGCTTGGAAAATCACCGCGATGGGCGCATTGCGTTATATTTTAACCTTTCACAATTAAAGGCGCAAAACCGCCGAGAACATCATTTGCGCGTTGCGATCAGCGCGCTAGAAGAGCCCAGCGGGCTTTATAATGGTCATATTTTCCCGCTTGCCAATCAGGATATTGTGTTAATTCTGGCACATGCCCAAGCTGAAATTATTGATGATATTATCATGCGGATGCGCACCTTATTTTCAACCGACCCGCTGGCAGTGATCGAGGAAAATAATGTTGTAAAACAAAAAGCCAGCTTTGTGGTCATCATCAATGTTGAGGCAAACCACGAACAATTTTCCAGGCTGGCCCAGAATGTTTTAAAAAGAGAACAGGCAAGACAGAAAAGATTGCGCGAAATTAACGCCCAAAGCACCGTTCGGGGCGGGGATACGGATAAGCGCAATCAGGCTTTATCCTTGGATCAATTAAGCAAAATAGAGACGATGATTAGCAAAGCGGATCTATCCAATTTGCTGCGCCGCCAAGCCGTGTGCCACATTACGCAACAAAACCCTGTGCGCGCCATTTTTATTGAGGTTTATATTGCAATCAGCACCCTATCGCAATTGGTTGCGCCCGATGCGCAGCTTGCATCCAATCGCTGGCTGTTTACACATTTGACCCAAACCTTGGATCGCCGTGTGCTTAAAATATTAGGAAGCGGGGATGATGGCAGCCTAAGGCAATCCATATCCTTGAATTTCAATATTTCAACCGTGCTTGAACGCGATTTTCTGAATTATGATGCAAATTTGAATCAAGAAGTTCGCAATACCATCACCATTGAATTTCAATTTGTGGATGTTGTTGCCGATTTTGAAGGCTATATCTTCGCACGCGATTTTCTGAAAGAACGCGGCTATCGCGTGTGCCTTGATGGCGTATCTTCCAATCATCTTCCCTTGATTAACCGCGCCTATTTAGGGGTTGATTTGATCAAGCTTGCCAGCAATCATCATTTCAGCTTGGACGCAAATGACGAGATTAAAGAATATTTAGCGGAACATATCAAGCGAATTGGCCCAAAGCGCATCATCCTATCACGGTGCGATAATAATGATGTGATTAACACTGGCAGCATGTTTGGCATTCAGCTATTTCAAGGCTTTGCCGTTGATCAGCTGCTGCAAAAGGAAGCGCAAAAGCCTGCAAAGCAATCCTTTTTGGAACAGGCTGCGGCTGGCAACCGCCCTGCGCTTAACAGCGATTTTTAAACCCTGTTGACGCACGCCGATTTAAACAAAATGCTTTATCCTTAAAAAAACCTATTTTTGCAGTTCATTCAAACGCCAATTATAATCCAAATAGCCATCAATTTCTTTGCTGGCGATATGGGGTAAATGCCGATGAATAAAGTCAATCACGCCTTGTTTTCCGCCAAAATCCGCTTGAAACCAATCAAAGATTTTCGATGGTCTCAAGCCAGATTCCGTTATATAAACCCCCTTGGTTTGATCGCTTAAAAACAGCATGGTTTGTTCGTTTAATTGCTGTTTAAGCCGTTTAGCATCATAAGGCTCCCCCCTTAAATCAGGGCAAGAAAGGGATGCACAATTAATTGCCATATGCACGCTGGGATTGCCCATTGGGCGCAAAATATCATGTTCAATCTCATCAAGCGTATAGGCTGTGCCATCAATTTCCCATTTATGGCTTTTCCAGACATTGCGAAACAGGCTGCCTTGATTCTTAATGCTTTTGGTTTCACCTGTTTTGATGATTAAATCAATGGTTAGCAAATTATAGGCATTGATCCAAAATGCCATTTTTTCATTGGCTGAAAGCAATTTAGGATTAAGCTTTTGCAATGATGCCATTGCGCTTTGATGGCGTTGATCCCTGCCCCATGCTTTATAATTCACCAAAACGGCATTAATATCTTCTTGGGTTGCAGCTTGCGTATATTTTGAAAGCAAGAAGCGGTAATCCCCCACATATTCATCGTGGTCATTCGCATTCGCAAAAGCTGCTGTAACGAATATGGCAATCACTGCGAATGTATAAATGAAACGATTCATAATTAATCTTATCCTATATTAATCTTATCCTATGGAAAATATTGTATGCACCCCCCATTTAAGCTATTGCAGGAAAATAATGAATAAAAAAATTATCAAAATTGGATTATTATTGCTATTCGGCTTGGCAATCGCGCTTTTCTTCGCGCTGGATTTGCAGCAATATGCAACGCTGGATTATATAAAATCACAGCAAGATGCGCTGCGTGATTATTATGCACAAAATACCTTATTAATGTTTGTAATATTTGGCTTGATTTATGTTGCGGTAACCGCGCTTTCCCTGCCGATCGCGGCGGTGCTTACCCTTGCAGCGGGCGCTTTGTTTGGGCTTGGCGCGGGGCTGGTGATGGTGTCTTTTGCAAGCACCATTGGCGCAAGCCTTGCCTTTTTAATGGCGCGCTTTCTTGCCCGCGATTATGTGCAGCAAAAATACAGCAAGCAATTATCCAAAATCAATCAAGGCTTTGAACGCGAAGGCGCATTTTACTTATTTGCGTTGCGCCTTGTGCCAATATTTCCGTTTTTCATGGTGAATGTTGTAACGGCGTTAATGCCAGTTAAGCTGCGTGTTTTTTATTGGGTTAGCCAGCTGGGGATGCTGCCAGGCACTGCGATCTATGTTTATGCAGGCACACAGCTTGCCCAAATTGAATCGCTTCGCGATATTACTTCACCGCCATTATTGGCAGCTTTTATCTTGCTGGGATTATTTCCATTAATTTCAAAAAAGCTGGTGCAGTGGCTGCGCAGAAAGAAAATATAATGGCAAAATATGATTATAACATCATCGTGATTGGCGGCGGTTCTGCGGGGCTGGTATCAAGCTATATCGCGGCAACCGTAAAAGCCAAGGTTGCGCTGATTGAAAAACATAAGATGGGCGGGGATTGTTTAAATACAGGCTGCGTTCCAAGCAAGGCGCTTATCCGCTCTGCCAAGATGCTGTCTTATGCCAAGCGCGCGCAGGAATTTGGCTTTAAAAAAACAGAAATTGATTTTGATTTTAAGGATGTGATGGCACGGGTTCAAAAAGTGATCGCCGCGATAGAGCCGCATGATTCCATCGAACGCTATACAAAGCTTGGGGTGGATTGCATTAAGGGGGATGCACATATTATTTCCCCGCATAGCGTATCTGTCAATGGCAAGACCCTTACCGCCCGCGCCATCATTGTTGCAACGGGTGCGCGCCCCATGGTGCCGCCAATCGCTGGGCTTCACGCCATCGATTACCTTACCAGCGATAGCCTGTGGGATTTAACCCTATTGCCTGAAAAATTGGTTGTGCTGGGCGGCGGCCCGATTGGCGCTGAGATGGCGCAAGCCTTTGCCCGTTTGGGTTCAAAAGTGACTTTGGTGGAAATGGCACCGCAAATCCTAATCCGCGAAGATGAAGAAGTGATCAAGCTAGTCACCGAAAAATTTAACGCTGAAGGCATAAGGGTGCTAACCAATCATAAGGCAAAATCCTTTAAAACAGGCGCATTAATATGTGAATATGAAGATAAAGAGGTTGAAATCCGCTTTGACAAAATTATCATCGCGCTTGGCAGAACTGCCAATATAAAGGGCTTTGGCTTGGAAGAAATGGGGGTTGAAATCCGCAAGCAAGGCACGATTGACGCAAATCCTTTTCTGCAAACCAACATTCCAAGCATTTATGTGTGCGGGGATGTAACTGGCCCTTATCAATTTACCCATACAGCCGCCCATCAAGCATGGTATGCGTGCCTGAATGCGCTATTTTCACCTTTTAAGAAGTTCAAAGTTAATTATAATGTGATTCCTTGGGCAACCTTCATTGATCCCGAAATCGCGCGGGTTGGCTTAAATGAAAAGGAAGCAAAGGCACAAAATATCCCGTTTGAGGTCACGACTTACGGGATTGACGATCTTGATCGCGCGATTGCCGATTCAAGCGCCCATGGCTTTGTAAAAGTGCTGACCCATAAGGGACGCGATAAAATTCTGGGCGCGACCATTGTTTCAGCCCATGCAGGGGAATTGATCACGGAATATATTCTGGCGATGAAATATGGGATTGGGCTTAATAAAATTCTGGGTACAATTCACATTTACCCCACCCTTAGCGAGGCGAATAAATATGCAGCGGGCGAATGGAAAAAAGCACGCGTGCCAGCATTTGGCTTAAAAATATTGGAAAAATTTCACGATTGGAGACGATAGAGCATGAAACAATTTGAAGCTGCTTTGCGCGAACATGATATCACCCTAACCCGCAATGGCGTTAAGATTTTACAGGTTAATATTGGCAAGAAATGCAATCAAGCATGCCATCATTGCCATGTGGAAGCCGGCCCTAATCGCACAGAAAATATGAATTTACAGACGATTGACCGCTTGCTTGCCTTATTAAGCAATGAACCCGATATTCATACGGTGGATATTACAGGCGGCGCGCCTGAATTAAACCCGCATTTTCGTTATTTTGTGACTGAAATCCGCAAAATGGGCAAAAAGATCATTGATCGCTGTAACTTAACTGTCTTTTTTGAAGCAGGACAAGCAGACACGGCTGAATTTTTGGCACAGCATCAAGTGGAAGTGGTCGCCTCCCTGCCCTGCTACATCGCAGATAATGTGGATGCGCAGCGCGGCAAGGGCGTATTTGGCAAAAGCATTGCAGCCTTACAAAAATTAAATGATCTTGGTTACGGACAAGCAGGATCAGGGCTTACCCTAAATCTGGTTTATAATCCTGTTGGGGAACATTTACCGCCTGCGCAAGAACAGCTTGAAGCCGATTATCACGCCCATTTAAAACAGGAATTTGGCATTATTTTCAACCATTTATTCACGATTACCAATATGCCAATTAAACGCTATGCCCATGCGCTGACACGCGATGGCAAGATGGATGATTACATGCAGCTTTTGATTGATAATTTCAATCCGCGAGCCGTATCAGGCGTTATGTGCAGCGAACAAATATCAATTGGCTGGGATGGGCAGATTTATGATTGTGATTTTAACCAAATGCTGGAAATTCCGCTAAATTGGCAAGCGCGCAATATTGAGGATATTAAGGGATTAAGCGATCTTGAATCAGGCATTGCAGTTGCAAGCCATTGTTTTGGCTGCACCGCAGGCGCGGGCAGTTCGTGCGGCGGCGCATTATTATAATCAATGATGGATAATTAATCATGGATAATCAATGATGGAAAATGAAGTTTTGTGGCGATTGGGAGCGTTCTTTGGGGTGCTGGTGCTGGTTGCGCTTGCAGAATATATGCGCCCCAAGCGCATTCTTACCATCAGCAAAAAGACGCGTTGGTTAAGGAATCTATCGATCCTTATCATTGGCAGCATTGCTGTGCGGGTGCTTATCCCCGTTACCGCTGCAAGCGCTGCAATCTATGCCCAACAGCATCAAATCGGGCTGCTTAATCTGCTGCCCCTGCCCTTTATATTATCGGTTATTCTTGCAATCATTCTGCTGGATTTGCTGATTTACGCACAGCATGTCGCCTTTCACCATATTCCCTTATTCTGGCGATTGCACAAGGTGCATCATATTGATCAAGAAATTGATGTGACCACGGGTTTACGCTTTCATCCCGTTGAGATTTTACTGTCTGCCGTGATTAAATGCGCTGCTGCGCTGGTGCTTGGCATTCCTTTTATTGCGATTGTTATTTTTGAAATTCTATTAAATGCGACCGCAATGTTTAATCATGGCAATATTCGTCTTCCCCTCAAATTAGACCATTATTTAAGGATGATCCTTGTGACCCCTGACATGCACCGCGTGCATCATTCGGTAAATCCCGATGAGACCAACCGCAATTTTGGCTTTAACCTACCGTGGTGGGATTTTTTATTTAAAACCTATCAAGCACAGCCACAAGCGGGGCATGACAAGATGGAAATTGGCTTGAGCGCTTTTCGTGATGAACGCAAAACGGGGCTTGTAAAAATACTTGCCGTCCCATTTGAAATAAAAAACAATAAAGGAATTTAACGATGCTGGCAATTATTGGCGGAACGGGGATTTATAAGATTGATGGGCTGGATATTATTGCTGAAACGGCGGTGGATACCCCGTTTGGCGACCCATCCGCAAAAATCGTCACCGCGCGCTATCAAGATAAGGAAATATTATTTTTGCCGCGCCACGGCGCGCATCACCAATTTCTGCCGCATGAGATTAATTACCGCGCCAATATCTATGCGCTTAAAAAGCTGGGGGCAAGGCAAGTGCTGGGCTTTTCAGCAACGGGCAGTTTGCGCGAGGATATTCATCCAGGTGAATTTGCAATTCCCAGCCAATATTTTGACTTTGTTAAGGGAAACCGCGATAAAAGCTTCTTTGGCGAGGGGGTGGCAGCCCATATTTCAACCGCCAAGCCCACTTGCGATGATTTAACAGCTTGGATTAAAAATAAAGCAGACGGCATGGGTCTTAAGCTGCACACGGATAAAACCTATGCCTGCGTGGATGGGCCGCGGCTTGGCACAAAGGCAGAAAGCAATTTTCTGCGCATGATTGGCTGCGATCTGGTCGGGATGACCAATGTGCCTGAAGTGTTTTTAGCGCGCGAGGCACAGCTTTCTTATGCAACGCTTGGCATTGTCACCGATTATGATTGCTGGATGGAAGACCCAAAACATCATGTAAGCGTTGCCGATGTGATTGCGCGCTATGGCGGTTCACTTGAAAAAGCGCAAGCCTTGCTGCTTGAATTGCTTGGATCGCCGCATGCCGCAATCAACGAGGATTATCGCCAATCGCTTAAATATGCCATGCTTACGCCAGATGATAAAATCCCTGAAGGCAAACTGGAATTATTAAGCATCTTAAAGGCATAAATCATAAAATGGCTGCTTTATCCGTCATCATCCCGCTTGCCCCCGATGAAACAGAGTTACAGCATCTGCTTGACGATCTGGCAGGGCTGCCAGCTGGCAGCCAAATTATATTGGTTGCATCTGAAAATGCGAAAAAACTGGATCAAAACATTATATTAACGGATAAAATAATAGAAATCCTTTATTGTAAATCAGGCAGAGCCGCCCAGATGAATGCGGGCGCGCAAATTGCTGCCAATCCATATTTATGGTTTCTGCACGCCGATTCTAAATTTAGTGATGGCACAATTCCCGCCTTATTGCGCGCCATTAATGATCCCCCGCCAGCAGGCTTATCTTATTTTGATCTTGCCTTTTTAAAGGATGGGTCGCGCTTGATGTTTATGAATGGATTTGGGGTTTATATGCGCTGCCGCCTGTTTAAAACCCCCTTTGGCGATCAGGGATTTTTAATTAAAAAAGACATTTTTCAGCAGCTGGGCGGCTACCCCGAAGAGGTAACTTATGGCGAAGATCATGTCTTTGTATGGCGGGTGCGCCAAGCGGGCTTTGCGGTAACCCCGATTGGCGGGGTGCTTTATACCAGCGCGCGCAAATATAAAAAACATGGCTGGCTTAAGATTACGCTGCTGCATCAATATTTATGGATTAAACAAGCATGGCCTGAATGGAAAACATTAAGAAAAGGCAAGAAATGATGGAATCGGTTGCGCTGGCGATCTTTGCTAAGACCATCGGCAAATCGCCTGTAAAGACGCGGTTGGCGGCTGATATTGGAACAGCAGCAGCCGAAGCATTTTATCAATTAAGCGTTGCTGCGACTGCGGAAATTGTAAAAGCAGTTAAAGATAGCAGTCAAGATTCAATCATTCCCTATTGGGCATTGGCAGAACAAGAAGCGCTTAATGACCCACAATGGCAAGCTTGGCAAGATTTTGATTCTATATGGACGGGCGCGGGGGATTTGGGAATGCGCCTTGATCATATTTATAAGAATTTACGCAAAAAACATGATCTGGTGGTGATCATTGGCACGGATAGCCCGCAGCTTGATCCTGCCTTAATCCTTGATGCGATTGCGCGATTAAAGCAAAACCAGGCAAGCTGCATCATTGGGCCTGCGCTGGATGGCGGCTTTTATCTATTTGCGGCGCAGATTGAAATTGCGCGCACAGTCTGGACACAGCTGCGTTACAGCCAGCATGACACCCTAGCCCAATTAACCCGCAAGCTTGCCCCCACCCCTATTATTTTACTGGATAGCAAGCGCGATGTTGACACCATTGATGATTTACCCCCCTTATTTGCTTCTCTAACCACCAATCCATCCCCCCTCCCCGCCCAGCAGCACCTAAAAACTTGGCTGCACACTCATTTGATGAATGGATATAAGCGGGATTAATCAGGCGGCGCAGTTCGCGCCAACCGAAAGCCTATTTTGCTATTGAAAACGCTAGCATCGCTTCATAAAACATCTGGCGAAGCCATAGAAATGGCACTATTTTCCAAAGGCGGGCGTAAAAAAGGGTGCTGGCGGAAATATGTAATTGATAACTATAAAAAAGCTTAGCCACCCCTTAAATCATAGATTTTAAAGGTGCAGCCAAAGCCGTTGGGGTGATCGATGGTGGGGGCTGCGGTCGGGCCTGTTTCGCTATAGGTCTCGTGCCAATTATCCATTTTCAAATCAGGGTAAAACGCATCGCCCGCTGGGCTTATATCAATGCGGGTTAAATAAAGCCGCCCGCATAGGGGCAGCGTTTGCTGATATAATTCCCCGCCACCAATGATCGCAATTTCAGGCGCGCTAATTGCCTGTGCATGGGCGCTTGCCGCTGCTAAGGCAGCATCCAAATCATGGCAAATAACCGCGCCATCATTATCATTATCATCCAGCTTAAAATCACGATCACGGGTCAGGATAATGTTCAAACGATCAATAAGCGGCTTCTTTGGCAGCGATTCCCATGTTTTGCGCCCCATAATCACGGGCTTGCCAACCGTATGGCGTTTAAACCATTGCAGTTCGCCCTTAATATGCCATGGCAACGCCCCTTTATTGCCAATCACGCCATTTTTTGCGATGGCAACAACATGGGTAATGATGGGGGTGATGATCGGGGCTTGGGTCATGGGTTAAAGGGCTTTCATACCGCAATCGGGGCTTTGATGGTGGGGTGGGGATCATAATTATTAAGCGTAAAATCTTCATAAGAAAAGCCAAATATATCCTTAATATCAGGATTAAGCGACAGGGTTGGCAAAGGGCGGGGGCTGCGCGTCAATTGCATATCGGCTTGATCAAAATGATTATGATATAAATGCACATCGCCAAAGCTGTGGACAAAATCACCCACCTGCAAATCCGTTACTTGCGCCAGCATATGCACCAATAGCGCATAGGATGCGATGTTAAAGGGAACGCCCAAAAACATATCGGCGCTGCGCTGATAAAGCTGGCAGCTTAATCTGCCATTTGCGACATAGAATTGAAACAGGCAATGACACGGCGCAAGCGCCATATCATCCAATTCCCCAACATTCCACGCACTGATAATTAGCCGCCTTGAATAGGGATTGGTTTTAATTTGATCCACCAGCTGGGCAATTTGGTCAATCCCGCCTTGATCTTTGGCATTCTCCAAAGTGCGCCCCCCAGATCGCCCCCCAAACCGCCCCCATGATCTCCATTGCTTGCCATATACAGGGCCAAGATCGCCATGTTCATCCGCCCATTCATCCCAAATGCTGACCCCATGCTGATTAAGCCAGTCAATATTGGTATCGCCCTTCAAAAACCATAATAATTCATAGATGATGGATTTTAAATGCAGTTTTTTGGTGGTAAGCAGCGGAAAGCCTTGGGCAAGATCAAAGCGCAGCTGTGCGCCAAAAAGGCTTCTTGTGCCTGTTTGGGTGCGATCGGGGCGGTCAACGCCATGATCTTTAATTTTTTGCAGCAAATCAAGATATTGATCCATAAATCACCCATTATCATTCAAAAGATTAAGAATTTATATCACGATAAAAAGCGCAAAAAAAGCTTTTCATAAAGATAAATTTTGCATCCATTGTAATTTATGCTAAATTCCATTCCTTAATTTATTTTTTAACTTTATAGCTTGAGTTTAAACAATCTAATGACAAAAAAAGCACTTTGCTTTGGCTCAGCGATGATTGATATTATCACGATCCTTAATTCTGATAATATTGAACAACTAGCCTTTCGCAACGCCCATAGCAAATATTTATTGGTGGAACAGGGGCAAAAGCTGGAAGCAAAAACCATCACCATTCATGTGGGCGGCGGCGCGCTTAATGCCGCTTGCGCTTTATCTAGGCTTGGCTTTAACAGCACCCCTTTTGTGCTGGTAGGCGATGATGTTGACCGCATCAGGGTTAAAGAACATGTGAACGCGTTTGACCTTAATAATGATCATATCATAAAGATAGAGGGGCAGCCAACAGGATCAGCCGTGATGATTTCATCCCATGATCGCAATGCCGCAATTTTCACGCGCAGGGGCGCAAATACGGGGCTTCGCCGCAAGCATCTTAACCGCCTTGATGCGATTACAGATCATTATTTTGATCTGATTCACATTGCCCCCTTAAGCGGTGATTCGGCAAAATTGCTGCCCGAATTGCTGGCGGCTGCAACCCGCCTATCTGATTTTATCAGCTGCAATCCAGGCATAAAGCAATTACAGACTTATGGCGATTCATTGCTTGAAAATGCACAATCCATCAAGCTATTATCTTTGAATTTGGACGAAGCAACCGCCTTTGCCCCGCAATTATCCAGCTTTTGCGATCAGCTGCCAATTGCATCAAAGCGCACCGATTCCAAACATATTCCCATGCTTAAAAGCGAAATTGGCAATATTCCATTAACTTGGTTTATGCAGCAGCTTCACGGGCTTGGCATTCAAAATATTCTGGTCACGGATGGATCAAATGGCGCATTTCTTTATGATGGTAAGCTTCACCATCAACCCATCATTAAAACCCAAGTTGCAGGAACTGCTGGGGCGGGGGATGCGTTTGTATCCACCTTGCTTGGCTTGCTGGTAAAGGGGTATGATTCGCAAAATGCGCTTTATGGCGCAGCCACAAACGCATCCGCTGTTGTTGCCCACGCAGATACCAGTTCGGGGCTGATGGCATTTGATGCGTTAAAACAAAGCTGCGATCTATAATTCACAGATTAATGTATAAATTAATTTGTGGGGGCTTGTTGAAAAACATAAATAAGATTAGTATTTAAGATAAGCATTAACCAGATTTTCTATATATGTAACGGAGTGATTGATAAAATGGCAAAATCAAAGCGTAAAACGCATTATCCTGTATTGCCGCTGCGAAATATCGTGGTGTTTCCAGGCATGGTCGCGCCATTATTCATTGGGCGCAGCAAGTCTGTTCGCGCGCTGGAAGCCGCGATTGAGGGTGATTTGCCTTTATTGCTGATCACCCAGCTTGAAGAAGACACGGAAACCCCTGATGATGGCGGCTTATACAAGGTTGGCACGCTTGCCAATATTGTGCAAGTGCTTGAAATGCCTGATGGCACGGTAAAAGCAATGGTTGAAGGCATTGCCCGCTATAAGGTGGATGTTTTGGATCAAGAAGGCGAATTTATCGAAGCAGCAGCAAGCCTGATCGAAGATGATGAAGCGGACGAGGTTGAAATCACCGCCTTGATGCGCGCCGTCGTCAACCGCTTTGAAAATTATGTTGGTCAAAATAAAAAAATCTCCAGCGATGTGTTTAACAATATCGCCCAAATTTCTGAAGCAGGGTTGCTTGCCGATTCGATCGTCCCCCATCTTGGGCTTAGGATAAGCGAACGCCAAGCCTTGCTGGAGATAAGCTCGCCCAATGAGCGCTTGGAAAAGGTTTATGGCTATATGGAGGGCGAAATTGGGGTCATGGTCGTGGAGAAAAAAATCCGCAACCGCGTCAAGCGCCAAATGGAAAAGAACCAACGCGAATATTACCTTAATGAACAGATGAAAGCCATTAAGCGCGAACTTGGCGATGGCGAAGATTCAGGCGATGAATTGGCTGAATTGGAAGAAAAAATTGCCAAAACCAAATTAACCAAGGAAGCGCGCGATAAAGCAAATGCCGAATTGCGCAAGTTAAAATCCATGAGCCCCATGTCTGCGGAAGCAACGGTGGTTCGCAATTATCTTGATTGGCTGCTATCCATTCCTTGGAAGAAATATAGCAAGGTAAACCATGATCCATCCGTTGCGCAAGCCGTATTGGACGAGGATCATTACGGGCTTGAAAAAGTAAAAGAACGAATCATTGAATATTTGGCGGTGCAAGCGCGCCAAACACGGCTAAAAGGCCCTATTCTATGCCTAGTTGGGCCGCCAGGGGTTGGCAAAACATCGCTTGGAAAATCAATTGCAAATGCAACAGGTCGGCAATTTGTAAGGATGAGCCTTGGCGGGGTCAGGGATGAATCCGAAGTGCGCGGGCATCGGCGCACCTATATTGGATCTATGCCTGGCAAAGTCGTTCAAGGCATGAAAAAGGCAAAAACCGCCAATCCTTTATTCTTATTGGATGAAATTGATAAATTGGGCAATGATTGGCGCGGTGATCCATCGGCTGCATTGCTGGAAGTGCTTGATCCTGAACAAAATTCAACCTTTAGCGATCATTATTTGGAGGTTGATTATGATCTTTCGCAAGTCATGTTTGTCACGACCGCAAACAGCATGAATTTGCCCCAGCCCTTGATTGATCGGCTGGAGGTTATTCGGATTGCAGGCTATACTGAAAGCGAAAAAATGGAAATTGCCAAGCGGCATTTGGTACCAAAGCAAACGCGTGAGCATGGGCTTGTTGATGGCGAATTCGAGGTTGATGATGATGCATTGCTTGATTTGCTGCATTATTACACCAGGGAAGCTGGGGTGCGTAATCTTGAGCGCGAAATTGCACGCTTAGCCCGCAAAGCGGTGAAGCAAATTGTTACAGAAGAAGCCAGCCAAATCAAAATCACAAGCGATAATTTAAAAGATTTTGCTGGGGTTCAAAAATACCGCTATGGTCAAATTGATGATGAAGATCAAATTGGGATCGTAACGGGGCTTGCCTATACTTCGGTGGGCGGCGATATTTTAACGATTGAAGCGGTCACCATGCCAGGGGATGGTAAATTTACCAAAACAGGCAAGCTGGGTGATGTCATGCAAGAATCAATTGATATTGCAGGGATTTTAATCAAAAGCCGTTCGCCTTCTTTTGGGATTCACCCCAAAAAATTCAAGCGCAATAATGTTCATGTCCATGTGCCAGAAGGGGCAACCCCCAAAGATGGCCCATCGGCAGGGATTGCAATGGTGACCGCTATGGTATCCGTGCTAACGGGCAACCCCATTCGCAAAGATGTCGCAATGACGGGCGAAATTACACTTAGGGGGCGCGTGCTGCCGATTGGCGGTTTGAAGGAAAAATTACTGGCGGCGCTGCGCGGCGGGGTTAAAACCGTGATCATTCCAAAGGATAATGAAAAAGACCTTGAGGATGTGCCAGAAATTGTTCAAGAAAACCTGACCATCATTCCAGCGCGCACCATCGAAGAGGTGCTGGAACATGCGCTTTCACAAAAGCTGTCCCCGATTGATTGGGATCCCGTTGCCGAAGAAGCCGCAGAAGAGCGCAGACAAGATGCGCTGCTTGCACGAACGCTTAAAGATGATCTTGATGTGCCATCCATTCGGCATTAATGAATTTTAAATGACGCCAATTTTTAACATTCCGTTTTAAATTGGTGTCATTTACACATTTCAAAGGATTATATATCCCATGAAAGTCATTATTTGCGGTGCGGGTCAAGTTGGCTTGAACTTGGCGACTTATCTGGCAAAAGATCGCCATGATGTGACGGTCATTGACCAATCGCAAGATCTGATCAATCAATTAAACGAGTTTCAAGAAGTAAATGCGATGCTGGGTCACGGCGCTTCGCCTGATGTGCTTGAAAAAGCGGGCGCAAAAGATGCGGATATGCTGATTGCCGTTACCTTAATTGATGAAATTAATATGGTGGCTTGCCAAATCGCCCATACTTTGTTCAATATTCCAACTAAGATCGCGCGCATTCGCCAGCAAGCCTATTTAATGCCGCAATATGGCGCAATTTTTCATCCAGAACATGTGCCAATTGACCATGTGATTTACCCAGAGGTTGAAGTTGCAAAAACCATTTTCAGGCGCGTGCAAATTAATGGCAGCTTTAATTCCATAGAGCTTGGACCAGCACGCGTAATCGGGCTTCATTGCACCGATAAATGCCCAATCATCAACACGCCGCTGCGGCAATTAACCTCGCTTTTTCCTGATCTTTCCATCAATGTGATGGCGATTAACAGGCTGGGCAAAATCATTTTTCCCAAATCGCGCGATCAAATGCTGGTTGGCGATATTGTGTATTTTCTGACCGATGAAGCCCATATTAAACGCTCTATGGCCGCTTTTGGGGTTGAACTTGAATCCACACGGCGGGCGATCATCGTGGGTGCGGGCAATATTGGGGTCAATTTGGCAAGAATGATGATGGATTCCGATTTGGGCTATCGCTGTAAATTAATTGAAAATAACAAGGATCGTGCGACCACAATCGCCAAGCAATATCCAAATTTGCAAGTGATTAACGGGGATGGGCTTAAAAGTGAAATTGTCCATGAAGCAGGACTTGATAAATCCGATGTCACCATTTCGGTTACAGACCATGATGAAACCAACATCCTATCCTCGTTACTTTATAAGCATATGGGGGTTGGGCGCACGGTTAGCTTGCTGAATAAGGGGACATTTGGCGGGCTTGTATCGCAGCTTGGCGTGGATGTGATCATTAATCCGCGCGAAATTACCGCATCTTCTATTTTGCAATTTATTCGGCGCGGCAAGATTAAAGCGGTGCATAGCCTGTTTGATGGCATGGCGGAATTAATGCAAATTCAAGCGATTGAAAGCTCTAATCCAATTGGCAATATGATAAAAGAGCTTCATTTGCCGCAAAATAGCATTGTTGGCGGAATTATCCGCAATAACAGCCTGATTATTCCGCGCCCTGACACCATCATTGAAGCAAATGATAATGTGATTATCCTTGCGCTTAGCGATGAAATTAAAAAAATTGAAAAATTATTTAGCGTAGGGATTGGATATTTTGCTTAAAAAATCTTGCCTTTGGATGATCATACCCGCCAGCCTTTTTCTATGCACCGCCCTTGTGCCTGAAAATGCAGCCGCGCAAGCCCGCGCAAGCTTGGTGGAAGCCCAAAAGGTGATCACCAATCTTGAAACAGGCAAGGCACGCCGCTTGCTTGCCAATTTGCGCGCCATGCAAATTGGGGATATTGCGGCCAATATTTCTGGTTCTGTTGCGCAAATTTATGTATCGGTTGGCGATTATGTTGAAAAAGGGGCATCGCTTGCAAAATTGGATGACCGTCAATATCAGCATCAGCTGGAAATTATGAACAGCCAAGTTGCGATGAATGAAGCGCAGCTTGAAACCGCCAAGCGCAATTTTGAAAAATTACAAACCGAAGTTGATCGTTTGGATAAATTAAGGGGATCATCGGCCTTTTCCCCCGCGCGCTACGAAGTTGCCGAGCTTGAAGCCTATGTGGTTGCAGCCGAAATTGAAGAACGCCAAGCAAGTCTGGCGGGCGCAATCGCAAACCGCAATCTTGCACGGCTTGATCTGGAATGGACCAGCATCATTGCCCCCTATAATGGCATTATTTTGGCGCGCAATCTGGTGAAAGGCGATTATGTTTCAAGCGGCACTTCTGGATTTCAAATGATGAATGTCAATAGTGTGGAGGTTGAAGCCGCCCTGCCCGCAGATATGGTTGCTGAAATCACCGCCCAGCCCCTTGCCCATATTGAATTTGAAAATATTGAACCAAAGGCGGGCGCTGGTGAAGCTGCCCCCACCATTGCCGTTAGCTTGCGCGCGATCATTCCCCAAGAAGACCCCAGAACCGGCACAAGAAAGGCTTATTTTAAGCTGCAAGCGCATGATGATGATATACCGCTGGCAGATGGGATGAGCGTTAGCTTAATCCACCGCGCCCAAACCATTCAATCACAAGCAGCCCAGCTTAATATCTTTGTTCCAAAAGATGCACTGGTGATCAATGGCGATCAAATTTCTGTCTTTGTGGTTGAAACCAAGGATGATACCAAACAAGCGCGCCGCCAAATGGTTCAAACAGGGCAAACGGTCGGGGCCTTAATTCAAATCACCGATGGTTTATCGGCGGATGATATGATTGTGACCAAAGGCAATGAACGCCTGAGCGATGGCGCATCTTTAAGGATCATGCAGCAATAGGCTGATCTTTTATGGCATATCTTAATTCCTTACAATCCGTTTTTTACCAAAGGCAATCCATTCGCCTATTGGGCTGTATAATTGCGGGCGGTCTGCTTAGTCTATCACTTCCACCAATCAATCAAATATATCTTATAATACCCTGTTTTCTATGTTTATTTTACGCATTAAAATCAAGCGAATCCATGCGTCAAAGCATCGTGATCGGGCTTGGTTTTGGCTTTGCTTATATGCTGTGCGGCACCTATTGGGTTGGGCATTCCTTGATTGTATATTCTGCAAAGCTTGCGGTTTTTGCGCCATTTGCCAGCATCGGGCTTAGCCTTGGCATTGCTTTATTCTATGGGGTTGCTTGCGCCCTATCCTATCCCTTAAAGCGGCATAGAATCATGCTGGGAATCGGCATGATCCTTTTATTGTCATTGGCGGATTTATTGCGGCAATATTTATTTACAGGCTTTGGGTTTAACCTGTTTGGAATGCTAATTGCGGGCAATCCCTATCTATCCATGCAAGCCGCATGGTGGGGGGTTGAGGGGATGGGGGTAATCGCACTTTTATCCGCATTGCTGCCCGCAATGATCAAAGGGCATATTGTGAAGCGGGCAATGATTGGGCTTATATTGCCTGTTTTATTATTTGGTGCGGGGGCATATCGTTATCATGCATTAAGCCCCGCCATACAGATCAACGAAAATCAAATTTATGGCATCAGGCTGGTTCAGCCCAGCATTTCACAAGCCGACAAATGGGATCGTGCTAAATTCCAAGAAAACTTTAACCGCTATGCACAATTAAGCACCAACGCCCGTCCGCCATGGATTAAGCTGATCCTATGGCCTGAAACCGCATTGCCGCTTGCGCTTAATCAAGCACCAGCGTTTAATTCTGCGCTTGCAAGCCTTGCCCCACAAGGCGGGCATCTTGTGCTTGGCAGCCTAAGGCGCGATGAAACGGGGCTTTATAACAGCCTATATATGATTGATGATCAAGCAAGGCAGGTTGGGCAATATGATAAAACCCATCTGGTTCCCTTTGGTGAATTTCTGCCGCTTAAAGGGCTGCTTACACCGCTGGGGCTTGATAAATTAACCCAAGGCGCGATTGATTATCATGCTGGGGCAACCAGAAAACGCTTGCCCGAACGCGCGGCTGCCGCTGAAATTCCTTATTTCAGCCCGCTAATTTGCTATGAAGCCAGCTTTTCGCGCAATATTCTGCCCGCTGCTGGCGCGGATTATATTTTAAACATCAGTAATGATGCGTGGTTTGGCACAACGCTTGGCGCGCATCAGCATTTAGCCCATAGCCGCCTGCGCGCGATTGAACAAGGCATGCCGCTTATTCGCGGCGCAAATACAGGCATCAGTGCAGCCTTTGATGCGCTTGGCAATGAATTGGGACGAATAGGGCTTAATGAAAGCGGGGTGCTGGATGTGAAGCTGCCCCCTGCCCTTAATACAAATCTCTATCGTGATTACGGCAAAATACCCTTCTTTTTCATGCTTAGCATGCTTGCACTTCTTTTATTCTTGCTTTATAAGCCATTTTGGAAGCGTATGTGATCAAAATAGAACAATAATGGTTTATGAATGACAAAAGAAGAATTAATTAATTTTACAGGCACTGTTGTTGAAAAACTGCCCAATGCGATGTTCAAGGTAAAGCTTGAAAATGACCATGAAATCATCGCCCATACCGCAGGAAAAATGCGTAAATTTAGAATTCGGGTGATGGTTGGTGATCTGGTGGATGTGGAAATGACCCCTTATGATCTAACCAAAGGCCGCATTACTTTCCGCCATAAATAAGCCCGCCATAAATAATGTTTGATTTTATAAGATAATGATGACCGAAACCAAATATCAACGCATTGGAACGGCAACGCGCAATACCAAAGAAACCCAAATTGCCATCAAGGCAAATTTGGACGGTACGGGACAATATGATATTGATACCAGCATTGGTTTTTTTGACCATATGCTAAGCCAGCTTTCCAAACATTCCCTGATTGATCTTAACATTAAGGCCAAGGGCGATACCCATATTGATTTTCATCATTTGGTGGAAGATTGCGGCTATGCGCTGGGGCTTGCTTTTGCTGAAGCACTGGGTGAAAAAGCAGGCATAGAACGCTTTGGTCATGCCTTTTCCCCGATGGATGAAACCTTAACGCGGGTTGCGCTTGATTTATCGGGGCGGCCTTATTTGGTCTATCATGTTACTTATCCCACGCAAAAATTGGGCGTTTTTGATACGGAATTATTCAAAGAATTTTATCAAGCACTTGCGCTTGGCATTGGCGCCAATATTCATATTGAAACGCTTTATGGCGGCAATTCCCATCATATTGCAGAAAGCGGATTCAAGGCATTGGCGCGTGCGCTAAAACATGCAACCCGCATTGATCCGCAAGCTGCGGGGCAGCTTCCCTCAACCAAAGGCTCGCTTAAAGGTGCAAAAGCTTAACAATCGCACCCACCATCATTAAAGGCGTAACTTGCAGATGAAAACCTGCATCATTGATTATGAATCTGGCAATTTAACCTCTGTCGTTAAGGCAACAAGCTCGGTTGCCTCCGCTTCAATGAATATCATTGTTAGCAATGCACCCAAAGACATTATCGATGCTGATTATGTGATCCTGCCAGGGGTGGGCGCATTTGGGCATTGCCGTATGGGGCTTGATCAAATTGATGGGCTGCTGGATGCAATCACCCATCATGTTAAAGTTCAGCAGCGCCCGCTGCTTGGAATTTGCGTTGGCATGCAGCTGATGGCGGATATGGGGTTTGAACATGGCACACATCAAGGGTTGGGGCTGATTGCTGGGCAGGTAAAGCCGCTTAATGCGGTTGCGGGGCTGACCATTCCAAATATTGGCTGGCACCCTTGCGATTTTCGCCAAGATCACCCCTTACATAACGGGCTTGATCAAGCGCCGTGGTTTTACTTTGTTCACAGCTATGCCTATCACCCCGCGTCAAATGATGATGTTGCTGCAACCATTTCCTATGGCGATATGATTACCGCATCAATTGCAAAAGACAATCTTTACGGCACACAATTTCATCCTGAAAAAAGCCAAAAAGCAGGGCAGATTTTGCTGCATAATTTTTTAAATTGGAAAGTTTAACATGATCATCTATCCTGCGATTGACCTTAAAGATGGCAAATGTGTGCGGCTGGTGCAAGGACGCATGGAAGATGCCACCATTTTTAATGATGACCCAGCGGCGCAAGCAATGCATTTTCAGCAACAAGGCGCAACATGGCTGCATATGGTTGATTTAAACGGCGCATTTGAAGGGCGCGCGGTAAATGGCGATGCCGTGAAATCCATCCTTGAATCGACCCATTTAAAAACCCAGCTGGGCGGCGGCATTCGTACTTTGCAGCAAGCGGAATATTGGCTTAATCAAGGACTATCAAGAATCATCCTAGGGACTGCTATGGTCAAAGACCCTGAATTTGCCAAAGCCTGCTGCCATGAATTTCCAGATCAAGTCGTGCTTGGCATTGACAGCAATGATAATAAGCTTGCAATCTGTGGCTGGGCAGAACAAACCGACATTACGATTGATTCCTTTCTTGATGATTTTAAGGGCGTGCCAGCTGCTGCCATCATCCATACCGATATTGCCCGTGATGGCGCAATGCAAGGGGTCAATCTTGCTGCCATGACCCATTTGGCGGATATTCAGCCCATTCCCGTCATTGCAAGCGGCGGGGTCACAACGCTTGATGATGTTCACGCGCTAAAGCATAGCAATAAAATCGCAGGTGTCATTATCGGGCGCGCCCTTTATGAAGGCAGCGTTGATTTAACAGAAGCCTTGGCGGTTTAGGGGCTGCGCGGATATGCTGCATAAAGATCAATCCATTCGCATCATCCCTTGCCTTGATGTAAAAGCGGGGCGCACCGTTAAGGGGGTTAATTTTGTGGGGCTAATTGATGCAGGCGACCCTGTGGAGCAAGCAAAATTATATAATGATCAAGGCGCAGATGAATTGGTATTTTTGGACATTACCGCCAGCCATGAACAGCGCGCAACCTTGCTGGATATTGTAACACGCACCGCCCAGCAAGCCTTTATGCCCTTAACCGTTGGCGGCGGCGTTCGCAGCAATGATGATTTTAGAACGCTGTTATTGGCAGGAGCGGATAAAATATCCGTTAATTCGGCTGCGGTTGAAAATCCCGATTTGGTAAGCAAAGCCGCATCACAGTTTGGCAGCCAATGCGTGACCGTTGCGATTGATGCAAGAATGCGCAAGGATGGCGCAGGATACGAAGTTTACACCCATGGCGGGCGCAAGCCAACGGGCATTGATGCCGTTGCTTGGGCAGTTGAAATGGAAAAATTGGGCGCGGGGGAATTATTGGTAACTTCTATGGACCGCGATGGGGTGAAAACGGGATTTGATCTTGGCATGTTAAACGCAATCGCCGCCAAGGTGAATTTACCCATCATTGCAAGCGGCGGTGCGGGAAACGCACAACATATGGTGGATGCCGTATTAAAGGCGAATGTTGCGGCGGTGCTTGCAGCATCCATCTTTCATTTTGGCGAGGTAAGCATTGCCGATGTCAAAAAACTATTTTTAAAAAATAAAGTGCGGGTGCGCCCCATTCACGAATAAACTATTGAAAGTAAAACCATGCTGGATGAATTATATAAACGGGTTGAAGCGCGCAAACACCAAGCGGCGGATCAATCCTATAGTGCAAAATTGCTGCAAAAGGGGCGCGCCAAGATTGCGCAAAAATTGGGCGAAGAAGCCACCGAATTGGTCATTGAAGCGATCCGCGATGATCGCGAAAAAATGATGAATGAATCTGCGGATTTGCTATATCATTTAATGGTGCTTTGGGTGGATGCTGAAATTAATCCTGATGATGTTAAAGCTTGTCTTGAACAAAGGCGCAAGCAATCGGGGCTTCAAGAAAAGCAATCGCGCTAAATAACCAAAATAAGCCCTTAAAAATGCCGCAGCGTGGCTTTTTGGGGTTGTAATATTTGATATAAAAAGTCAAACTATATTTATTAAACTAAAAATGATGATGGGGAAATCAATGAAGCATCTGGGGGAATATTTGGGTGAAAGTGCATGGCTTTATGGTTCAAACGAAACTTATTTGGCTGAATTGCTAGAAAAATGGCGTGATAATCCGCAATCTGTTGACCCTTATTTTCAAGAAGTTTTTGCGGGACTAACCGCAGATTCTGATGAAGAAGCGGACAATATCGAAGATCATAAAGGACCAAGCTGGGCAAGGCGGGATACCGCGATCATTGACGCACCGCTTGAGGATGAATTTGATGAAAAACAGACAGGCGGCATTAACCAGCGCCTGATCAATCAGCTGCTTAAAGGGCTAGGCACGAATGCCGAAGCGGGCATTCCCGCAGATCGCATCCGCCAAGCAACGCTTGATTCCATTCGCGCCTTGATGCTTATTCGCGCTTATCGGATGCGCGGTCATATGATTGCAACGCTTGATCCGCTTGAATTAATTGAACGCGATGATCACCCAGAATTGGATTATAAAAATTTTGGCTTCCACGAAGCAGACCTTGATCGCCCGATCTTTATTAATTTTTATTTGGGGCTTGAATCCGCATCTTTGCGTGAAATTCTGGATATTTGCAAAAAAACATATTGCGGCAATATTGGGGTTGAATATATGCATATTCAAACGCCAGAAGAAAAATCATGGATCCAAGAACAGGTTGAAGCCAGCTTAAATCAAAAGGATTTCACCAATTTGGGGCGGCGCACCATCTTAGAACGGCTGACGCGCGCTGATGTTTTTGAAACCTATCTTGATAAAAAATTTCGCGGCACAAAACGCTTTGGGCTTGATGGCGGCGAATCGCTTATTCCCTTAATGGAGCAGATCATCAAGCGCGGCGCGCAATTAGGCCTGGAAGAATTGGTGCTTGGCATGGCGCATCGCGGGCGTTTAAATGTGCTTGCCAACATTATGGATATGCCTTATCGCCGTATTTTCGCTGAATTTCATGGCATTTCTCAAGCTGCCGAAATTGCCAACAGCTCTGGCGATGTTAAATATCATCTTGGCGCATCAGGGGATCGTGTGTTTGACGGCAAAACCGTTCATTTGTCGCTTAACGCCAACCCAAGCCATCTTGAATGTGTGAATACGGTGGTTTTGGGGAAAGTGCGCGCCAAGCAAGATCAACGCAATGATAAAGAACAAAAGAAAGTCATGGGGCTGCTGCTTCATGGCGATGCCGCCTTTATTGGTCAGGGAATCGTTGCTGAAACCTTTTTATTATCGCAGCTTGATGGCTATAAAACAGGCGGCACAATCCATATTTGCATCAATAATCAAATTGGGTTTACAACCGCGCCTGCAAAATCGCGCTCGTCGCCCTATCCAACCGATATGGCAAAAACGATTGATGCGCCTGTATTTCATGTGAATGGCGATGATCCAGAAGCATGTGTTCATGTTGCAAAATTGGCAATGGAATATCGCCAGAAATTCCATAAGGATGTGGTGATTGATATGTGGTGCTATCGCCGCCACGGTCATAATGAGGGGGATGAACCGATGTTCACCCAGCCAAAAATGTACACTAAGATTAAAGCGCACCCAAGAAGCCGCGAAGTATATGCCGCTAAGCTTGAAAATATTGAAGCGATTAATAAGGGTGAAGCGCAGCAAGTGGTTGATCATTTTATCAGCGAGCTTGATACGGAATTTGAAGCCTCCACCAGCTTTAAAAGCAATAAAGCCGATTGGCTTGAAGGGCAATGGTCGGGGCTTGAAGTTGCGGGTGAAAGCGAAAAACGCAAAGGCCAAACGGGCGTTAGCATGGATTTATTAAAAGAAATTGGCTATGGTCTATCCAATGTGCCGCAAAATTTTGCGGTTAATTCCAAAATTAAACGGCAAATGGATTTACGCCGTCAAATGATTGAAACAGGCAAAAATATTGATTGGGGCATGGCGGAAGCCTTGGCTTACGGCACATTAATGTGCCAATCGACCGCAGTAAGGCTGTCGGGGGAAGATTGCGAACGCGGCACTTTTTCCCATCGCCATTCGGTATTAACCGATCAAGATACCGAAGATCGCTATATCCCGCTTAATCATTTGCGGGTGGGACAAGCCCATTTTGAAGTGATTGACAGCCCGTTAAGTGAATTTGGGCTGCTTGGCTTTGAATATGGCTATGCGACCGCAGAACCCCATGCGCTGGTCATTTGGGAAGCGCAATTTGGTGATTTTGCCAATGGCGCGCAAGTCATCATTGATCAATTTATTTCATCGGGTGAAAGCAAATGGCTTAGAATGTGCGGGCTTGTGATGCTGCTGCCCCATGGGTATGAGGGTCAGGGCCCTGAACATTCATCTGCACGGCTGGAGCGTTATTTACAATCTTCCGCCGAAGATAATTGGCAGGTTTGTAACATCACGACCCCCGCGAATTTCTTTCATGTTTTAAGGCGGCAAATTCGCCGTAATTTCAGAAAACCGCTGGTGGTCATGTCGCCTAAATCCTTGTTGCGCCATAAATTATGCGTATCCGACATAGAGGATTTTGGCGAAGACAGATCATTCCACCGTGTGCTGGTTGATCATGCCGATCTTGGCGGAACGCTGGCAAAAGATAAAGACATTAAGCGGGTGGTTTTATGTTCGGGCAAGGTTTATTTTGATTTGCGCGAACGGCGCGATGCATTAAACAGCAAAAACATCTTTTTAATGCGCCTAGAGCAGCTTTACCCGTTCCCTGAAAAAACCATTGCCCGCATTTTAGCACGCTTTCCAAATGCTGAAATTGCATGGTGCCAAGAAGAGCCTGAAAATATGGGCGCGTGGGATTTTGTATGCAGGCGGCTTGAAAAGATTTTAATTTCCATGAATCACAAGCCCAATACCCATGTAACCTATATTGGCAGGGATGCAGCGGCGTCCCCTGCAACTGGAAATGCACGCCAACATAAAGAACAGCAACAAAAGCTTGTCGAAGATGCTTTAACCCTTTAACGCAAATTATTAATGCCAGATTATAAGGAATAATCGCAATGACCACCAAAGTAAATGTCCCCACCCTTGGCGAATCGGTAAGCAGCGCAACGATTGCGGGCTGGAAAATTCAAGAAGGCGATTTTATCAAAGAGGGGGATACCCTGGTTGAGCTTGAAACCGATAAGGTCAGCCTTGAAGTTCCTGCCCCGATTTCTGGCGTCATCACCGCGATCAAAGTTGCAGAAGGGGATGAGGTTGAGCTGGATGCGCTATTATGCGAAATGGAAGCTTCGGATGCCCCCGCAGCTGGCACGGCTGCACCAAAAACAGAAGCACCAAAAGCTGCTTCTGCTCCTGAAAATAAAGCGCAAGCTGCATCAACCCCAACCCCTGCTGCTGCAAAATTAATGGCAGAAAAAGGCTTAAGCGCGGGCGATGTCAATGCTTCAGGCGCAAAGGGCAATATTTTAAAAGAAGATGTCGCGGCCGCAACGAAGGCTGCCCACGCCAGCCAGCACGCCAGCCAGCCTGCCAGCCAACCCGCAATGCAAAAGCCAAGCACCCCAAAATTGCAAGATTTCACACCGCAAGGCACGCGCAAAAATGATGAACGCGGCGAAGAGCGGGTTAAAATGTCAAAATTACGCAAGGTGATTGCCAGCCGCTTGAAAGAGGCACAAAATACCGCTGCCATGCTAACCACTTTTAACGAGGTTGATATGGGGCCAATGATGGCAATTCGTAGCCAATATAAGGAAGCATTCGAGAAAAAGCACGGCACGAAACTTGGCTTTATGTCCTTTTTCGTCAAGGCTGCCACCATGATTTTAAAAGAGCTGCCCGCCGTCAATGCTGAAATTTATGGCGATGAAATTATTTATAAAAATTATTATGATATTGGCATCGCGGTTGGCACGCCCCAAGGCTTGGTTGTGCCTGTATTGCGCAATGCAGATCAGTTAAGCTTTGCCGAGATTGAGGGCGGGATTGCTGATTTTGGCGCACGCGCACGCGCTGGCAAGCTAACCCTTGCTGAAATGCAAGGCGGCAGCTTTACGATTACCAATGGCGGCGTGTTTGGATCATTGCTATCCACCCCCATCTTAAACCCGCCGCAATCTGGGATTTTGGGCATGCACAAAATTCAAAAACGCCCCATCGTCAATGATAAGGGCGAAATTGTGGCTGCCAATATGATGTATCTGGCACATTCCTATGATCATCGGATCATTGATGGCAAGGAAGCCGTGACCTTTTTGGTGCGCCTAAAGGCTCTGCTGGAAGACCCATCACGCTTATTGCTTGATCTTTAAAAGTTCATAATCATAAAATAAAAAAGCCCCCTTTAATTCATCTTACAGGGGGCTTCGGCTGCTAGGGTTGCGGCGCATTTTTCTGCGGCTTCATCAACCACTTTTTTTATAAATTCGCGCTCAAGCGGTTTGATTGCATCATCTTGATCTCTTGTTTGATCCGCCGCTTGGGCGGCCGCTCTGCGCTGTTCTTCGACCAAGCGCGAAACGGTGCGGGTTAAATCTT
>JBGCED010000107.1:0-11531 GCA_045106055.1 Alphaproteobacteria bacterium
CTTACCGCTCGCGGAAGGCTTCGTGGCGTAATTTCAGGACGGGGCGGATAATATAATCCAATACGGTTCTGGTGCCGGTGTGAATATCAACAACCGCCTGCATTCCAGGCTGAATGGCATATTCCCCTTTAGTTTCGCCCAAATAATTCTTGTCGGTTTTGACCACCACCGTATAAAAGGGCAGCCCTTCTGGCGTGGTGTCGGTGGATGCCGCAATGCGTTCCACCACCCCTTCAAGATCGCCATAGCGGGCAAAATCAAAGGTTGAGATTTTAACATTTGCCCGCAGCCCCTCAACCACATATCCGCGATCCTTGGGATCTAATTTTGCACGAATCACCAATTCATCCGATATTGGCACAATATCCAAAATGGGATCGCCTGGCTTTACCACCCCACCAATTGTATTATAGCGCAAAGTTTTCACAATGCCGTCAATCGGCGCACGAATATCGGCGCGCCCCGCTTGTTCGGATGCGGTTTGCAAGCTTTCATTCAGCTGAACCAAGCGCCGCCGCACCTCGCCCAATTCTTCAATCGCGCGGCGTTTAAAGGCTTGCCGCTCCTCTTCTAATTGTGCTTTGGCTTCATTATAAGCGGCTTCTGCGCGTGGCAGCGATGATTGCATCACGGTTAATTCCCCCCGCATTCGGCTGACTTCGGCTTCAAGGCTTAAATGTTCCATGCGCGGCACCAAGCCTTGCTCCGCCAAAGTTCCCGACATTTCAAAGCGTTCTTCTGCAAGTGTGAAATCTTGTTTCAAGCTGTTTTGATGCGCCAATAATTCATCAATTTCCAGCTTTTTTTGGCTGATTCTTTGATTGGTCACCGCAACGCGGCTGCTTAATTCTTGCTGGCGCGCCCGAAAAACCGAAAGTTCGCTTGCAACCAAATCGGGTCTGCGCGCGGCGCGTTCTGGATCAAAAACAGGCTGGCGCTGCGTATTAATCTCTGCTTCAAGCCTTGTGCGGGTTAAGGTAAAACCGTCAATCGCCGCCAGAATTTCATTTTCATTCACCGCCGATGCACCCAGATTAAGCTGCATCACAACCTGATTTTGGCTGACAATATCCCCTTCCTCCACCATGATGGTTTCCACAATTCCGCCTTCAAGATGCTGCACGACTTTAAGCTGCTCCTGCGGGACAACTTCGCCTGTGGCGATCGCAACCTCATCCAAGGATGAGAAATGCGCAACCACCAACAGTCCAATCACCATAATTGAAATTGCCCATAAATTGACGCGGAATTTTCCGCTGCGATTGCGGGCAATCAGCTGCTCAAGCGGTGATTCTTGACGGGGTTGATTGTGATGGGGTGGTGAGGCTGTTTTTTTTAATTTCATCATCTTTATATAGGCACGATCTTTTAAACTTAAACGCTTTTATTTTTAAACATCTGGGTTTTTAGGGTCTGGACTTTTATTGGGGCGCAGGGCTGACAAGGCAACGGCGCGTGAATTTTGTAAATTTTGTGATTCTGGCTGCGCCTGATTCTGCTGGGCATGATTTGGCGGTGGTGGTGGGGGCGGCTGAATAGTTCCGCTAGCATTAATATTGGCATTAGAGCGCGCTTGCATATTTTTCTGTTTGGCGGCCGTATTTTTTGCCATCAAGGCTTGCAGCACATCGCTTGACTTGCCTGCATGGGCGACTTTCCCGCGCTCTAATACCATAATTGAATCCGCATGATTTAAAAATAAGGGGGAATGGGTTGCCACAATCACGGTATGGGTTTTTGCCAATTTTCGCAAGCAATTGACCAATATTTCTTCGGCTTCTGAATCAAGGTCTGATGTGGGTTCATCCATCAATATAATCGGCGGATCAGGCATCATCGCGCGCGCCAAGGCAATGCGCCGGCGCTGACCAGAGGACAACCCAAAACCAGCCTCCCCCAATTCCGTATCATAGCCATCTGGCAAATCCAAAATGGGCGCATGCGAGCCAACACGCTTTGCCGATTCGATCATTTGGGCATCCACTGCCTGCTGGTCATAGCCTTTGCGCACCGCATCATAAGGCATCCCGCCAATTTGAATATTGGCGCGAATCGTATCGGCGAACAGCAAGCAATCTTGCGGTAAATAGCCAACCCATGCCGCCAAATCCTTTCGTGAAAATTGCGAAATATCGGCATCATCAATTAAAATGCGCCCATGATTGGGGCGATATAATCCTGCCAGCAATTTTAAAAGCGTTGATTTTCCCGCACCATTCTTGCCCATAAAACAATGAATGCCGCCAGGCCCAATCTCGCCCGTTAAGCGGTCAACCGCAATCGGACTGTTGGAATCTTGATCCCGATGATAGCCATAGCTAACATTTTC
The DNA here is from genome assembly GCA_045106055.1 of Alphaproteobacteria bacterium. GTDB lineage: Bacteria > Pseudomonadota > Alphaproteobacteria > CBDDJK01 > CBDDJK01 > JBGCED01. Next base: position 2,330 of record JBGCED010000107.1, read on the forward strand.
CAGCTTAATAACGCCTTTGGGGCGATCAAGCGGCAAATTTGCATCATCGCGTTCGCTTGGCAGCGCAAAAATTTCGGACAAACGCCCCGCAGATTGACGAAAAGATTGAACCGCGCGCCATTGCCCAACCAGCCCCGCAATCGGCGAAATCATGCGCGCACTTAACATATTAACCGCGATTAAGGTTCCCATGCTCATTTCCTGCTGTAAAATCAACAATGCCCCAATGCAAGTCACCATCACGGTTGAGGAAAGCTGCATGGATTGGGTTAAAACCTGATGAAAATCTGTGCTTGAACCGCGAATAATGGATGCATCAATCGCATCTGCTTGTGTGCGCTCATATTTTGGTAAAAAAGCCTGTTCCAATGCAAGCGCCTTTACGGTGCTGCGCCCCGCCAATATTTCATGCATAAACATATCGCGGTTTAAGCCGCGCTGGCGTTCTTTGTTTGACAGCGCAGCCACAACCCGCCCCGACCAAAAGGCAAGCCCGACATAAAGCGGAATGATAATGCCAAAGGCAATTAAAAGCCCAGGCGCAAGCAAATAAATCACAAATAGAAATAAAAACGCAAAAGGCAAATCAAGCGCGGTCATCATGGTTGGCCCTGATAAGGTCCCCCGAATGGTCTCGACATCGCGAAATGCGGTTTGCCAGCTTGATACATCACGGGTTTCAAGGGTCTTTAGCGGCAATTTGCTGATTTTCTTATATAGAAAATTGCCAAGCTCAACATCCACTTGCAGCCCAACCCGCTGAAATAGCCGCGAGCGTCCAAATCTTAAAATCGTATCAAAGATCAATACAATGGCAATGATGATCACCATCGCCTCCAGCGTTGCAATGCCTTTATGCACAATCACGCGATCGTAAATTTGCATGGTAAAAATGGGAACAGACATCGCCAAAATATTGGTCACAAAGGAAATAAACACCGCTTCCCAAATCTTGGATTTAGAGGCTGCCAGAATATCACGGATTAATGGCATGGATGAAGGGGATTGTGTGTTCATACGGTATCATCTTTTATTATATTTAAATTTATCAAAGCATATTCACTATAAACAGGTTTAAATCAAGAGTCTATGCTCTATATATATAATCGCGCATTGCTTGGCTAAGCCATAAAAATATTGCATCGCAAAAAAAACTTTGCTGCACTGCAAAAAAAACACTTGCAATTCAAAATTAATCCTGTATATTACCCTCATAAGCAAGAGGTTAGCACCTGCAAAACAATCTTAATAAAGATGACGCAGTGATTAACAAAGACGCTTAAATTAACAAAAATATTTGGATTAACAAAGACATTTAAAAATTTAAACCATACATCAAACAACTAAAGAATAGGATTATATGATGAATAATAATGCAAAAAAAACCGTTGCTCCTGCAATCTCCGCAAAACAAATTGATGATGCTGTAAATGCTGGCAAAATCAATGTAGAAAAAGCAGTTGAAGCAACCAAAGCACAAGTTGAAAAAGCTTCCGCGCAAGCGATCAAACAATATGAAGAGGCTGCAACTGTTGGCAAAGAAAGCGTTGATCAAGCCGTTGCTTCCATGAGCATGGTTTCAAAAGGCTTTGAAGATATTGGCCGCGCATATTTTGAATTCGCACAAAAATCTGTTGAAACACAAGTTGAAACTGCAAAAGCAATGTTTGGCGCACGCAATGTCAATGAATTAATGGATGTTCAAAATGAATTCATGCGCAACAGCTATGATCAATTTTCAGCTGAATCTGCAAAAATCTCTGAAATGTCATTGAAACTTGCAAATGAAGTTGCAGCACCAATGCAAGCACAAGCAACCCAAATGGTTGAGCGCGCATCCAAGCAATTCGCTGCTTAATTCGTATCATTACCCTTCATTATATCTTTAATTGTTGGTTTATGAACAGGTTTCCTCCTCCTTTTCCTGTTTACCGACAAAAGATATGATACAAAACGGCTGGAAAGAAAGCCCCCCGCTTTGTCTTTCCAGCCGTTTCCTTTTTAAAAAACACCTAACAGCCATCATTATGGCATTGCTCTTGCCATCATATTTAGATTATATATTCCAAATCATATAAATGATCAATCAAGATAGGAATAATAATGACAGTAAGGGTTAGGTTTGCACCATCGCCTACGGGCTATTTGCATATTGGCGGGGCGCGCACAGCCTTGTTTAATTACTTATTCGCGCGCCATCATGGCGGGCAATATCTGCTTAGGATCGAAGATACCGACAAGGCAAGATCAACTCAAGGCGCGATTGATGCCATTCAAGATGGGCTTGGCTGGTTGGGACTTGAAGGCGATGAACCGATTTTATTTCAATCCACACGGATTGAACGCCATCAGCACATTGCCCATAGATTGCTGGAAGAAGGCAAAGCCTATCGCTGCTATGCGACCCCAGATGAATTATCCGCAATGCGCGAACAAGCAAAGCAAGAGCGCGATATTTTGGCTTATAATGGCTTATGGCGTGATCGCAGCGATTATCCAGAAAATCAACCCTATACGATCAGGCTTAAAATGCCGCGTGATGGCGGATCAACAACGCTTAATGATCTGGTGCAAGGCAGTGTTTCAGTTGCCCATGATCAGCTGGATGATTTTATTTTGCTGCGCGCCGATGGCACGCCAACTTATATGCTATCGGTGGTGGTGGATGATTATGATATGGGCATCACCCATATTATTCGCGGCGATGATCATTTAAATAATGCGTTTCGCCAAGATCAATTATTTAAGGCTGCGGGGTTTGACACTCCGATTTTTGCCCATATACCGCTTATTCACGGCGCAGATGGCGCAAAATTATCAAAACGCCACGGCGCGCTTGGCGTCCATGAATATCGCGATATGGGCTATTTACCGCAAGCCTTGAAAAATTACCTATTACGGCTGGGCTGGTCACATGGCGATGAAGAAATTATTTCAGAAGACCAAGCCATAGAGTGGTTTAATCTGGATGCGGTTGGGCGCAGTGCTGCCCGCTTTGATGTTGCAAAATTGGAAAATATTAACGCCCATTATTTGCGCGGCGGCAATGATGAGCAAGTGCTGCGCTTGTTAATTGAAAGGCTTGGCACAAACGCAGAAAGCCCGATCATTCAACACCGCTTAAAGCTGGGGCTTGAAGCGCTTTGCGCACGCGCGACCAATTTAAATCTGTTGGCAGAAAATGCACAAATTTACTTGCAAGAGCCTGATTATAACAGGCTGAGCGATAAGGGGAAAAAGCAATTATCCGATGGATCGGCATTATTTGCGCTGGTCATGGATCGCTTGCAAGGCGTGAAAAACTGGGATAAAATCACATTGGATGCTGCGTTGCGCGCCTTGGCAGAGGATCAACAGCTGGGCTTTGGAAAGATTGCAAGCCCTGTGCGGGCTGCTTTGTCGGGACTTGATCAATCGCCTGGGGTATTTGATTTGCTGATTGCCTTTGGCAGTGATGAAAGCCGTAGGCGGCTATCCTTGGCGCAAGCATTCTTGCAAGGTTAAAAAAAGATTTTTGAATATGACCCAAAAGACATTAGAGATATTGCGCGAAGAAATTGATCAAATTGATGATCAAATCCATGATTTAATCATGGCGCGCGGACGGGTGGTTGAACATATTGGAGCGGTTAAACGCAGCCAAACACCCATGATCGCATCGCCCTTATTGGCGGTGCGCCCCGCACGCGAGGCTGCCATGTTCCAGCGTTTGCTGGCGCGCCATCACGGCGCTTTTCCCGCTGAATCCTTGATCCATATTTGGCATGAATTAATCGGTGCTTTTACCCAATTACAAAATCAATTTAGCATATCGGTGGTTGCCCGTGACAATGATCCCCGCGACAATGATAATAGCCTGCTTGATTTGGCGCGTGATCAATTTGGCACACAAACCCAGCTGATCGCAGCTGCCAATGAAGAAGAAGCGTTACATTTAATGCAAGACGGGAAAACAAAGCTTGCGGTGATTGCATTCCCCCAGAATGATCGCGCGCAAAGGCTGCTTTGGGATCATTTATCCGAGGAAAACGCCCCTAAAATAATGATGGCGCTGCCGTTTATCCCTGTTTTGACGGCGGATGCCCCACGCGCAATCGTGCTATCTTATGCAAGCCCTGCCCCCAGCATGTCAGATCACAGCTTGCTGATTGCCAAATTACAGCAAGGGGTTGCGCATTCCCGCTTGCTTGATGCGGTTAATGATTGCTTGCGCGTGGAATTTGGCGGTGATCGCATCGCTGCAAAGATATTATCGGTTGCAGCGGATCAAAGAATCATGCTGCGCGTCAATCTATTCATGGATCAAACGCTTACCGCATCCTTATGTCAGCAACTTCCTGATATGATGGATCGGCTGGATTATATTGGCAGCTATCCTGCAATGGATATGGATATAGTTCAGCAAGCTTTAGGTAAAAAGGATATAAGCAATGAGCGCGCATGATATGTTAAAACCAAAGGAATATATCTTGGATGTGCCTTTATATGTGCCTGGGGCGCATCAGGCTGCGGGCGCGCTGCCGCCTGCGATCCTATCTGCAAATGAAAATGCGCTTGGCTGTTCTTTGGCGGCAAAGGCGGTTTTGAAGAATACAATCAATGCCATTCATCGCTATCCAGATGGCGGATCAAACGCGCTTCGCGAAGCAATCGCGGATATTTATAAGCTTCCCCCCAGCCAACTTATCGCGACCGCAGGATCGGATGAGCTTATATCCTTAATCTGCCGCGCTTATGTTGGCGCGGGCGATGAAGTGCTGATGAGCCAATATGGCTTCTTAATGGTCGAGATTAGTGCAAAATTATGCGGGGCAAGCGTCGTAAAAGCACCAGAAACCGATTATCACGCCAATATTGACGCGATCCTTGATGCTGTCAATGAGCGCACAAAGATTGTGATGCTGGCAAACCCCAATAATCCCACAGGCTCTTATTTGGATCGCCAAGCCCTGCATCGCTTGCATCAAGCCTTGCCCAAACGCGTTTTATTGGTGATTGATGGGGCTTATTGTGAATATGTGGATGCAGAAGATTATGATGATGGCATGGATTTGGTAAAAACTGCCAGCAATGTGATTGTCACGCGCACTTTTTCAAAAATTTACGGACTTGCATCATTGCGTTTGGGCTGGGGCTATGCCGATCAAACCATTATTGATGTGTTAAATCGGGTGCGCCCGCCCTTTAATGTATCCGCCCAAGCCCAAACGGTGGGGATTGCTGCGGTTCAAGATCAAGGCTTTATCAAACGCGCAAAAGCCCATAATTTAAGCGAGCGCGCGCGGGTTGCAAAGCAGCTTTATCAGCTGGGACATAATCAAGGCTGGATATTGCATCCTTCGGTGACCAATTTTATCATGTTGGAGCTTGGCGATAAGGCGCAAGCAGCGGCGGTTGCCGATCATTTAATGGCGCAGGGAATTATTGTGCGTCCGCTTCAAGCCTATGGTTTGGAACGGCATTTGCGCATTACAATTGGCACAATTGATGAAAATGATCGGCTGCTTGCTGCGTTAAAACATTATGAACGGGCGGATGCTTAAATGTTTAAACAGGTTACAATCATTGGCGCTGGGCTGATCGGGTCTTCTATTGCGCGGGCCGCGCGGGAAATAAAGGGGCTAGATACGCTGGTTGGCTTTGATCAAAATCAACAAGCTGCTGCAAGGCTACAGGATTTAAACCTATTTGATTGGCTTGCACCCAGCCTTGAAGAAGCTGTTAAGGATGCCGATTTAACCATTATCTGCACCCCCATCGGTGCATTTCAGCAAGTGGCAACCCGCATTGCCCCCCATTTAAAAGCTGGATCAATCTTAAGCGATGTTGGATCATGCAAATTATCAATGCTGGAACGCATTGCCCCCTTATTGCCCGCAGGCGTTATGTGCATTCCCGCCCATCCAATTGCAGGCACAGAACATTCAGGGCCCGATGCGGGCTTTGCCGAATTATTTCAAGATCGCTATTGTATTTTAACCCCGCCTGCAGATGCAGATCAACGGGCGGTTCAAAAGCTGGCAGCATTTTGGGAAGCAATGGGCAGCCGCATTGAAATTATGGATGCCGCGCACCATGACCGCGTGCTGGCAATTACATCGCATTTGCCGCATGCGATTGCCTATGCGCTGGTTAGAACTGCTGCCGATCTTGAAGATCAGCTAAAGGCGGAAAAGGTAGGCGATCAAGCGCTTATCCATAGCGGCGAAGTAATGAAATTTTCAGCGGGCGGATTTCGCGATTTCACCCGCATTGCCAATTCAAACCCCATTATGTGGCGGGATGTGTTTTTAGAAAACAAAGCCCCTGTCTTGGAAATGCTGGGGCGTTTTACCGAAGATTTAATCAAATTGCAGCGGCTTATTCGCTTTGGCGATGGGAAAGCTTTGGAAAAATGGTTTTATGAAACCAAATCCATCAGAAGCGGCATTGAAGCTTTAAATCAAGGCGGGACTTTTATCCCCACCGAGAAAAAGACGAATGAAAAATCGGATGAATCTTAAGGGAAAAATGTTTTTTCACTTGACGAATCCCGATCCTTAGTACAAAAGCGTGACATATTCAATTTGTGCGGGGCGTAGCGCAGTCTGGTAGCGCATCTGTTTTGGGAACAGAGGGTCGTTGGTTCGAATCCAGCCGCCCCGACCATAAATTGACATAAACATAAAAATGAATAGGCGCAAATATGCAAGCAGCCGAATCCCCAAACGCCCCTAAAGCAACCCGTGAAAATGTAATCATCATTGGTTCTGGTCCTGCGGGCTATACCGCAGCGATTTACGCAGCGCGCGCAAATTTAAACCCAATCATGCTATGCGGATTGCAGCCTGGTGGGCAGCTGACCATTACCACCGATGTTGAAAATTATCCAGGCTTTGCGGATGCCGTTCAAGGGCCTGAATTGATGCAGGCAATGGAACAGCAAGCGCGCAATGTGGGAACGCAGATTGAATATGATCTGGTCAGCGATGTTGAATTTTCCCCGCTAAATCACAAGGTGATTTGCGATAGTGGCAAGGAATATCTGGCAAAAACCGTGATCATCACAACAGGCGCAAGCGCAAAATGGCTTGGACTTGATTCTGAAAGCCATTTTCAAGGCTTTGGCGTGTCTGCTTGTGCGACATGTGATGGATTTTTCTTTAAAAATAAAATTGTTGCGGTGGTTGGCGGCGGCAATAGCGCGGTTGAAGAAGCCCTATATTTAACCAATCACGCTTCAAAAGTATATGTCATTCACCGCCGTGATCAGTTTCGCGCAGAAAAAATTCTGATTGACCGCTTGCATAAGAATCCTAAGATTGAGGTCATTTGGAATCATCAGCTGCAAGAAGTGATTGGCAGCGATCATCCCAAATCGGTCACGGGCGCGGTCATTCAATCCGCACTGGATCAATCCACCCGCAAAATTGAACTTGATGGTATTTTCATTGCAATCGGGCATAAGCCCGCAACCACGCCCTTTATTGGAAAGGTTACAATGGATGCTGAAGGCTATATCATCACCAAGCCCGATTCCACCCAAACCAACATTGAAGGGGTATATGCAGCGGGCGATGTGAAAGATAAAATATACCGCCAAGCCGTTACCGCTGCGGGCATGGGCTGCATGGCTGCGCTTGAAGCTGAAAAATATCTTGGTTCTGTGGATGAAAATTAATGCAGGTGAAAATTAACTTGATCAATGCATGATCCCGCCCCATCAAACACCGCGTTTCATATTATCATCGCCGATGATGATGACGCCATTCGTGCGGTCTTAACCCAATTATTACAGCAGCATGGCTATGAAGTGACCGCAACAGGGTCTGCGGCAAGCCTATGGCGGATGGTTGCAGATGGTAAGGGCGATATTGTGCTTACCGATGTGATCATGCCCGATGGGAACGGGCTTGAATTATTACCGCGCATGAAAGCGCTGCGCCCAAATTTGCCAATCATCGCCATGAGCGCGCAATCCACCTTGATTACAGCGATAAAGGCCAATCAGCTTGGCGCGTTTGATTATCTGCCAAAACCGTTTGATTTGAATGAGTTGGCGGCTAAAATTGCGATGGCATGCACGCATGTGGAAAATATTAGAAACCCCGCGCAAGCAAAAGGCGGCATTGCTGCAAATTCAAGCATAATCGCAGCAGATATTCCCAAGCCATCCCCTCAAAGTGAAATTGAAAAAGATACGGGGCTGATCGGCAAATCGCTTGCCATGCAAGAGGTTTATCGGCGCATCGCACGGTTAAGCGCAACCGATTTATCGGTTTTGATCATTGGCGAATCTGGCGCGGGAAAAGAGCTGGTGGCAAGGTCACTGCATCAATATTCCAAACGCCAAACAGCATCTTTCATTGCGGTCAATATGGCAGCAATTCCGCGCGAATTGATTGAATCTGAATTATTTGGGCATGAAAAGGGCGCATTTACGGGCGCGCAAAACAGGGCGATTGGGCGATTTGAGCAAGCCCAAGGCGGGGATTTATTTTTGGATGAAATTGGCGATATGCCGCTGGAAGCGCAAACGCGGCTGTTGCGCGTGCTGCAAGATGGCAGCTTTTTTCGGGTGGGCGGCAGGCAATTAATCAAAACCAATGTGCGGATTATTGCCGCAACCCACCGCGATTTACCGCGCTTGGTAGAAGCAGGCAGCTTTCGCGAAGATTTATATTATCGGCTGGCGGTTGCCCCTGTTCAAGTGCCGCCCTTGCGTGCAAGGCGCGAGGATATTGCTGATTTGGCGCGCTATTTCTTAAAGGATAAGCAATTAACCCAAGGTGCTGTGCAGCTGCTTGAAGCCCATGACTGGCCTGGCAATGTGCGCGAATTGATGAATTTAATGCTGCGTATTTCAGCCCTTTATCCAGAACAATGGATAGAAGCCGATGCCATTCGCCAAGAATTGGCAGAAAATCCCTTAATGCCCCGCCACCAGCCCGCGATAAATCCACAGCCACATCAAGCAGAATCGGCAATCCATGACCCTCAACACCAGCTGGATCAAGATTTTAGCGATAAGGTTGAAATGGCAGTGGATGAATTTTTCAAGCGCAATGGGCATGGGGAATATGATGGCGCGCTATATCGCCATTTTAGCGAAATGGTGGATCAGGCAATCATCAAGCACAGCCTTAGGGCAACCCAAGGCAATCGCATGAAAGCCGCCGCTATGCTTGGCATCAACCGCAACACGCTGCGCAGCAAATCAAAA
>JBGCED010000108.1:0-11022 GCA_045106055.1 Alphaproteobacteria bacterium
GTCTTGGCATAATCAGGATGTTGCTGAATGCCGCCAAAATCCATCCGCGCCTCAAGGCTAAATTCAGGATCTATTCTGGTTAACACAGATGCGGGCGGCTTGGATAGAATGTAAATCACCTGCCCAAGCATCATCGCTTCATCAATGGAATGGGTGACCATCAACATCGTCTTTGTGGTTTTTTGCCAAATATCCAGCAACAGGCGCTGCATTTGTTCGCGCGTCAAGGAATCCAGCGCGCCAAAAGGTTCGTCCAGCAGCAGCAATTCAGGATCCCCCGCCAAAGCCCGCGCCAATGAAGCGCGTTGCTGCATCCCGCCTGAAAGCGCATCAATCGCATAATCTTCAAACGGCTTTAAGCCGGTCTGTTCCAACCAAAATTCACAAATAGCATCAATTTCTGATCTGGACTTGCCCAGCATTTTCGGGGCAAACGCAATATTTTGGCGCAAATTCAACCAGTCAAACAACGCATCCTGCTGAAACACAAGCCCGCATTGTGCTTGTTTGTGCTTTGCCGCCTTCCCCTCAATCAGCACCCGCCCTTTGCTAGGCGTAATAAAGCCCGCAATCATTTTTAAAAGGCTGGTTTTTCCGCACCCCGAAGGACCAAGCAACACCGCAAATTCACCCTTTTGCATTTCCAAATTCACTTGATTCAAGATCAAGCGATCATCATTTGGATATTTCAGCTTTATATTTTCCAAAGTGAGTTTCATGTGCTTTATCTTTATAACCCTCAATTAATGCTTTTTCATTGTTTGGAGAAAGTGTAAAGATATATTTAATTGATCCTTATTTCAAACATTACCAGCAAAGCATATATGATGTTCACAAGACTAGACTTTCAGATTGCCTTGCGCTATTTGCGCGCAAAACGAAAAGAGGGCTTTATTTCGGTCATTGCGTGGTTTTCATTAATCGGGGTGATGCTGGGGGTTGCAACCTTGATCATTGTCTTATCCGTGATGAACGGGTTTCGCGCCGATCTGCTGGAACGGATCATTGGCATTAATGGTCATGTGAATATTGTCAAGCGCGACCAATCCCCGATTAAGGATTATGATGCCATCATTGACCAGCTGCAAGGCATTGACCAAATCAGCCTGGCGATGCCCGTGATTGAGGGGCAGGCGCTTGCCAGCGTCAATGGACGCGCACAAGGCATTATGATTCGCGGCTATCGCGGGGATGATTTTGCCGCGCGCAATTTGCTGCAAGCATCCGTTATGCGCAAGCAATTCTATGATGGGTTTATAAATGGCGATGGCGCACTTGCGGGTTACCGCATGCTTTCTAATCTTGGGCTATCGCAAGCAAGCAATATAAAATTACTGTCCCCGAAATTACAAAATACCATCTTTGGATCAGTGCCAAAGGCAATGTCCATCAATATTGTGGGTGGGTTTAACCTTGGCATGTATGAATATGATGAAAATTTTATCTTTCTAAACCTAGATAAAGCCATGCAGTTTTTTGATATGAACGAAGCCGCCAGCCGCATTGAAATCATAGGCAAAGACCCTGAACAAGCGCAAGCATTGGCGCGTTCCATTCAAGCATTGCTGCCCTCCACCTATGCCGCCATCCCTTGGCAGCGCGTGAATGGCAGCTTTTTTACCGCGCTTCAAGTTGAACGCAATGTCATGTTTATCATCTTAACCCTGATCATTTTGGTTGCCGCCTTTAACATTGTATCATCGCAAATCATGCTGGTAAAAGACAAAGCGCGCGGCATTGCGATTTTAAGGTCAATGGGCGCATCACAAGGCATGATTTACAGAATTTTCCTGTTATCAGGCAGCGCGGTTGGCGTGATTGGCGCAAGCTTGGGCGCATTGCTTGGAATTTTATTTGCCAGCAATATTAATGCCATTCGCGGCTTTATTGAAAATCTGTCAGGGGTTGAAGTCTTTGCCGCTGAAATTTATTTCCTGTCCAATTTACCAAGCAAGATCAACCCATCAGAGGTTATTTTGGTCGTTGCGATTGCGCTTATTCTAAGTCTGCTTGCATCAATTTACCCCGCTTGGCGCGCAGCAAAAACCGACCCTGTGGAGGTATTGCGCTATGGATAAACCATCATCATCCACACCCACATCATCAAGCGTGCTTGAATTTCAAAATATCACCCATCATTATGGCGATGTTAAAATCTTCAAGGACTTAAATTTTAAATTGCCAGCGCATCAACTTATTGCGCTTACCGCGCCAAGCGGTGCTGGAAAATCAACCTTGCTGCATATTGCGGGGCTGTTGGAGCGTCCAAAACAAGGCGAGATGATCATTGATGGCATCAAGGGCTGGCAGCAAGATGATCGCACCAGAACCAAGATACGCCGCGAAAAATTGGGTTTTGTCTTTCAATTTCATCATTTGCTGCCTGAATTTTCTGCGCTTGAAAATGTCAAATTGCCGTTATTAATTGCGGGTCACACACCCGGTCACGCTTTATCGCGTGCAAATGCTTTATTGGATAAGGTCGGGCTTAGCCATCGGATCAGCCATTTGCCTTCGGAATTATCGGGCGGGGAACAACAGCGCGTTGCGATTGCCCGCGCGCTTGCCAATCAGCCAAAATTATTGCTTGCGGACGAACCCACAGGCAATTTAGATCAAGATACCGCCCAAGCCATTTTTAAAATCTTAATTGATTTGGTCAAGGATGAAGGGGCAAGCGCGCTGATCGTCACCCATAGCGAATCATTAGCAGCACAATGCGATCGTCGCTATCATTTGGATCATGGTGCATTATGTTAACATCAAAAATGATCGCTTGATTATGGTATAGTTGCGATCACCTCAAAGGTGATCGTCTTGCACCTCAAAAATGATCGTCTCTATCATTCAATGATTTGTGCGCTGCTATCATAAGGGTCGCGCTTGCTAAAACATTCAACAGCACCAAGCGTGCGATAGCAATAAATGGGGCGGTCGATAATTTCGGGGGTAATATGTGGTCGGCATAAGGGGCCTTTATCTTCTAATCTGCGAATGGCGTTGCAATCTTCGCCTGTCGCCGCATCGCCAATTAAATCGGTTGGTAATTTATCTTCGGTGATGATGATTGCCAGCGATGAAGCCGCCAGCAAAACCCCAGGCTCTGCGCCCGTGCAGGCCTGCAATCCCGCCATGATGCACAGGCTTGCAATAATCTGTTTTAACTTACCCATCTTCACGCATAAACCCCTTTATCCTTATCTCTTTTGCGCGCATGCGCTCTAAAGATCAGCCTTATAGATGCAAAAATAATACCAGTTTATTAAATCAGCACCTTCAGAAACCATGAATAAAGAAAGATTTATCGGGCGCATCCGCGCCAAGCAATGTTTTAATGTCTTGCTGATCGCTAATCAGGCAGCGCCCTGCTTCAACCGCAATCCCGCCATAGCCAAGCGCAAGCGCATTTTTAACGGTTTGCTTGCCAATGGTTGGCAGATCAACCCGTTTATCTTGCGTTGTTTTGGCCATTTTAACCAGAATCGCTTGCCCTTTTTCACGGATTAGCGGCGCGCAGCGCGTCAATAAGCCATCTGTTCCCTCCAGACATTCAATGCCAAGCACCAGCCCCGCTTCAATAATAAGCGCCTGACCAATATCAAACGGGCTAAGGGTGCTTAAAATCTGTCTTGCCTGATCAATATCGGTGAATTGAGACGCAGTCGGCGCAACCCGCCCAAATAAAACCCCCTGCTTGACCAATAAATCAGGGATATAATCTTGAATGGATTTCACCTTGATTCCCGCTTCTGTTTCAAGATAATCGGCGATGGAACGCAATAATCCATCATCGCCTTTTAAAAATTGCATCAGCCCTTTGCCCAGAATCTTGCGAGCCGCAGCATCAGGGTTAAGCTGGCGCAGGCTGGGGCGTGTTACTTTGCCAATCATCACCAGCTCTTGCACTTGATGCTGTTTTAATTTTTCAAGCACAATAGATGCCGCGCCCAGCCGCACCCAATAATCAGCATGTAAGGCATCGGGCTGCGCATGATCAATAATCCCAATGATCAAGGGCGCATTGCCTTGCGCGCTAAGATGCGCAGCAAGCTGATTGGGCAGGATTCCCCCACCTGCAATGATCGCGATGTTATGGGTTTTCATCAAATTCAAGGATATTTATGCTTGCTGCGCTTTATGTTTGTTGCGCTTTATGTTTGTTTCCAAGGAAGCTCGCGCTGTTTCCAGCCATTGATGGTGCCGCGATGGTGATTCGCGTCAAGATCGCCCTCAAATCCTTCTGCAATATTATAGCAAGTTGAAAATCCTTGCAAATGCGCCATCATCGCCGCCTGCCTTGACCGCCCACCAGAGCGACATAAAAACAAGATCGGGGTGTTGGCATCGCGCACATCATCTTTTAGATTTTCTATAAAATTCGGGTTTTGCGTGTGCTGTTCGTTGATTAAGGGGATCAAAATCGGGGTTTTGCCAAGCGCATCCAAGCGCGGGATTCCAATATAATGAAACTCGGCTGGGGTTCTGACATCCACCAGCACCGCATCGGGGTTTTCCTTCATAAAGTCCCATGCTTGCTGCGGGTTTAAATCTCCTGAATAGCCATCATTCATTTGCTGTTCTCCTGTTGGTTGTTTATTATCCGCCCGTTGTGCTCATATGACGGCTTGCGCCTTGTGCGCCGCGTCTGCGGTCAATGATAAAATCATGCCCTTTGGGTTTTACATCAATCGCCGCGCGAATGGATTGCGCCAGCATCGCCATATCCCCTGATCGGATCGCATGCTTTAAATCTGCATGATCATCCTGACCAAGGCACATATAAAGCATGCCTGTGCAGGTCACCCGCACCCGATTGCAGCTTTCACAAAAATTATGAGTAAGCGGGGTAATAAAGCCGATGCGCTGCCCTGTTTCAACAATCCGAAAATAGCGCGCAGGGCCTGCGGTTTTATCGGGCAGCGATTCCAGTTGATAATGCTGCGCCAGCCTTGATCTTACCATGCTTAGCGGCAAATATTGATCAATGCGGGTTTCATTGCCAATATCGCCCATTGGCATCACCTCAATAAAGGTTAGATCATAGGAATTTTGATGGCAAAATTCAAGCATTGGCAGCAATTCATCCTCATTCACCCCTTTTAAGGCAACCATGTTGATTTTTAAATGCAAGCCGGCTTGCTTTGCAGCCTCCAGCCCTTTTAATACCTGTTCCAAGCGCCCCCATCTGGTGATGGTTTTAAATTTTGTGGATTGCAGCGAATCAATCGACACATTTACCCGCCTTACCCCCGCAGCATAAAGCTGATCCGCATATTTTTCAAGCTGGCTTCCGTTGGTGGTTAGGGTAAGTTCCGTTAAAGCCCCCGATTGTAAATGCCGCCCAAGCCGTTCAATCAGCCACATAATATTGCGTCTTACCAGCGGTTCGCCGCCTGTTAAGCGCAATTTATTTACCCCCATTTCAATGAAGCTGGAACATAGGATATCCAATTCTTCAAGGGTTAATAAATCCTGCTTGGGTAAAAATTCCATATCTTCTGACATGCAATAAACACAGCGAAAATCGCAGCGATCCGTTACCGACACCCGCAAATAATCAATCTTGCGATCATAAGGGTCAATCAGCGGTTTGCCGATCTTTAACGCTGTTTTTAAAGCAAATTCATCTTTTATCATCTTGTAAATATAGAAAAACCACGCGCCAAGCACAAGCGCTTTATCCATTGCCATCTAGATTCCTTAAAAAAAAGGTTGCATGATAAATATTTTTAGTGCCATATTGACGCATATTTTTAAGATTTGATTAAAAATATAACTAAATTTATAAATTTATATAAAAGGAATTAGGAAAAATCATGAATGTAAAAACTTTACTCGGCGCGGTTGCTGGTATGGCAATCGGCGTCACCGCCGCACAGGCTGACACTTTAAGCGAAGTGAAGGCACGGGGCGAATTAAACTGCTTGGTGAATGTTGGCGTGCCAGCATGGTCATATACGGATGAATCAGGCGAATGGAAAGGCTTTGATGTTGATTTTTGCCGTGCAACCGCCGCTGCCATTTTTGATGATCCCATGAAAGTTAGCTTTACACCCGTAACAGGGAAAACGCGTTTTACCGCGCTGCAAGCTGCTGAGGGTGATATTCTTTATCGCAACACCACTTGGACGATGAGCCGTGATGTTGATCTTAAATTAAACTTTGCTGGCGTCAATTATTATGACGGTCAAGGCTTTATGATCAATAAAAATGCAGGCATTAATTCTGCGCTTGAACTTGATGGCGCATCCATCTGCATTCAAACGGGAACAACCACCGAACTTAATTTGGCTGATTATTTCCGCAACAACAATATGTCATATGAACCAGTGGCCGTTGAAAGCGAAGATGAATCAACCGCAAACTATAATTCAGGGCGCTGTGATGTCTATACAACCGATGCTTCTGCGTTGGCTGCGGTGCGTTCCAAATTGCCAAATCCTGATGATCACATTATTTTACCTGAAATCATCTCCAAAGAGCCTTTAGGTCCCGCCGTTCGCGAAGGCGATGATGCGTGGCTTAATGTTGCATCATGGGTATTAAATGGTCTGATCTTGGCTGAAGAATATGGCATTGATTCAACCAATATTGATGAGTTGGCAAAAGGCACGGGCAATCCAAATATTGACCGTATGCTTGGCACCAATGGCAATTTTGGTGAAACACTTGGTCTTGAAAGTGACTGGTTGGTTCAAGCCATTCGCGCCACAGGCAATTATGCTGAAATTTTTGAACGCAATATTGGTGTGAACACTCCTGTTGCTTTGGAACGCGGCTTAAATGCTTCCTATTTGAATGGCGGCATCATGTATGCACCGCCAATTCGTTAATTCAATTACGCTTATTTGTAATTTGAAATGTTAAAAAATATGCACCCATTCATTTAAAATAAAGTGCGAATCGCAAATTTTAGATGGATGGGTGTTTTTTTATGAGTGATGGCGGTTTTTGATTTTTATAAAGAATCACCATCACTCATAAAATTGGCGTTCTGGGGGGAACAAATTAATGACAATGACAACACAAAACGCGCCTGCAGGGTTTAATCTTGCACTATTATGGCGGCGCAAAGAATCGCGCGCCATCATCATGCAAATATTGGTTATCTCGCTTGTTTTTGCTGGGATTGGCTATCTTGCTTATAATGCAAAGGTGAATTTGGCGGAAATTGATCAGGATATTGATTATAGCTTCCTGTCAAATGCGGCGGGCTATGACATTCCCTCGGATCAGCAAATGATCCCTTATGATTCCACCATGAGCCATGGGCGCGCTGCGCTGGTTGGGCTGTTAAATACCTTGAAAGTTGCGGTGCTTGGAATTATCGCCGCCACCATTATTGGCTTTATCTTTGGGGTGCTGCGCTTATCCAATAATTATTTGGTTGCAGGTCTTGCTAAAATCTGGGTGGAGGGGTTTCGAAATGTGCCCATTCTGTTATGGATATTATTGGTACATGGCGTTATCATTACGGGATTGCCTGTGCCGAAGGCAGCAATTTCAATTCAAGATTCTATTTTTCTAACCAATCGCGGATTTTACATGCCCAGTCCCGTTTTTTTAGAGAATGCCGTCTGGATAGCTGCGGCCTTTATCATTGGTGTAATCTTTAGCATTTTTTATTATCGGCGTGCCAAAGCACTTCAAATTGCAACGGGCAAGATATCCCCTGTATTATGGGTTTCACTGGCTGCGATTGTTGGCTTTCCGCTGATTGTCTATTTTCTTTCTGGCATGCCGATAGCCCTTGATATTCCAGAAAAGAAAGGCTTTAATTTTGCGGGCGGGATGGTGATCAAGCCTGAATTTATTGCATTATGGGGGGCGCTGTCGCTTTATACATCCGCCTTTGTTGCCGAAAATGTGCGAAGCGGGATTTTGGCGATCAGCCATGGACAAAGCGAAGCTGCCTTTGCCTTGGGCTTAAAGAAAAATCGTACCATGCAGCAAATCGTTATTCCCCAAGCCTTGCGGGTGATTGTGCCGCCGCTTACCAGCCAATATTTAAACCTGACCAAAAATTCATCGCTTGCGATTGCGGTTGGCTATATGGACCTTGTGGGGACTTTGGGCGGAATTTCGTTAAATCAAACAGGGCGCTCCATGGAAGCCATGTCGATGGTAATGGTGATTTATCTAAGCATTTCATTGCTAATTTCATCCTTTATGAATTGGTATAATAAGCGTATTAAATTGGTGGAGCGTTAAGATGAGCGAATCGCAAATAAAACCAGCCACAAAACTTATGGATTATGAAACGGGCAGCCATCCTGATTTGCCGCCGCCCGCTGGCACAACAGGTTATGTTGGGTGGATACGCAAGAATTTTTTCAATGGCTGGCTAAATTCCATCCTGACCATCATTTGTCTTTATCTGCTTTATTTAATTATCCCGCCCATTCTTTCTTTTTATGTGTTTGATGCGGTGCTATTTGCGTCATCACGCGATGAATGCCGCGAACTTGGATCGGGTGCGTGCTGGGCATTTATCAAAGCGCGGCTTGATTTTTTCACCTATGGCTTTTATCCAGCCGATGAACGCTGGCGGCCAAATCTGGCCTTTATTTTGTTTTTGATTGCGCTGGGGCCTGCCTTATTTGATAAATTCCCCAAGCGAAAATTGGGCTTAATCTACACAGCGATCTTTCCCTTTATCGGTATGTGGCTGATTTTGGGCGGGTTTGGGCTGGAACCTGTTGAAACTGACAAGATTGGCGGAATTTTACTTACCCTTATTTTGGGGGTAACGGGGATTGCCTTTTCTTTTCCAATTGGGGTGATTTTGGCGCTTGGACGCTATAATGATCGGATGCCAGCGGTGCAGATGATTTGTGTGATTTTTATCGAGGTTATTCGCGGTGTTCCCCTGATTGCCTTATTATTCATTGCATCCACCATGCTTAATTTCTTCATGCCGCCTGGCACTAATTTTGATATTTTATTGCGGGTGATCATCATGGTCGTGATTTTCGCATCTGCCTATATGGCGGAAGTCATAAGGGGCGGGCTGCAAGCCATTCCAAAGGGGCAGTTTGAGGGGGCTGATGCGCTGGGGCTGAATTATTGGCAATCCATGCGCTCTATTGTGCTTCCCCAAGCGCTTAAAGTATCCATTCCTGGCATTGTGAATACTTTTGTCAGCCTTTATAAGGATACGACTTTGGTTTTGATCATTGGCTTGCTTGATATTTTGGGGGCGGGGCGAAATGCGCTATCCGATTTAAAATGGAGCGGGCTTGCGCTGGAGGTTTACAGCTTTGCAGCCTTGTTTTTCTTTATATCCTGCTATGCCATGTCGCGCTATTCCTATTATCTTGAACGAAAATTACATACAGGGCATAAGCGATAAATAATTTAAAAGCGGGATTTAATAAATCCGCAACGCATTAATTTTTCTTGGAGGAGTTTGTTATGGTAGTTTCCGTAGATCAGAATGAAAATCTGGCGGTTGAGTTAAAACATGTCCATAAATGGTATGGTGAATTTCATGTGCTGAAAGATTTAAACCTGACGGTAAAGCGCGGAGAACGGCTGGTGATTTGCGGGCCGTCTGGGTCTGGAAAATCCACGATGATTCGCTGCATTAACCGCCTTGAAGAGCATCAGCAAGGCAATATCATTGTGGATGGGGTTGAATTAACCGATGATGTTAAAAATATTGATGCCATTCGCCGCGAAGTCGGCATGGTGTTTCAGCATTTTAACTTATTTCCGCATTTAACGGTGCTTGAAAATTGTATTCTTGCACCCATTTGGGTTAGAAAACAGCCCCGCCAGCAAGCGATTGATACGGCGATGCAATATCTTGAGCGGGTTAAAATTCCCGATCAAGCCAATAAATTTCCAGGGCAATTATCAGGCGGGCAACAGCAGCGGGTGGCAATTGCAAGATCATTATGCATGAGTCCAAAGATTATGCTATTTGATGAACCAACCTCTGCGCTTGATCCTGAAATGATTTCAGAAGTGTTGGATGTGATGATTGATTTAGCAGAAACAGGCATGACCATGCTGTGCGTCACCCATGAAATGGGCTTTGCACGAAAAGTTGCAGATTGTGTTGTCTTTATGGATGGCGGCGAAATTATTGAGCGCGCCGCGCCCGAGGAATTTTTCAACAATCCCCAATCCGAGCGCAGCAAATTATTCCTAAGCCAAATTTTGGGGCATTAGCGCGGTTTTTTTTAAGTCAAGCTTAAAGAATACCGCCCCAATCCGTATGATCGCAAAAGATTAACGCTGGTTTAAGAATTCAAAGCCATTGCTAAAACCATTGCTGTTGCGCAAATAATTTGCCGAATAGCGCATATTTTTAAGCCATTGCTGGGTTAGGATATTGGTGATTTCCTGACCCGCGCGGATGGCAATATCGCCCGTTTCCGTATTATCTTCGATTAATTTTTCAACCTGATTGGCGCCGCCATCCAAATTATCAGCAAGGCGCAATTCTGGGGCTTGTGAATCATTGAGCGCGCTGGTTGATTCTTCCATGTGAATTTGGGCTTGGGTCATGGTTTCTTGCAACAGGTTTGCATTGCGTGTCATGCCTGCTTTCATCGCATTTGAAAATACGCCTTGAACATCCAAGATCGCTTGCAGTGATTCCATTTGACTTTGCGTAAATTTAGAAAAAGGGTTTGAATCATACATATCGCGCAAAGATTCCATATGCGAATCCACACGCCCCTTGTTAAACATTAAATCCGCAAAAATATTCATGCCAGGTATTTCAAATCCAAAATTATGTTTCATAACCATTCCCTAATCTTTAAGTTTAAAATGTCTTTAAGTTTCAAATCATTATGATTTAGGGGATAGCACAAAAAATTGTGCGGCGCAACATAATATTGCACCGCACAAAAATCAAACAAATTAGAATAATCTTATATTAGCTAACTTGACGCTTCAAGAAAGAGGGGATTGATAAAAATTCTTCATCCACCCCATCATCATGGTCATCTTGGTCATGCTGCATTTCCTGATTTTCAAATTGGCTGGTTGCAGGTAAAGCATTTGCCT
>JBGCED010000109.1:0-14266 GCA_045106055.1 Alphaproteobacteria bacterium
TGGCATCATCCATATTATTTTAAAACCCCAAGGCGATGATGGCGATCAATTTGAATTGCAAATGCCCAGCCGTTACAGCCTATCGGCTGATTTTGAACCCGCAATAAGGGCGCTTGGGCATCAAGTAAATATTCTTTAAAGCATGTCACCCAGAACCCAAGCATATCACTTTATAATGACATGCCCGTTTTAAGCTAAAAAAACCAGCCCATATTGCTGATACAGGCTGGTTTTTTATAAAATTTTGAAAAATATCTTAAATCAACTTACCCAAAAACATCGGCAGTGATGGCATCATACCAGCCATAGGCTTCTTGTTCATTTTGAAGGCGAACGGTTTCATCTTCGCCCGTTTGGCTGACAAATGGGTCTTTGGATACTGTTTTACTGCCATCTGCAACATAATTTGCACCAACTTTAATCGAATCCCCTTCGGTAATTAACGACCAGCAAGTGTTCCTGAAGCGTGCAGGATATTGAGGGCCGCCCGCCAGATCATGGGCAATGGACATTGCAACCATTTTTGCCTGACTGTTCGCAGAAAAGCCTGATTTTGGCATTGCACCATTGATTGAGGAATCCCCCAATACATGCACATTTGAAGCCAGACTTGATTCAAAGCTGGTTGCGCTGTTAATCGGGCACCAGCCAGATTGATCCGCAATCCCAATCGTGCTTGCAATGCTGCCAGCGCGCTGTGGGGGGATGATGTTTAAAACATCGCCCTTATAGCTTTCGCCATCTGCGATGATGACATTATTATTTGCGTCAATCCGCTCAATATCACCGACGAGATCCGAAGAAAGCCATTCAACCATTCCTGGATAATGCTTGTTCCACCCTTCGGTAAACAGACCTTGTTTGGAAAATTTATTTTTGGTATCCAGAATCAGAATCTTTGATTTTGGCTTATATTGCGAGAAATAATGCGCAACCATTGATACGCGTTCATAAGGACCAGGAGGGCAGCGATAGGGGTTGGGCGGCGCAAGCATGATAAAAGTCCCGCCATCTTCCATCGCATGAAGCTGTTGTTTTAATTTAACAACGCCTGGATCGCCGCGATAAGCGTGGGGATGCATCATGCTAACCGCTTCGCTATAGCCTTCATAAGCACCATAATCAAATGAAATGCCAGGGGTCACGACCAAGCGATCATAAGCAATATTGTTCCCTTGCGCCAGCCGAACCGTTTTTTTATCTGTATCGGCGCTATAGGCACGCATATGGGCAAATTTAACCCCTAAATCTGTCAATTTATCATAGCCATGGATTAGGGAATCATAGCTGCGCAGCCCGCCAAGATAAAGATTAGAGAAAAAGCAGGTGGTATAATTGCGATTGGGCTCAATCACGGTAATATCAAGCGCATCATTATAGCCTTTGGCAAGATAATGGGCAACCGTTCCCCCCGCAATGCCGCCGCCAATAACAGCAATCTTTGCCTTTGCCCCGCGCGCCACATTGGGCATCGCCAAAGGCAAAACGCTTGCCGCCGCCGCGCCAAGCATTGTTGTTTTTAAAAATTTTCGTTTTGATTGTCCCAAAATTGCTGCTGATGGATTGAATTTGTCACTCATTATATTATGCCCTCTTTTTGAATTTACAAATTAATAATGTATAGGTTTATAATCTACAATATATATATTGATAAGTAAAGGGATAACATGCTGTGTGCTTTTATCACACTTGCTCCCTGCCCCGTCCTGACCTCCCCGCCCTGAAGGCGCGCGGCCTATTTTTGCCACAATGCCTTTAATCTTTAATCCCGCCAAAATTTGGGCAGGATCAACACCAATAAGGTAAATAATTCCAATCTGCCCAAAATCATGCCAATGCACATCATCCATTTTGCTGCCATCGTTAGCCCATCAAAATTTCCCGAAGGGCCAATTTCAGCGCTAAGCCCAGGGCCAACATTTGCCAAAGCCGTTACCGCGCCGCTGGTTGCGCTTAAAAAATCAAGCCCCGTTGCGCCAAAACCAATCGCCAATGCCCCAAAAGTCATCACATAAAAGAAAAAGAACCCCATTACCGATTCTGCGACCCCATCAGGAAGCGGTCTTTTATTATAATAAATCACAATAACGCTATGCGGTTGCAGCATTTTTAACATTTGTGCTTTTGCCGAATATGCCAAGACTTGAAAGCGAAAGATTTTCATGCCGCAGGTGGTTGACCCTGCGCAGCCGCCAATAAACATCAATACAAATAAAACAGGCAGCGCAAACGACCCCCATTGCGCGACATCATCGCGGGCAAAGCCTGTTCCCGTCATAAAAGACACCACATTAAATCCAGATTCACGCAACGCTGCCCAAAAGCCAATATTTTGATGTTTGGTTAACCAAAAAGCAATAAGGATAATTGCGAATAATAAGATCACCGCAAACCATCGCACCTGCGAATCTTGCCAGAAAATTTTTGAATTACCATTTGCAGCCTGTATATAATGCAAGAATGGCAAAGAGCCTGCGATCATAAAAATAATCGCAATCAGATCAATTGCCAGACTGTCAAAATGTAAAAAGGAAGCATCATGGGTGGAATAGCCGCCCGTTGCCACCGTGGTCATGGCGTGATTAACGGCATCAAAAAAGCTCATCCCCGCAAAATAATAAAGGATCATACATAAGGAAGTTAGCAGTAAATAACATGTCATAATCGATACGCCAAGCTGGGCAGCGCGCGGCATTGCCTTATCAAGACGATCAGAAAATTCCATGCGGAAAATTTGCATCCCGCCCACTCTTAGTGCGGGCAGCGCAGAAATTGCCATCACCACCACCCCAACCCCGCCAAGCCATTGCAGCAAAGAGCGCCATAATAAAATCCCAACAGGCAGCTGATCCATATTAGACAAAATGGTTGCGCCCGTCGTGGTCATGCCCGATACGGATTCAAAATAGGCATTGGTAAGATTTAAATTTAAGCTGCCAAACATGAAGGGCAGCGCCGCAAAAGCAGGCAAAATAAGCCAAGCGCAGGAAATCATAAACATAATGGTGCGCGCGGTCATGCTGGTAATTAAGGTGCGATTGGTTAAAAACAGCATCGCCCCAACAAAGCAGGTCAAAAACGCGCTGATTAAAAACACACTGCCTTCGCTGCCGCTTGCGGCATAATCAATCAACCCCACAGCCGCCATTGCAGCACCAAGCACCAGCATCAAAATGCCAATGACAAATAAAGCTGCGCGAATATCCACCATATTAAAGGCTTATATGCGGACGATTCGAATAAGATTGGTTTTTCCTGGCGTGCCAAAGGGCAAGCCCGCTGTAATGACAATGCGATCTTGCGGCTTGGCAAAGCCATCAATCTTGGCTTGATGGCTTGCAATTTCCGACATATCTTCCATATCGCGGGCATCAGGTGTGCGCGCGCTATGCACGCCCCATAACAGATTTAACCGCCTTGCGGTTTCAATGCGCGGGGTAAGCGAAATAATCGGCGCATGAGGGCGTTCGCGCGCAATGCTAAGCGCGGTTGATCCTGAACTGGTATAGGCAACAATCGCGGATGCTTCCATCGATTCTGCCATTTGGCGCGCCGCTTCCGATATAACATCGGGAGTCGTGGTTTTTGCAGGCACACGCCGCGCATTAATCGTTGCCCAATAATTGGGATCATTTTGAACCGCATGAATAATGCGCGTCATCATGCCAACCGTTATGCTTGGATATTTTCCAGCTGCGGTCTCGGCTGACAGCATCACCGCATCCGCGCCATTATAAACCGCCGTTGCCACATCGGATGATTCGGCGCGGGTTGGGGTTGGGTTTTCAATCATGGAATCCAGCATCTGGGTTGCGACCACCACAGGCACGCCATTTTTGCGGCATTCTGCTAGAATTCGCCTTTGAATGACAGGCACAGTTTCGGGCGGCATTTCAACGCCCAAATCACCGCGCGCGACCATAATGCCATCTGCTGCGCTGACAATTTCAGATAAATATTTAATCGCAGATGGTTTTTCAAGCTTTGCCATGACCCAAGCGCGGTTTTGAACAATTTCTTTTAATTCAATCACATCTTGGGGTTGCTGCACAAAGCTAAGCGCGACCCAATCCACATTTTGGCTGAGTGCAAAATCAAGATCAATCCGATCTTTATCGGTTAAAGCGGATAGGGGAAGGATCACGCCTGGCACATTCACCCCCTTATTATTGGATAATTTCCCGCCATTAATCACTTCGCATTCTGCATGGCTTGGATCGCAGGCAGTGACTTTTAATTTCAACTTTCCATCATCCAGCAGCAATTCATCTTGCGGAGATAGCACCGATAGAATTTCTGGATGGGGCAGATTTACGCGCGTTTGCGTGCCAAGCGCAGGATCAAGGTCAAACCGAAATGTCGCACCATCCGCAAGCTCTATTTGATCATTTTCAAACCGCCCGACCCGTAATTTTGGCCCTTGCAAATCGGCAAGCACGGTAAGCGGCCGCCCTGATTCTGATTCAATTTGGCGGATAATATTGATCCGTGCGGCATGATCTTCGTGGCTGCCATGGCTGAAATTCATTCTAAAAATGGTTGCACCCGCTTCATATAGCCCGCGAATTTCGTCTAAGCTGGAAGAAGCAGGACCAAGGGTTGCAATGATTTTGGTTACATTGACATGCCGCATTTTATCTTATCCTAAAATAAAGTTTAATTTTATTTTTAAACATCACTCTTATCATATCCATCATGGCAGTTCAACAGACTGCGCACATATTATAAAAAAGCCCATAACATACAAAACTTGACAATATAATCCATAAATAACATATATAGACGATATTACTTGCATAAAGGATTGATCGATCTATGGTGGACATAAATATGGATGACCCATTTGCAGAACCGCTTGCGCTTAAAAAAGATGCGGGGGCGGCATCTAATCCTGTGCTTGGGGCGGGGGCGGCAGCGCGCATCCATAAAATCGCCGCAACTGAACAAATTCCAGGGGCGATGCTGCGCTTGCGCGTGCTTGGTGGGGGCTGTTCGGGCTATCAATATAAATTTGAATTGGATTGGCAGGCAAGCCTTGACGATTTCATTGCCACGCATGACGGCGCAAGCCTGCTGATTGACCCTGCATCATTGCCATTCTTGGAAAATGCTGTGATTGATTTTGTGGATGAACTTGGCGGTGCTTATTTCAAGGTTGAAAATCCTGCGGCAAGTTCAGGCTGCGGTTGCGGCACTTCTTTTGCGATATAGCAATCTTAAAAAATAGAAATCTTAAAAGCTGGCATTTCTAACGCCGTTTTATTTTTTGATATTTTGCAATTTCAATGCTGGCAATCTTTAACGAATCACGATATGAGTGATGGTTTAAGGATATAGGATTCGTGAATTTTTAATGGTGCAAAGGGTGTTTATCAATGAATGATCAGGCGAATGAGCCAACAATGGATGATATTCTTGCCTCTATTCGGCGCATTATTGCCGAAGATGATGGCGAGGGATCGCCAAAGGCATTGGCTGCAGAACAATCGGCTCAATCTGAATCCGCTCAATCTGAACATGGAAATATGAATGAAGCTGCTGCGGGTGGGGATGCGAATATGCCTGCGGCTGCGGATGATCAGGGCGGCTTGCAACAAGCGGCTTTTACGCTGCAAGCGGCAAGCCCCAATATGCCAGCTTCGGCAGCAAATATTGCCGCATCAGCAAGCGCAATCGATGATGATGAAGATGATGACGAGGTTTTGGTGCTAACCACACCTGCCGCCAAAACATCGCCCCAACCAGAAGTAAAAGCTGAAGCCCCCAAACAACCTGAAATTCAAACCAAGCAAAGGCTTTCGCAAACCGTGGATACGGATGCGCTGCCCAAAATAAAGCCCGCACGCAAAAAAAATTCACTGGATGGGATTGGGCTGGATGGGATTGAAGATGCCCGCGTTAAAAAGCCCACCCCGCCTGCATCCATGTCTTCAACAATGTCTTCAACAATGCCGTCTTCATCCGCATCTTCTGTTATGAAACCAACGCCATTAAAGCGTGCGGAACGCGGGCTGGAAGGCGCTTTTTCAGATGAACGGCTATTATCGGCGACGACCGAATCGCTTGGAACTGCTGCTTTTGCATCGCTTGAACGGGCGGTGCGCATGGGAAAAGCGGGCGATACCCTAGAAGATGTGGTGCGCAATTTATTAAGGCCAATGCTGCGTGGCTGGATTGATCAAAATCTGCCCGCTTTGGTTGAACGGATGGTGCAAGCGGAGATTCAAAAAATCGTCTCTGGCGCGCGCCGCAATTGGGATGATGGCGATCTTTAATCTTGTTTAAATTAGGGCATTAAATGTATCGCAATATTATCTTGCTTGCCCTTAGCAATGGGCTTGGCATTTCAACGGCAGTTGTCTCTTTGACGATTTCATCGCTTGCTGCTGGCTCTATTGGGCTTGAAGGCGGGTGGCTGACCGTTCCTTATGGCATTCAATTTGCTGCCTTGCTGTTTTTCACCCTGCCAATTGCCAAGATAATGGAAAAGCTTGGCAGAAAATACGGGTTTATAATTTCTTCGATATTCGGCGCGTTGGGCGGTCTTGCGGGTTATTATGGGGTTGCGGCCGCTGCGCCTGTTTATTTGTTTCTTGCGCATTTGCTGATCGGGCTTAACTTAGCAACCGTTAATTATTATCGTTTTGCGGCATTTGACCTTGCAAATGAAGCAACAAAGCCGATTGCCATGTCGCTGGTCGTGTTTGGCGGCACTTTTGCTGCCTTTATTGGCCCAATGGTTACCCGCAATGCCAATCTTTATTTCCCGTCAGGCGTTTATGAAGCAGCCTATCTTGCAATTGGTGTATTATGTCTTGTGATTTTGGCCTTGATGGTGCTAACCACCATTCCCCATAGCAAGATGAAAGCCGTAAAAGCCCCGCTGCATTTGATCAAGATGGGATTGCAAAATCCTGTGCTATGGGGCGGCATGCTGGCATCTGCGGTTGGATATGGGCTGATGAATATTTTGATGATCAGCGCAGGGATCGAGATGAACAAGCAAGGCATTCGCTTTATTCCCATTACCTATGCGATCCAGATGCATGTGCTGGCAATGTTTGTTCCCTCGTTATTTATGGGCAAATTCATTAAATATTTTGGCGCAAAATCCATTTGCTTGGTTGGATGTTTGATGATGGCTGCAGGAACACTTACCGCTTGGTATATGCCCGTTGCGCTGATTGGGTTTCAAGTTGCCTTGATTTTTTATGGGCTTGGTTGGAATATGTTATTTGTTGCAGGATCATATCTTGCGGTGCATGAAGCCCCAAGCGAGGTGACGATCAAATTTCAAGCCTATAATAATTTAATCATTGGTGTAATGACCATGTTAAGTTCCACCCTTGCAGGTTTTGCTCTATCCAGCCTTGGTTGGCAATCGCTGAATATGGTGATGATGTGGGTGGTCGTGATTTTATTTGCAGGGCTGATATTATCATTTTACCGCTTGAAGCAGCAGCCATACCCAGCCATTTAATAATGGCGGCGTAAATCCCCATGCCATTTAGTAATGGCGGCGTAGATCCCCAGCCATTTAGTAATGGCGGCGTAGATCCATGCCATGATAAAGCCCCGCAATTTGATCATAGCCATTGAATTTTAAGGTGGGTTGGCGTTTGGTGAAAAGCCCAGTGCCAATGATTCGTTCCGATGCTTGCGACCAACGCGGATGATCCACTTGTGGGTTTACATTGGCGAAAAACCCATATTCACGCGGATTTTGATCCGTCCAGCTGGTAAAGGGGCGTTTGCTAACCGCAGAGATTCGAATGATTGCCTTAATGCTTTTAAACCCATATTTCCACGGCACAACCAACCGCAAGGGTGCGCCATTTTGTTTGGGCAAAGGCTTACCATCAATGCCTGTTGCAAGCAGGGTTAGATCATGCGCGGCTTCATCCACGCGCAACCCCTCGCGGTAAGGCCAATTTAAAACAGGATAACGGGTTCCTGGCATTTCAGCGGGGCGCAGCAAGCTTTCAAATTCAATATAATTTGCCTGATTCTGCAATCCATATTTATTTAATAGCGCGCTAAGCTTAATGCCTTCCCATGGCACAATTCTGGACCAGCCCTCAACACAGCGAAAGCGGTAAAGCCGCTGGTGGATTTCAAGATCGGATAGAACATCTTCAAGCTCAAAACGCCCTGTTTTGTCAAAAGCGCCCGATATTTCCACCTGCCATGGCGTAATGGTTAGATTTTGCGCAAGCCTTTGCGGGGCCTCCTTATCCGTAGAAAGCTCGTAATAATTATTATAATTGGTGATATGTTCAAACGGTGTCGCTTGAAGCATATGATCATTCGCTTGCGCAGCTGATATGTTTGGGTGAAAATGACCATAAGCCCCCGCAGCAAAACTTGCCCCAGCGGAAAGCAGCAATTTTCGGCGTAAATGATTGATTTTTTGCATTGGTTTTTAAAATCCTTCAATGAGTTTAAACATTTAACAGACCATAACATAAAAAAAGCAGAATAAAGCTTAATTTTTTGTAAGATTGGGATTTAACTATTGTAGAAATTCAATTATAAGTCCAAGTTAATAAATAGCTTCATTTTATAAGATTAGGAACAATCTGGCATGTCTTTATTTCAGCTCAACCTTTATTCAAGCATCAAATCGCTATTATTCGGGTGTTTTGCCTTGGTGCTGATTGCGCCAGCAAACCATGTTAAGGCTGAAAGCGATCCAGAAGAAACCTTGGAATATCTTGAATTATTTGGCGAAGCACTAGAGCGGGTGCGCAAGGAATATGTCACGGAAAAAAGCGATAAAGCCTTAATTGAGGCTGCGATTGGTGGGATGCTGCGCTCGCTTGATCCGCATTCTGTCTATTTGAATGAAGATCGTTTTTCTGATCTTAAAACGGATTCGCGCGGTGAATTTGGCGGACTTGGGATCGAGGTTACTTTGGATGAAGCCTCAGGCGCGGTTAAGGTGGTAAGCCCGATTAATGGCACCCCTGCATCCAAGGCAAACATCAAATCCAATGATTTGATCATTGAAATTGACGGCAATATTGTAAATGGGATGAGCCTTTCGGATGCGGTTGATTTAATGCGCGGCAAGGTGGGCGAACCCATTACCCTTACCATCATGCGCGGCGAAAAAGAACGCTTTGAAGTGACGATTATTCGCGATCATATTCGAATTAAATCTGTGCGCTTTCGCATGGAGGGCGATGTGGGCTATTTACAAATTAATCGGTTTAACGGCAACGCAGAATCTGGGGTTATAAATGCGGTCAGACAACTTAAACGCAAATATGAGGGCGAGGAAGATAACAAAATTACGGGCTATATCATTGATATGCGTAATAATCCAGGGGGGTTATTAGATCAAGCTGTATCGATCTCTGATGTGTTCCTAGATCGCGGAGAGATCGTGTCAACGCGCGGACGCAACAATCAAGATACACAGCGTTTTCAAGCCCAAAAAGGTGATTTAACCGATGGTTTGCCCTTGATTGTGTTGATTAATGGCGGATCGGCTTCAGCGTCTGAAATTGTTGCAGGCGCGCTGCAAGACCATCGCCGCGCAATTATTCTTGGCACAAAATCATTTGGTAAGGGATCGGTGCAAACCATGATTCCTTTATCCAATGATGGCGCAGCATTGAAATTAACAACCCAGCTTTATTATACGCCAAGCGGCAAATCCATTCAAGGCACAGGGATTGTGCCTGATATCTATGTGCCAACAGCAAAATTAGAGGTTTTGGAAAATCCTGGTGAAATTGCGGAACGCGATTTGCCTGGCGCAATCATTAATGTTGATGAAGTTGAACCAAAACAAGAGGATTCTGATGCCGCAAATAATTCAAGCACGGATGATCAGGATTATCAGCTTCAGCGCGCATTAGATGTTATGAAAGCCATTTCTATTGTTCAACAAGGCTAGATTAAGAACGCGCCAACATAAATTGTTAAAGCAGCTTTTCTATTTTGTTCATTTGAAGCTGCGCTAAAGGGTGATGCTCTATCATGTCCATACCGCCATCCGATCGTCAAACCTTGGGCAGTCGCACGCTTGCGGTAGATGAAGATATTAATGGCAATATTATTAATTCCCCGCAAAATTCGGATTCTGCTTCGGCTGAACAATCAGCATCCGCGCCTGATTCAGCAGATGATTTTGATGCCATATCACCATTTCTAGACAAAGAGTCCGCAGATTCTGAATCGGGCAATAAAACCCAAGCGCAGCTGCTGCTTGAAGAAGATCCAATCGTTAGCATGGTTGCCAGCTCCGATGATGCGGACGCTGTTTTTGACCCAGATTTTCTAAACCGTTTTGAAATAGAAGAGCGCAGCTGGTGGGAGCGCACCTTTATTGATAAGCCCGCCAATATGATCTTATTATGCCTTTATGGCGGGGTGTTTGTCTTTGTTGTTGGCTTGGGACTTTACGCTTTTTTTGGGCATGTGCCAACCATGGAAGAACAGCTTGCCAATCGCCCCAGCGTTTATATTGATCCCGCCAGAATAGAGATCGTGCGCGAAACAACGCCAATTGCAGAAGAAACACCCGCCGCAGAAGAAACATCAACCGCAGAAGCATCTGCTGACGCACAAGCAAATGAATTGGCACAAGATGAAGCCTTAGCACCAGCGGCTGATCCGCAAACGGCTTCCCCAGCGGCTGAACCCCGCCAGGAATTAGCCCAAAATAACAATCAAGATGGGCGGGTGAGCATTTCCAGACAATCCCCGATTGAATATGGCAGCACCGAAGAAGTTGCCTTAATCGGCGGGGATATTCAAGATCAATTTGCCAATCGGCTAACCCAAGCCCCAATTTTGGATGTTAGCGAATCCTATCAAAATGCCGTTCTGCCCGTTAAGGGCGCGCTGGGTCAAACGCCGTTTGAACTTTATGCACGCCCTGCATCCATTCCAGATGGTTTTGTGCCAATTGCCGTGGTGATGCTTAACCTTGGCATGAACCAGATGATGAATGAACTTGCCTTGAAGCTGCCAGGGGATGTAACCTTGGGCTTTGTGCCTTACGGCAAGAATGTTGCCGATTGGGCAGGGCAAGCCCGCCGCAATGGCCATGAAACCGCGTTGTTTTTACCGATACAGCCCAAGGATTATCCTTTAAGCGATTCAGGGCCAAATTCACTGGTGCGCGGGCTTGATGCAACTGAAAATTTGGAGCGTTTAAAATGGGTATTGTCGCGCATGACAGGCTATTCCAGCCTGATCATCCAAGATGGCGGCGTGTTTAAGGATCAAACAGCGCAGCTGGCAACCCTATTATCCGATCTTGCGGGGCGCGGGCTTGCTGTAACGCTGATGGATCAAGCTGCGTCGGAATTTCAAAACAGCTTAAGAGCGCAAGCCGTTCCCTTGGCATCATTTGATTTAATGCTGGATCAAGCCCTAAGCCGTACCAGCTTTATGCAGCAATTATTAAATGCCGAGATTGAGGCAACGACCAAAGGCAGCTATTTAATTGGGGTAAGCGCATATCCAAATAATGTGCAGCGTTTGCGCGAATGGTATCGTAATTTAGCGGCGCAGCGGATTGCACTTGTCCCCTTATCCGCGCTTATTCGCTATCGCAGCGATAATATCGCGCCAAATGGTTGATTGTTTGGCGTAAAAGCTTCATAAAAGTGAATGCTTATATTTCAACATAAAAATTTAACCTTGAATGCTGGTGATTTATGACGACATTGCAAATTGGCTTAATGGTAACAGGCTTGCTGCTTATTCTGGTCGTGCTGGGGATGCGCGTTGCCTTTGCGGCTGCATTTTGCGGGCTGGTGGGGCTTATCTGGATATTCTGGGCAAAGCGCGGCTATGATGGCGATCAGTTTTTCTGGGCGATTGAGGTTGCGGTTAAGACCGCAGGGCAAGTGCCGCATTCCAAAATATCCAGCCAAGCATTATCGCTTATTCCAACCTTTATTTTAATTGGTTTCTTGGCATATCATGCGGGGCTTACCAAGGCATTATTCAAAGCTGCCAAATGCTGGGTTGGGTGGCTGCCAGGCGGGCTTGGCGTTGCAACGGTGTTTGCATCGGCGGGCTTTGCTGCTGTTTCTGGTGCATCGGTTGCAACCTCTGCGGTGTTTGCGCGGGTTGCGATCCCTGAAATGCTACGGGTCAATTATGCAAAAAGCTTTGCGGCGGGGGTGGTGGCAGCGTCAGGCACATTGGCATCGCTGATCCCGCCTTCTGCGATTTTGGTGATTTATGCGATTATTGTTGAACAGGATGTGGGGCGTTTGCTGCTGGCGGGCTTTTTGCCTGGGGCGTTTTCAGCTTTGGTTTATGCCGCGTTGGTGATTGGGATGGCATCCTTTTGGAAGGGGCTTGGCCCACCTGTTACAGGCTATAGCTGGCGCGAGCGCTTTCAATCGCTGCCAGGGGCATTGCCGATTTTTGCGGTGATTTTAATCATTATCAGCTTTATTTATAACCCCTTTGGCGGGGATGCGTTTGGCACGCCGACCGAAGGCGGTGCGATTGGGGCATTTATCATCTTTTTGCTGGCATTGGCGCGCGGGATGCGCTGGAAGGAATTTAAAGAAGCATTATTGGAAACCGCAAAATTATCAGTGATGATCTTTGCGGTGATTTGGGGCGTATTAATTTATGTGCGATTTTTGGGCTTTGCCGATTTGCCAGGTGCATTTTCGCTATGGCTATCATCCTTGGATCAAAGCCCAATGATCAGCCTGATTATGATTCTGTTATGCTATGCCATATTGGGCATGTTTATGGATGCGATCGGGATGCTGGTGCTAACCTTGCCGATTGTCTATCCTGCGATCATTGCGTTAAATGGCGGGGCAGATGTCACGGCTGCCCAAAGCGCGTTTGGCATGGATGCGCTTAGCCTTTCCATCTGGTTTGGGATTATTGTTGTTAAAATGGCAGAATTATGTTTGATCACCCCGCCAATAGGCTTGAATTGTTTTATTGTGGCTGGGGTGCGCCCTGACATATCGGTGCAGCAGGTATTTCGCGGCACAAGCCCGTTTTTTGTTGCCGATGCGCTGACCATTGCGGGGCTGATTGCATTCCCGCAAATTGTGTTGTTTTTGCCTAATTTATTGAAATAGAAAACCGTTAAAGGAACATAAATATGACCTTAAAAGATACAATTTTTGTCCTTATTCATGGATCATGGCATGGGGGCTGGGCGTGGCATTTTGTGCAGGATGAATTGCTGAAACAAGGCTATGTCTCGATTGCGCCCGATCTGCCGCAATCTGGGTTTAAGGCAAGCCTGCCCGCAAGCCATCAACAGCTTGATTTTGATATGGATAAATTTATCCAAGAACCTTCCGCAACAGCAAAGATTACCATGCAGGATTTAACCGATTGCACGCTGCAAGCGATTGATCAAGCATGGGCGCTTGATCCTAAGCAGGTGGTGGTGGTTGGGCATTCCATGGGCGGGATGCCATTAAGTTTTGCGGGATGCGCTGCGCCTGAAAAAATATCAAAATTGGTCTATCTTGCGGCAATTACGCCAACTGCGCAGCGATCCGCCATGGATTATTTAAAGCTGGAAGCGCAGCAGCAAGATTCGCTGCTATCCAGCCTTTATCTGGGCAATCCCAAGAAAATTGGCGCGCTGCGGATTAATCCGCGTTGGTTTGATGCTGAATATCAAGCAAAAATAAAACAGGCGCTTGCTGCCGATATTGACGATCAAAGCTGGTCAAATATGGTTGAAAGGCTTACCCCTGATGCGCCCGCCAGCATTTACCGCGAACAGCCTGTTTTTAGCGATGCGTTTCACCTTATTCCCAATCATCATGTGATTTGCAGCCACGATCAAGCGCTTGTCCCCGCTTTGGGGCAAGCAATTTATGATGATATGGCGCAATCTGCCCATGATATATGCCTTCATTCACTTACAAGCGCCCATGAACCGATGCTAAGCATGCCCGCCCAGCTTGCATCCCTTTTCATAGACATCGCCGAAGGGTGATGATATCGCAAAAAACAACGCGCAGCATTTAAAGCGCACAAGCGTGCGCCATCGCCAGTGCGATGTAAGCCTGCACGGCGTGTGAGTGCGTAAACAGTTTCAAGCGCGACTGAGCGCCGCCGATAGTTCGGCGTAAGCCTGCACGGCGTGTGAGTGCGTAAACAGCTTCAAGCGCGACTGCATTTTTCAAGCCCGCGACTGCGGGTCGCTGCTATTTTATTTTATCGCATTTTTAAACGCAAAACCGCGTGCATCACCTAGGTGAGCGCAAATAAAAAAGTCCACTTTTGCTAAAATGCTAGTGCAGCG
>JBGCED010000110.1:0-2890 GCA_045106055.1 Alphaproteobacteria bacterium
TGATGTCTCGGATTATCGCGCCATAGATCCTTTATTTGGCACGCTGGATGAATTTGATCAGCTGGTTGCCCAAACTCATAAATTGGGCATGAAACTGATCATTGATCAAGTAATCTCTCACAGTTCAGACCAGCATGAATGGTTTAAGCTTAGCCGTTCAAATAAAACCAATCCCAAGGCGGATTGGTATGTGTGGGCGGATGCTAAACCTGATGGCACACCGCCCAATAATTGGCCATCCGTCTTTGGGGGAACTGCTTGGCAATGGGATGGGCGCAGGGAACAATATTATTTGCATAATTTCCTTACCAGCCAGCCTGATTTTAATTTCCACAATTTGGAAGTTCAAGATGCGCTGCTGGATGAAATGAAATTCTGGCTTGATCGCGGCGTGGATGGCTTTCGCTTGGATACGATCAATTTTTATTTCCATGATAAATTATTGCGTGATAATCCCGCGCTGCCGCTTGATCAGCGCAACAGCACGATTGCACCATCGGTTAATCCTTATAATCATCAGCAGCATCTTTACAGCAAAAACCAGCCTGAAAATATTGCATTTTTAAGCCGTTTGCGCGCCCTAACTGATCAATATGATGGGGTCGCATGCGTGGGCGAGGTTGGGGACGCACAATCGGGGCTTGAATTAACCGAACAATATACAAGCGGTAAGGATCGAATGCATATGTGCTATGCGTTTGAATTTTTAACGGGCAATGGCTTAACCCAAGCCTATGTTTGGGATAATCTGCAAGCCTTTGATCAAAAAATCAAGCAGGGCTGGGCGTGTTTTGCCTTTTCAAACCATGACACAAAACGCCATAAAACGCGCTGGGACTTAAATGATGATCAGCTTAGATTATCTTTGGCTTTATTCATATCCTTAAAAGGTTCGCTTTGCCTTTATCAAGGCGAAGAATTGGGCTTGGAAGAAGTAAGCGTTGAATTTGAAGATTTACAAGACCCTTATGGCATTGAATTTTGGCCTGAATTTAAAGGGCGCGATGGTTGCCGCACCCCGATGGTGTGGACCGATGCCCCGCATGCCGATTTTACCGATGCTGGCGTAAAACCATGGCTGCCGATTCCAGAATCGCATGCAAAAAAATCCGTTGCAAGCCAGATCAATGACCCTCAATCCTTGCTGAATTTCTATAAGGCTATGCTGAAATTCAGAAAAGATAATCCCGCTTTAATTGATGGCGAATGGCAGCTTCACGCCTTGAAAAACAAACAAGGGCAGCAGGCGGGGATCATCATTGAACGCAAAACAGATGATCAACAGCTGGCGGTTGTTTTGAATTTCAATGCTGCGCCGCTTGATTTTACCCTGCCGCAAATCACTTCACAACAGCCGCGCAGCTGGGCTTGTTTGCCATCACCTTTTGCTGAAATTCATTATGATAATGAAACGCAAACCGCTTGCTTGCCTGCCCATCACGCAAGCTTTTATCTTGCCTCCAACCCATGATCTATCTTTAAGGTAACACGCCATGACCGCACTTCGCCTAAGCAATCTTTGTAAATCATACGGCACTGTTGAAATCTTGCATGATGTTAATCTGGCGATTGATGAGGGGGAATTTGTGGTGTTCGTTGGACCTTCTGGCTGCGGAAAATCAACTTTGCTGCGGATCATTGCGGGGCTTGAAACCATCACAAAAGGCACACTTGAAATTGATGCAGAAGTGATGAATGATGCCCCGCCCTCCAAGCGCGGCATATCAATGGTTTTTCAATCCTATGCGCTTTATCCGCATATGAGTGTTTATGAAAATATGGCATTTGGCTTAAAGCTTGCCCAAAAGGGAAAACAAGCCATTCATAATGCAATTCTTGAAGCTGCCAGAATGTTACAGCTTGAACCCTATTTAGAACGGTTGCCAAAAGCACTATCAGGCGGACAACGCCAGCGCGTGGCAATTGGGCGCGCCATCGTTCGCAATCCGCGTATTTTCTTATTTGATGAGCCTTTATCCAATTTGGATGCCGCGCTGCGGGTTGCAACCCGCATTGAAATATCACAATTAAAAGAAAGTCTGCCTAAAACCACAATGATTTATGTGACCCATGATCAGGTGGAAGCAATGACGCTTGCAGACCGCATCGTCGTGTTAAATGGCGGGCGAATTGAACAGGTTGGCAGCCCGATGGAACTTTATCATCGCCCCAATAATATTTTTGTCGCGCAATTTATCGGATCGCCCGCAATGAATATGCTGGCGGGGGTAATTGAAGCCATTGGTGATGACGGCGTGATTGCCCTTTCCAACCAACAAAAAATTCAATGTTCCATTCAAGCAGGCGCGGTTGGGGATGCGGTTCAAATTGGCATTCGCCCCGAAGATTGCCTTGAATGCGATGCAGGGGATCAAAACTGCTTTTTATCATCCACCATTTCCCTAGAAGAGCGATTGGGGGAGGTTACCCTGTTTCATTTTCGTGATTACGCCCCCTGCCCCAGCTTTATCGCAAAATTAGTAGGCGATGCCAGCCATTTGCGCCATGACACGATCGCATTAAAGATTGATTCTGATAAATTGCATGTTTTTAACGCCGATGGCAACCGCATCCCCACCGCTTAAATTTTTAAAGCTGCTTAACCATATATAAAGCACTTCTATATTGACAGCGGGCTTAAAGGGCTTTAAATGTATGCTTCAAAATTGCATCGCATCAATTATGGTTCATTAAAAATCACGCTTTTTAATTTTACGCCCTTTGATTTTAAGATACGGAGATAGAGATTATGGCTAAGGAAAAATTTACACGCAATAAACCGCATTGCAACATTGGCACAATCGGTCATGTTGATCACGGCAAAACGACGCTAACGGCTGCGATTACCAAGGTTCTTGCGGAAGCTGGCGGCGGTAATTTCATTGATTAT
>JBGCED010000111.1:0-7552 GCA_045106055.1 Alphaproteobacteria bacterium
GGCAAACGCGCACAGCGTCATGTTGAGGATAAACGCTCCCCGCGTAAAAGCACAAGATCAAACCATCACGCCGCAATGGAAACAGAACAAGGGCTTGCCCTTGGCGAGCGGGTGCGCCGCGCGGTGCGCCGCCATTTTTCAAGCTTAAACGGGATGCGCCCCATTGTGATTGTGCATGAAGTAACATGACAGGCAAAGCCCATAAAGACCATCAAGCATTTGCTGCAAATGACTTTGCTGCGAATGACTGGGTGATCCCGCCCAATTTAACAGATCATCGCCTTAAATCATCAATAAAAGGCATGGATCATCACGGCAATTCCCTTAATTTAAACATTATCCATGAACGCGCCATTAGCTTATTTTTAAATGGGCAGGAAATCATCACCAATATGACGATTGGCGATTATCCAGAATATCTGGCGGTGGGTTATTTGCATAATCAGCGCATGTTAAAACCCCATGAACGAATCACGGCGGTTGAATATGATGATGAATTATCGTTGGTCGTGGTTCGAACCGACTCCCCCAGCGATTATGAACAAAAATTAAAAAAGAAAATTCATACTTCTGGCTGCGCCCAAGGCACTTTATTTGGCGATGTGATGGATGATTTTGACAAAATACAAATCCCCTTGGATGAAAATCAGCAGCTTGATAAAGTAAAATTATATAATCTGATTAAAATCATCGCCTTAACCCCATCACTTTATTTGGAAGTGGGGGCAATTCATGGCTGTGTGCTGGCAAGCCATGACCGCCCGCTTGTCTATATGGAAGATGTCGGGCGGCATAATGCCGTTGATAAAATTGCAGGCTATATGGCGATCAATCATATTTCAGGCGATGATAAAATCCTTTACACAACGGGCAGGCTAACTTCTGAAATGGTCATTAAAAGCGTATTGATGGATATTCCAATTGTGGTATCTCGCTCTGGCTTTACCGCTTTTGGGGTTGAACTTGCAAGAAAAGCAAACCTGACCTTGATTGGACGCGCACGCGGGGAACGCTTTATGGTGCTAAGCGCACCCGATCGCATAAAAATTTAAAAAAAACAACGGAATCTTAGAACTTCATGCGTATTATGAGTATGGAAAACAAAAACGGAGTTTAAAAAATGACCAATCAAGATAATATGGATAATCAAACAGATTCTAATCCTAAAAACAGTGATCATCACTATAGCGCACCGCGTAACTTATTGAATAAAAAAGCTTTATGGTATGGGCTGATTCCATCGGCGGTTGCGGTTGCTGCCATCGCTGGCATCATTGCAGGACTGCCCCCAGGCTTTGCCGATGATGGGGATATGAATGGCCGCGATTATCGTTCAGGCCACCATGATGAACATCATAGATCCGTAAAGAATAATTATCGCAACAAGCAAGATCACAATGGGCGCGCCCATATGCAGGATCTGTTTGAAGCAATCGTCGATAGCAATCAAGATGGCGTGATGGACGAGCAGGAGCGCAGCAGCTTCCTAACCAATTTGCTTGCCGATTATGATCAAGATCAATCACAAGGCTTAACCGCAAACGAGATGCAAGTTGCAATGCGCGCCATTGCCTTTGATTATATTGATCAAGATAAGGATGGAACCATCCAAAAATCCGAATTTGAAGCGCATGAACTTAATCATATGGGTCAAATCGGCATGAATAAACGCACCAACAAACGCTTTCGCTATTTGCTTGCCAAATTTGATCAAGATGGCGATGGTCAGCTATCCATTCCAGAATTGGATCAGCTGCAATCCCTGATCAATCAGCGTTCATAGCGCTTAACCATCCCTAAAGTGTGTTCGTAATATGCTTAAAAAGCTGGCTGGAATTTTACAAGGAAACAAGCTTGATCCAGCCAGCTTTGATACATTAGTGCAGACAAGGTGGCGGGATCTTATGTTATTTGCTTGGCAATTGGTGGGAAATCAAAGCACCGCAGAAGACATCGTGCAAACCGCATTTTTGCGGGCTTGGGATCGTTTGTCAACGCTGGACCGCGACAAGGCCTATGGCTGGCTGCGAACAGTTATTCGGAATCTTGCGATTGATCATCTGCGCAAACATCATCGCTTGCAACCTTTATCGGATGATTTTGACACAATAACGAACCATGCGGATGAAAAGCCCGTTGATCAGATGCTTTATGATAAAAGGCTAAGCGATCAAATTCACGATGCGCTTGCAAGCTTAAATGACCGGCAAAGACTTGCAATTACCCTAAGCCATTATGAACGGCTTAATGCGTTTGAAATTGGGGTAATGCTTGAAATCAGTGAAGATGCCGCAGAATCCTTGCTGCGCCGCGCGCGGGCAAAGCTAAAAACCAAACTGTCTTCTGTTTATAAGGAGGTAACATTATGACCAAAATATTCAAACACTATCCTGCTAATGATACAGGGCTAAATGCGCCCGCCCCCAAATGGATACAAGAATCAAGCCCCCCGCATTGGCTGTGCGCCCAGCATTTACAGCAATCAAACCCCATAAGCAGCAAGCTTGATCATCTGGTTGAAGCCTTGGGGCTCAAACAGTCGCTGGCTTCTCCTATGGCGCTTGCTGCTGGTCTTGCTGCCAGCATGCTTTTGGGAATATTGATGGGCGGCATCAGCAGCGATTTGGTCGCGGTTGATTATACATTTTTTACAAATGGAGAGGCGATTGAACTTTCAACCTTAGAAACCTATTGGGATCAGCTACCGCTTAGCCCCAGTGACATTGAAGACCTTCCTTAATTTAAAAAGCTGCAGCAGCGCAAGGGCAAAAAAATGGGTAATCCACATAATAATCCAGAGCATCCCGATCCAGTTAATCCTGATTCTCGTAATCCTGATTTTGGGGATATGCCAAAGGATCGCCGCCAAACAGGGCAACGCACACCGCTTGGCAACAGGTTGCGCTGGGTGCTATTTGGTTCTGTGATGCTTAATATATTTTTAATGGCATGGGCTGGATCTTCGTTCTTTCATCACCATTATTCTCCACACACTTCCCCAACGGCGAATATTGCCAATGCGCCATGGAAACTTACAGGCAATGATCGCGTTGATGGGCTGGTTAAAAACCAAACGACTGATTTGCCAAAATATTTGGCATCGCAGCGACAAGCATGGCGCGATTTTTATGAATTAATCATGGCTGATACCCCGCTTGATCAAGACACAAGGGCGCAGCTGAAAACAGCCCTGACCCAGATCAGAGGCGATGCGATCACCGCGCATGATAAAGTTTTTATCTTGCTGGGTGATGCAATTCAAACCCTAGAGCGCGATGAATTGATTTTAATGTTGCGATCCCATTTGCCCCGCCAATATCGCAATTACAGCCGCGAACATCGCCGCAAGCCCAATGATCCCCGCAAGCCTAGTGATCGCCGCGATTGAAACTCACAACATAAAAGAATATGAGTGAAGGCATCCAAACAAAACCAAATCGATCGCGCTTGACTTAATTAAGCATCGTCATTTTCAAAGACTCTGTTGATCATTCAAGCTTTTCTGCTTGTTTTTGGCGGCGGCGCTGGACGGAAGATGGAATGCCCATTGCCTCCCGATATTTGGCAACGGTGCGCCGTGCAAGATCAACCCCTTCTTGTTTTAAAAGATCAACCAGCCGATCATCCGATAGAATCTTTTGCGCGGGTTCAGCGTCAATCAGTGCCTTGATGCGGTGGCGCACCGCTTCTGCCGAATGGCTATCGCCATCTGATCCTGCAATGGTTGCGCTAAAGAAATATTTTAATTCAAACATGCCGCGCGAACAATATAGATATTTATGGTTGGTGACACGGCTTACCGTGCTTTCATGCATTTCAATCGCGGCTGCAACTTCGCGCAGCACAAGCGGGCGCAAATAGGAAATGCCAAAATAAAAAAATCCAGATTGCTGGCGCACAATCTCTTCGGTAACTTTTAAAATGGTTTCGGCGCGTTGACGCAAGCTTTTTACCAGCCAGCTTGCATTTTGCTTCTGCTGCTGAATATATTCTTTGGTTGCACCATCGCTTTTTTTATCCAAATTCACCTTGGTAAATAGGCGATCATTGACAATCAAGCGCGGCACAGTTGCAGGATTAAGTTCAATAAAAAATTCGCCATTTTCGGCTTGATGAATCAGCACATCAGGTTCAACCCCTTGCGCCGGATCAAAGTCAAATTTGGTGCCAGGCTTTGGGTTTAGCTGCCTTATTTCGTGAATCATTTCAACCAAATCTTCGCGGCTCACTTGGCATAGGCGTTGCAATTTCTTCCAATCACGCTGCGCGACAACGCCCAAATTGCTAAGC
This sequence comes from Alphaproteobacteria bacterium, assembly GCA_045106055.1. Classification (GTDB taxonomy): domain Bacteria; phylum Pseudomonadota; class Alphaproteobacteria; order CBDDJK01; family CBDDJK01; genus JBGCED01. The sequence goes on from JBGCED010000111.1 coordinate 4,291, forward strand.
AGTAATTTCATGGCAGGATCATAGCGATTCTTATCCATTAATTGCAATCTTAAACATTCCCGCAAGGAACGCGCAAACACGCCAGGCGGGTCAAATTGCTGGCATTTCTTTAAAATTATTTTTATGGTATCGCCCGTAACGCCCAAAGCTTTGGCGGCAGCATCGCATTCAATGCCCAGCCAGCCTGTTGGCTCAATATGATCAATCAAATAAAGCGCGATTGCCCGCTCAATCGGGTCATTAAATGCCGTCCCCAGCTGATCCACCAAATGATCGCGCAAGCTTTCAGGCTTTGATAAATAGCGATTTTGATTGAAATCTTCATCATCATCAAAATTTCCCCCTGATGCGCCATAATTAATGCTGCTGTCAAAGGATTCTGTAATTGCGCCTGCACCAGCAATATCGCCATCATAATTATTTGAAAAATCGCCATCCAGCGGGCTTGCCGCTTCATCGCTGCCCAGCCTGTTATCGTTTAAATAATCAGCACTATCTTGGGCTTCGCCCATTTGCACCGTTTCAGAAGAAGAATCATGGCTTGGATCATGGTCTATGGTTTTGGGGGTAAGATCATTTTGATCTTTTTGCTCTTTGCGTTCAAGCAGCGGGTTGCTGTCTAATTCTTGATCCACAAAATCATTAATTTCTTGCGCTGAATATTGCAGCAGCTTGATCGCTTGCTGCAGCTGCGGTGTCATCACCAAATTTTGGGTTTGTTTTAAATCCAGCCTTGGCCCGATTGCCATGATTCTAACCCTTACTGCCTTGGCGGTTTAAGCGAAATTGATCGCCAAGATAAACGCGTTGCACCACTTCATCCTCGATAATTTCTTGGGGGTTTCCCTCTTTTAGCACCGCCCCATCATGCAGGATATAGGCGCGATCCACAATTTCCAGCGTATCGCGCACATTATGATCGGTAATCAATACGCCGATGCCGCGCTGCTTTAAATGCCCAACCAGATCGCGAATGTCGCGCACAGAGATGGGGTCAATGCCCGCCAAAGGCTCATCCAGCAGGATAAAATGCGGCTGACCTGCAAGCGCGCGCGCAATTTCAAGCCGCCTACGCTCGCCGCCCGATAGCGCAACTGCGGGCGAATCGCGTAAATGCTGGATAGAAAATTCAGCAAGCAATTCATCCAGCATTGCTTCGCGCTTTGATTTCACCGGCTCTAATGCTTCAAGCACTGCCATGATGTTTTGGCTGACGGTAAGCCCGCGAAAAATAGAAGGCTCTTGCGGCAAATACCCCACCCCCAGCCGCGCGCGGCGATACATTGGCAATTTGGTAACATTGACACCGTCTAGGTAAACTTCGCCTCTATCCGCTCCGATTAAGCCAGAGATAATATAAAAGCTGGTTGTTTTGCCTGCGCCATTTGGCCCCAGCAAGCCAACCGCCTCTCCGCGCTGGATATGCAAGGATACATCATGCAGCACAGGGCGCTTTTTGTATTTCTTGCCCAACGAAACAGCCCATAGCCCTTCGCCCCAATGATCATTCAATGCTGAATTTATGGCTGTTGAATCGGTTGCTTTTGGGGTGTTTATTACAGGATGATTTGCCTTGTGATCGCGCGCTTCATCGCTTCGATAAGCAACAGGAGGCGGCGCAGATACAGGCTGTTTAATGCTTTGTTCAATTTGGACGCGCACATCTGACATGACATGCTGAATTGCCTGCGACGACCTATGATCAGGCGGCGATTCAGATACAGGCGGGGCAGATACAGGCTGGGCAGATACAGGCGGGGCAATATCAAGGGGGGAATTCGCAGCGATAGATTCTGTACCAAAATTCTGGCGCGGCGGCGGGGCGGGGATGCGAATGGGCTTTTCTGGCAGTGGATATAATTTATCGGGCAGCGCAGCCTCATCGGATATATTCTCTGCTTCAGGTGATTGTGATGAAGGCGCAACAATGCTTGCCCCGCGCGGCGGCAACGCTTTGAAAGACGCGCTTTGGCGATCCGGATAAATGCGCGCTTTGGCTTTATCATCATCAGGATTATGCACTTGTTTATGATCCTTTGCAAGAGCGCCTATGGCATTGTTTTTAGTGTATAATGCTAATTAGCATGATTATTGCATAAAATACAAATTAAATCTAAATTTGATGCTGATGCCAAGCTTGATCTGTCTTTAAGAGTGAAAATATGCTGTCAATAAATATTGAAAGATTCTTGTCCCAAACCCTTAAACCGCTATTAACCCCAAAGATTGCGGGGCTATTTGTGCTTGGGCTGGGGGCGGGGCTGCCATTATTAATGATTTTTTCATCGCTTTCCTTATGGTTAAAGCAAGCGGGTGTTTCAAAATCAGAAATTACCTTTTTCAGCTGGGCTGCGCTTGGCTATGGCTTTAAATATATATGGGCGCCGCTGATTGATCGCGTGCCTTTTCCTGTGCTTGGCAGGATGCTGGGGCAGCGGCGCGGCTGGATGCTGGTATCGCAATGCGCGGTGATGCTTGCGATGATTGGCATGGCAAGCATTGACCCGCAATATAATTTATTATGGATGGCATTATTTGCGGTGATGCTGGGCTTTTCATCGGCAACCCAAGATATTGTGATTGATGCCTATCGGATTGAATGTGCGGATCCTAAATTGCAAGGCTTGCTGGCTGCAAGCTATATTGCGGGCTATCGCTTGGCGATGATTATATCAGGCGCGGGGTTATTATGGTTGGTATCTGCGCAGCAAACCAATGCGGAAATTTATGAATATGGTGCGTGGAAGCTTGGTTATTTATCCATGGCTGCGGTGATGTTGCTGCCCATGGTTGCGGTTTTCTTTATCAAAGAACCTGCACCATCATTAGAAAATAACAGCGGCGATTCGTTTCCAAATCGCGACTATATGCGTTTTGTGTTAAGCTTTGTGGTTGCTGCTGGCGTGCTAATTCTGGTATTTCGTTATTTTGGGCGCATTGATTTTGGCGATCCTTCGCGCTATATGACTTTGGCAATAGAATTTGTAAGGCTTACCATTGCGCTTATTGCGGGCGGATTAATGTTTGCGTGGTTTATCTTGCTTAACATTGCGCCCAAGCAATTATTTTCCAAAGGCTATGTCATGCCTGTAAAGGAATTTTTCAGCCGCTATTCGCTGGTAAATGCGCTGCTGATCCTATGTGCGATTGGTCTTTACCGCGCCCCAGATATTATCATGGGAACCAGCGCAAATATTTTTTATGATGATTTGGGATTTACGCTGGATCAAATTGCCACCATTTCCAAAACATTTGGTCTTAT
>JBGCED010000112.1:0-7817 GCA_045106055.1 Alphaproteobacteria bacterium
TCTTAAAATTGTAAATATAAAAATATTCCCTTGAAAATGATCTTTTCTTTGCTTTTGCAATCGCGTGCTTTTAATGATATGTTTCTAATGATAATTTTTTGTAAAAGAACGCAGCTTTAAAGGAAAATAATTGTGGCAATCAAAACCTTACTTGTGCATTTAACCCCCGAAGCCGACAGCTTAAATCGACTTAATATTGCAGCAAATTTAACGAAATCGCTTGATGGGCATTTGGTCTGTTTATATGTGGCGCATCCTGTTCATTTGCCATCTGGTATCGAGGGACGCGGGGCTAGTCTGTCTTATTTGGCAGAAAGCAAAAAGCTTGCGGTTAAAAAGCAAGATGAAATGCACCAGCAAGTAAAGGATATTTGCGGTCAAAATGATATTTCCTTTGAATGGGTTTTTGACCATGAAGATCATTTAGAATCGCTGCTTGCGGTGGTGCATCATGTTGATTTAACCATTGTTGGCAGGGTACAATTTAATCATTTGGAAGATCGCTTGCTGCATAATTTTGTCGAAGAATTAATTATGAAAGCGGGCGGGCCTGTTTTAATGTTGCCCGCAAACATTGAAAGCTTTAGCTTTGATGGGGTTAAAAATATCTTAATTGCTTGGAATTATTCGGCGCAATCCATTCGCGCCATTCGTGATTATATGGAATTTGTCCAAAAAGCAGATAAGGTGCTGCTGGTAGAGGGCGGGATTGATAAGCAATCCGCAAATCTGGACGCGATTGACGCTTATTTGGCGCGCCATGGCGTTTCAAACATTAAAATTTTAAACCATGATATGCAAGGTCACGCAGGGGATGAAATTCTGGAAATTGCCGATCATCATAAGGTGGATGCAATCATCATGGGCGCTTATGGGCATCATGGCATTTTGGATCGCTTGATTGGCAGCGCGACCAGATGGGTTATATCCCACAGCGATGTCCCCTTATTATTATCGCATTAATGGGCTTAAAATCCTTGCGCTTCTTTTAATCCATTACATCCCGTCCATTGCATGAATAAAATCATTAAATCGGCAGGTATTTTTGCCTTTTGGACTTTAATGTCCAGAATTCTAGGCTTTGCCCGCGATATTTTACTTGCCAATATCCTTGGCGCAACCCCGCTTGCTGAAGCTTTTATGGTTGCCTTTCGCTTGCCAAATCTTTTTAGGCGGTTATTTGCAGATGGCGCGCTGCTTGCTGCGATTGTGCCTGTTTATAACCGTGTGCGCCATGAACAAGGCGCGCAAATGGCGCGGCAATTTTCAGGGGTTTTATTTGGCTGGCTGCTGATTTTATGCGTTATGTTTTCAAGCATATTGATGCTATTCATGCCGCAAGTCGTGCTGGGGCTAGCCCCTGGCTTTGCGGATCGCCCCGAATTGCTTAAAACCACCGCCATGCTTGCCTTATTTTCCTTTCCCTATTTGGGATTTATGGTGCTGTCATCCTTTCAAGGCGGCATTTTAAACGCAAATGGCAAATTTTGGGCAGCTGCTGCTGCGCCCATCTTGCTAAATGTGATGATGATTGGGGCGTTATTACTAAGCGAATGGCAGCCTGAATTGCTAGAAAGCATGGGGCTTAGCACCGCAAAATTATTGGTGATTGCGATCAGCCTTGCAGGCTTTTTACAGCTGATGAGCTTAACCATTGCTTGCGCCAATCAAGGGCTGATTGATTATTGCCAGCTTCCAAGATTAAGCCCCGAAGTAAAGCAATTTTATAAATTAATGCTGCCTGGCATTATCGGGATGGGCGTTTTACAAATTAATATGGTGATTGCAACCCAAATTGCTTCAACCTTGGATCAAGGCGCAATCGCCTATCTTTATTACGCCGATCGCCTTAGCCAGCTGCCGATTGGTTTAATTGGGGTTGCACTTGGCACGGCGCTGTTGCCAAAGCTTGGCAAGGCATTATTGAATAAGGATCAAGCCGCGCAAGATTATAATTTCAGCCGCGCGCTTGAAACGGGCATTATTCTATCCTTCCCCGCCATGATTGGCTTGATGATTTTGGCATCCCCCATCATCAATGCCTTGTTTTTGCATGGCGCATTTACCAAAGCTGACGCAGCGCAAACCCAAAATGTTACAATGATGATGGCATTATCTGTGCCGCCCGCGATCATCATCAAAATCTGCGCCAGTGTATTTTTTGCCCATGAAGACACAAAAACGCCGATGCGGCTTGCGATGCTGGCGGTTGCGCTTAACATTCCCCTTGCCATGCTGCTTGGGCAATTTTACGGTGCGGCAGGCATTGCCTTATCTTCATCCTTGGTTGCATGGCTTAGCCTATGCCTATATGGGTTTTTATTAAAACGCCGCCGCTGGATCTTTGTTGATCAGGCATTAAGGCAAAAACTTGCTGGAATTTTAATTGCAAATATCGCGATGGCAGCTGGATTATGGGGGTTATCATGGCTGGTAAAGGATATTATGCTTCCCAATATCGGGCAAATGATCATGCTTGCCGTTTTTATTTTACTTGCGCTCAAGCTTTATTTTGGCTTGCTTATTTCATTGAAAGTGATCAACTGGTCTGATGCGCTTAGCCTTATCAAACGCCGATAATATCCAGCATTTCCAATCCCATCTGCTGCATTGGTATGATGAAAAGGGGCGTGTTTTGCCGTGGCGCGCCGCAAAAGACGCGCTGCCAAATCCCTATCATGTGTTTTTATCTGAATTTATGTTGCAACAAACCCAAGTCGCAACCGTTATTCCCTATTTTCATGCTTTTATTCAAAAATGGCCCGATTTTGAACGCTTTGCCGCTGCGCCGCTGGATGAAGTGATGGCGCACTGGGCAGGGCTTGGCTATTATGCGCGGGCGCGCAATATGGCGCGGGCTGCTGATTTGGTGGTCAAAGATCATCAAGGCAAGCTTCCAACATCGCTGGATGCGCTTAAAGCCTTACCAGGGATTGGCGATTATACGGCTGCGGCGATTGCTGCGATTGCCTATGACCAGCCCGCAGCCGTCATTGACGGTAATATTGCACGGATCATCACCCGCCTTTATAATGATCACGCTTTGCTTGAAGAAAATACGCAGGCGATCAAAGCCCGCGCCCAAGCCTTAACCCCTGATGCGCGCGCGGGCGATTATGCACAAGCCATGATGGATTTGGGGGCGATGATTTGCAAACCAAAAAATCCTTTATGCGGGGAATGTCCTGTGCAGATAAACTGTTTGGCATATCAGCATCAAACCCAAGCAAGCCTGCCCAAGCGCAAGACAAAACCGCCCAAACCCCATCGGCTGGGGGTTGGATTTGGTTATTTAAAGCATGGGCAGATTTGGCTTGATAAACGCCCGAAAACGGGGTTGCTGGGCGGCACTTATGGGCTTCCAACGACCAAATGGATTGAATGCGCGCCTCAAGATAAGCATAAAATTCTATCGCAGCAGCAACGCATCCAGCTTTATACAAAGCTTGGCATTGATCAGGCAAGCAGCATCGGCAATTATCATTATTGCGGAATTGTTACCCATATTTTTACCCATTTTTCCTTAACATTACATCTTTATCGAATCGAAATTGAAAAATCGCCTTTTGAAAGTGAAACGGGCGGGTTTTATGATCAAGATCACCGCAAGCAGCTTGGCATTTCAACCTTAATGCAAAAAGCCATCACCCTGCTTTTACGCTGATAGAATGGTTAAAATAGCTGTCATTTCTTGTATATCTCCATTGCAATGCAGCACCAAATCGCAGCCCGCCTCAAGTGCTTTTAGCGCAATATCGCTTGCAGAAAGATTGGCAGATAAAGCCTTCATACAAATATCATCGCTGATCAACATGCCCTTATACCCAATATGCCCGCGAATGATCGTTTCAATCCCTGTTTTTGATAGGGTAATGGGCTGATCAGCATCAATTGCTGTTAATAGCACATGTGCGCTCATCGCATGAAACGCATGGTGATTCTTGAATTTTTGAGTGATTTGCTTGAAAATCTCAAAATCTTCTGCTGCCAAATCATCAAAACTTGCATCAATGATGGGCAAATCAAAATGTGAATCTTGTAATGCGCGGCCATGGCCTGGAATATGCTTGATTACAGGGGTAATGCCCGCGTCCAAATGCGCCTGCATCACACAGCTTGCTAGGGGAAGAATTTGTTGCCAATCTTGCCCATAAGCGCGATCACCCACAATATCGCTTGCCCCCTCAACCGCAATATCCAGCACAGGCGTGCAGTTTACGGTGATGCCATGTTCTTTCAGTAATTTTGCCATTTGATAATTGCTGTCATAGCAAGCATTAAGCGCAGAATCTGGGGCTTGATCATAAAGCGATGCAAATTCACCCGCCGCCTGCCAATCTGGAAATAAGGGGGGGCGCATGCGCTGCACCCTGCCCCCTTCTTGATCAATCAAAATCATCGGCGGCTGATCTGGGGCAAGTTTTACAAGCGAATCCACCAGCATTTTTAATTGCGCCGAACTTTCAATATTGCGCGCAAATAAAATATAGCCTGCGGGCGGATGGTTTTGAAATAAATCCCGTTCATGCGGGTTAAGCGCCGTGCCTTCAATGCCAAAAATAACAGGATAGATCATCTGCGTTTCAATAAATCAATTTAGGTTTTGTTTGGCGTTTATTTGAATGAAATTCAGTAATTGGCGTATAAGTCTTTAAAAAAATGCGTGCTTTATTTGTGATTATTTACTATAAGCAAAGATGAGAGAGCTTTACAATCTAAAAAATTAAAAAACAAACCGCTTTATTGGGCGGTGTTTATTTGGCGTGTTTATTTGGCGATGATGTCACAAATCAACCAATATATCTTCAAGCAAACCTTGTGGGCGACCTTAATGGTTGCGCTGGTGCTATGCGTGACGGTTGCGCTGGTGCAATCGGTGCGTTTGGTTGATTTAATTGTCAATCATGGTCTGTCACTTGCCAATTTTGGATGGCTGCTATTATTGATGATGCCGCGATTATTGTCTTATTGTTTGCCCATTACCATTTTTGTGGGCATTTACAGCTGTTATCGCCGTTTAACGGCTGAAAGTGAACTTACCGTTATGCGCGCGATTGGCTTTTCTGATGGCAAATTGCAAATGGCGGGCTATTTAACCGCGATTGTGATTATGATTTTTTGCTTTGGGTTGAATCTATTTCTTACGCCCATTTCCTATTCAACGATGCGCGATGAAGTATTTAAGCATAAATCACAATGGAGCCTTGCCTTGGTCAAAGAAGGGAAATTTACCAATTTAGGCAATGATATCACCCTTTATGTGCGCGAACGCGATGGCGATAATTTAATTGATCTTATGTATGATAATCGCAGCGATCCAAATGCGCCCTTTAGCATTTTTGCCAAATTTGGGCAGCTGGTGGATGATGGCAGTCAGCCTTCTATTGTCATTCAATCGGGGGTGCGTCAATCGGTTGAAAATGGCATTATGCGCTTTATCAGCTTTGATCGCACCATTTTGGAAATTGCGGGCGATACCCCGCTTTCGCGTTCCAACATAAAATCAACCGAAGAGCTTTTTATCGATGAATTATTATTTCCTGACGAAGAAAGCCTAAGCCATCCTGATCATGCACGCGAATATAAAGCCCAAGCCCATAAATTATTAAGCCAGCCCTTATTAATCCTTGCCTTGACGGCAACCGCCTTTGCCCTGTTATTTAACATCCCCTTTTCAAGGCGCACCACGATTAAACCCACCTTGATTGCAAGCCTGATCGCCGCTGGGTTAATCATTGCGCATATTCTTGCGGGCATCATTGCTGCCAAAAATGCTGCGTTTAATCCGCTTCAATATATGCTGCCCTTATCATCCTTTGCCATTGCAAGCTATTTTGCGCTGCGCCCCAAATATTGGGCAAATGCTAAAAAAGACCGCCCGCTCCCCCTAAACCAGCAGGCTTACCCATGATTTTGCAAACACAGCCCCTGTTATTGATGCGCTATATTGGCAAGCATTATTTTGTGCATATTGCTGGGATCGGCATTGGCTTAATTGTCATTGCAGGGCTGTTTGATATGGTTGAATTATTCAGACGCAGCACCGGAAAAGAAGGGATAACCCCTGCCACTGTGATTTTAATGACTGCGCTAAAACTGCCCGTTTTAATCCAGCAATTACTGCCCTTCATCATTTTATTTAGCGGCTTAATCAGCTTTTCAAAATTAACAAAAGCGCGTGAATTTATCATTGCAAGGTCGGTTGGCATTTCCGTATGGCAAATTTTGCTGTTTCCATTCATCATCAGCCTAGCCGTTGGCGTGATTTTAATAAGCGCTTTTAATCCGATTGCCGCCAAAATGTATCAACAATATGAAACGCTGGATTCAAAGCTGCTTTCTTTAAAAAAATCAACCATTGAAGTATCGGCAACGGGCATTTGGCTGCGCGATCAAGTGCAAGATCAAAGCTTTATCTTAAATGCTGCCGCCGTTGGGAATGATCAAAATCATTTGAAAAATACGGTTTTTTATATTTTTGATGAAAATGGCGATTTCAAACACAGGCTGGATGCATCTGAAGCGCGCTTGATTGATAATGCTTGGCTGCTGAAGCAAGCAAGCCTAAGCCAGCCTGGGAACGCGCCGCAGCAGCTGATCAATGTGCGCGTTCCAAGCAATTTAACCGCCAAAACGATTGAACAAAATTTCACATCGGATGAATCAATGTCCTTTTGGGATTTGCCTGATTATATCAATCAATTGACAAAAGCGGGTTTTAATACGGTCATTTATCAGTTAAAATGGCATAGCCTGTTATCAACGCCGCTTTTATTGGGGGCGATGGTACTGATTGCTGCTATTTTTACGCTGCGTTCTTCGCGCACCCAAAAATTATCATTAATTTTATTGGGGGGATTATTTACGGGATTTGCCTTTTTTCTAGCAACCCATATCCTAAATGCGCTTGGACTTAGCCAAAAAATCCCTGTAATTTTGGCGGGCTGGTTGCCTGCGATTATTGCGCTTGCAATCGCCATTAGTATGCTGATTCATCTGGAAGATGGATAGAAATAAATGTTGGAAACAATGAAGATTATTTATAAATCATTATTGCTAAGCCTATCCATTTTGATTTTGGGGGGCTTCTTTGCGCCTTTAACGCATGCGCAAACCAATGCAGGGCTGGTGCTTGAAGCGCAGATAATTGATTATGATGATGTCTTAAATATTATTACCGCGCGCGATGCCGTTTTTGTTGAATATGAAGGGCGCAAGCTTTACGCAGATACGCTAAGCTATAATCAAAATACGGCAATGATTAGCGTATCTGGCAATGTGCGGATCATTGAACCAACGGGCGAGATTTTAACCACAAATTATGCACAGCTTGATGATAATCTATCCGAAGCCGTCATAGAGGAATTATTATTTCAAATTGACGAAAATGCGCGCATTGCAGCAAATGGCGCGATAAGAACGCAAGGGCGCTATACCGCTATGGCAAAGGCGGTTTATTCTGCGTGCCGTGCATGCGCTGAAAATCCAGACGCACCCCTATTATGGCAAATGAAAGCAGCCGATATTGTGCATGATAATGTTGATAAAACCATTCACTATTATGATTTATCACTTGAAGTCAAAGGCGTTCCCATATTCTATACGCCTTATTTTTCCCATGCGGATCCAAGCGTTAAATATAAAACGGGGCTGTTATTTCCAACCTTCGGCACATTGAATAGTGAATTATTTTATATGCAGCCTGTTTATTGGAATATTTCAGCCCATGAGGATGCAACTTTCACCCCGATTTATGCAAATGAACAGGCAATGCTGGGGCTTGAATATAGAAAACAGATTAAAAATGGTTCTTTATT
>JBGCED010000113.1:0-15211 GCA_045106055.1 Alphaproteobacteria bacterium
AGGCAAATGCTTTACCTGCAACCAGCCAATTTGAAAATCAGGAAATGCAGCATGACCAAGATGACCATGATGATGGGGTGGATGAAGAATTTTTATCAATCCCCTCTTTCTTGAAGCGTCAAGTTAGCTAATATAAGATTAGGGGCTGACCCTAAGATTTTTTTAAGGGGGTTTTTAAGGTCACCCAACAAGTTTTTTTATGAATCTATAGCCAACCTCCATTCACACGCCTTCAAGAACAGATTAAAATGTTGTTTTGGATGTTAAAGATAATTTCTTAAGCCAATACGCCATATAATGAATGATGGTGTTTGGCTGAATGATTGATTTTCTATAGAATGAATTTGCTTAAATCTGCGTTTTTGGCAAGAATATTAACCCGTTCTTCAACCATATCTTTGGTGATTTCAACGGTTTCACCATCCATGTCGGTTGCATTAAAGCTTATTTCTTCCAATAATTTTTCAAGCACCGTATGCAAACGCCGCGCGCCGATATTTTCAACCGATTGATTGATTGCGGTGGAAAGATTGGCAAGATGATCAATCGCATCCTCGGTGAATGCCAAGGCGACCCCCTCGGTTGCAAGCAAGGCCGAATATTGTTTTAATAAGCTATTTTCCGTATCGCGTAATATGCGCCCAAAATCAGCCTCGCTTAATGAATTAAGGCTAACGCGAATGGGCAAGCGCCCTTGAAGTTCGGGCAGCAAGTCGGAAGGTTTTGAAAGATGAAACGCACCAGAGGCGATGAACAGAATATGATCTGTTTTTACCGTGCCATGTTTGGTGGAAACGCTTGTGCCTTCGATTAATGGCAGCAGATCGCGCTGCACCCCCTCGCGGGAAACTTCTGCGCCGCTGCGCCCCTCGCTTCTGGCGGCGATTTTATCAATTTCATCCAGAAACACAATGCCGTTATTTTCAACATTTTCAATCGCCAGCGCCTTTGCTTTTTCTTGATCCAGCAGCTTATCGGCTTCTTCTTGTACCAAAATCGCATAGGATTCTTGAACGGATAATTTGCGTTTTTTGCGATGCCCGCCCATGCCTTTGCCCAGCATCTCGCCAAGATTCAGCATTCCCATTTGCGCCCCTGGCATTCCTGGAATGTCAAAAGACGGCATTTCAATATTTAGCTGCGCTTCCATATCAATTTCAATAATTTCATCATCCAATTCCCCTTCGCGCAAGCGTTTGCGAAAGGATTGACGGGTGATTTGGGTGGCTTCATCGCCAACCAGCGCATCCAGAACGCGATCTTCAGCAGCAAGCTCTGCTTTGACCGTCACGCTTTTGCGCTGTTTTTCGGTTTCCATTTGAATGGCAGCATCGGTTAAATCGCGGATGATTTGCTCAACATCGCGCCCAACATAGCCAACTTCGGTGAATTTCGTGGCTTCAACCTTGATGAATGGCGCTTCTGCCAATTTGGCAAGTCTGCGGGCAATCTCGGTTTTTCCGCAGCCTGTGGGGCCAATCATCAGGATGTTTTTTGGCATGACCTCTTCGCGCATATCAGGTTCCAGCTGCTGGCGGCGCCAACGGTTGCGCAAGGCAACGGCAACGGCTTTTTTTGCATCATTTTGACCGATAATATAACGGTCAAGTTCGGATACGATCTCGCGGGGGGTAAAATTGCTCATTTAAGGGTTCTCTTTATAAAATTTAAGATTAAGACGATGAATCCAGATCAATGGTTTCCATGGTGGTGCCTTCATTGGTGTAAATACAGATATCAGCGGCGATCTTCATGGATCGTGCGGCAATTTCAACCACATCCAATTCGGGAATTGTGGAGAGGGCTTTGGCAGCAGAAAGTGCGAATGCACCGCCCGATCCGATTCCAATTAGCCCATCTTCGGGTTCAATCACATCGCCTGTGCCTGACAATACCAAGGATACATTTTTATCAACCACGACCATCATCGCTTCAAGCCGCCTTAGATAACGATCAGTGCGCCAATCCTTTGCAAGCTCAATACAAGCGCGGGCAAGCTGATCGGGGTAAATTTCCAAACGCGCTTCCAAGCGTTCAACCAGTGTAAACGCATCGGCGGTTGCGCCCGCAAAGCCAACCAATACTTTACCATCTGCAAGCCGGCGCACTTTTTTTGCATTGCTTTTAAAAACAGTTGCGCCAAGCGTGACTTGCCCATCACCGATCACCACAACTTTATTGCCGCGCCGAACCGATAATATGGTTGTGCCATGCAGATTGGCTGCGTTCGTTGAATAATGAGGGGAGGAATCATGGAAAGAGCGTGACATTAAGCTTCCTTAAGTTTGACTTAATTTAAAAAAGAGGCGTGTGCGTTCAAATAAAGCTGCAAGTGCGCATTAAACGCAGCCGCTTGTTCTATATGTGGCCAATGCCCCGCATTTTCAATCATCTTAATCTGGCATTGGGGAAAGAATTTTTTAAAGTGCGGATGATATTCGGCTTGAATGTAGCGGGAATTTAAGCCGCCAATCACCAAGATCGGTGAATCATAGGGTGCGGGTTCAGCCAAAGATGGATCAAAATCAACCAAATCCGCTTGGCTATTTTCTAATAATTCCAGATTAACCCGCCATTTGCCAGTTGCTTGTGGGGCTGATCCTTCTATGTAATTTTGGGTTAAAAAGCTTGAAATTGCCATATTATCAAGCGCATCATTCAGCATTGTTCGAACTTGTGCGCGGGTTGGGTTTGACGCAAGGTCAATCGTACGCATTGCGTCAAAAACATCATCATGCCCATGTGTGTAACGCACAGGGGCAATATCAACAATGATCAGCCCCGCAACCCTTTTAAAATGGGTAAGGGCAAGCTGCATCGCGACTTTTCCGCCCATGGAATGACCCAGAATGATCGCCTGATCAATCTGTTTCTGATCCATAAAATCAATCACATCTTGCGCCATTGCGGCATAATTATGCGGGGATTGATGAAAGGAATTGCCATGATTGCGCAAATCCAGCGCATAGCCCCGAAAGCCAAGCGCCGCCATTTGCTTTTGAACCGATCGCCAATTCAAGCCTGAACCCAGCAGCCCATGCAGATAAAGCATGATCGGGCGTTCCACGATTGGGGGTTTATCGTGATTGGAAATGCTGCTTGGCGCATCTTCAAAATGCGCATGTAGAAATTCTTTTACCATTCCCTATAAATCGCTGTTTGGGCATTAATTGTCAAGCCTTGCTTGCTGCGCGATTGAGTGCGCTGCAATTTGGTTTGAAGCGGGGCGGGTTTGGCTTTGCGCAATCCGATTTTGCTGTTTGCGAATAATCGCGGTAATCGGCACAATCGCAAGCCCTTTTGCTTTAAGCGTTGGCAGCCATTGATTAAGCGCATCAAGGGTTAAATCATGGGGATGCCCGATTGCCACCGCAAAGCCTTTGCGCTGCGCCGTCTGTTCAATTAAAGCCAGCTGCCCCATGATGGATTCAATGTTTAACGCATGATCAATGAAAATATCGCGCACCGCATGCGGCATCTTCATTGATTGCGCCAATAAATAGCCCTTGCTGTCTTTGGTGGTCACCGAATCAAGAAAGAATAAGCCCCGATCTTTGACCACTTCCAAAACAGGGCGCATCAGGCGGGCATCCCCTGTAAAGCGGCTGCCCATATGGTTGTTAATCCCAACATAGCGATCAAAGCGCGCCAAATTCCACTGTAACCGCTCCATCAAGGCTTCATCTGTAAGCGAGGTTAGCATCGCCTGCGGCCCGGGGTCAATATGTTCGCTAAGCGGTTCCATCGGCAAATGCAGCATAATTTCATGCCCGCGATTGCGCGCTTGATCGGTAAGCGCGGTTAAGCCTGTGGCATAGGGCAGAAAGGAAAGCGTCATCGGATAATCAATGGCGATTGCTTTGTTGGTATGTGCCTTATCAAGCCCAATATCATCCAGCACAATCGCAATCATGGGTTGATCTTGTGATAGATCATAATGCTGTGCATAGCGCAGCCAGCGCGGGGCATCTTCTAAATTCTCTTGCGGGTTTTCTTGCTGCAAAGATTCAGGTGCTGGCGTGATGCTGTCTTCATAGGTTTCAAGCGCGGATTCAATTTGTATCTCTGGCTTTGTCTCTGGCTCTGGTTTTGTCTTTGGTGCTATATCAGCTGCTATATCAGGTGCAGGTACTGATTCTTGCGCAACAAGCAGCGGCGCAGGCAGGGCCGCCAGCGCATCCACAGGCGCAGCATTGGGATTAACCCGTTTTTCTGGCGGTAAATCGGTAATCCGCTCTTCGTAATATTGCTTTAAAGCCTCTGTGCGTGGATTTAATGAAAAATTAAGCCTAGGGGTGTTGTCAATTTCAGCCTGTGCGCGGGCAACGCGCGCTTCTTGCAATTCGGTTTCTGCATTTTGTTTCATAAAATGACCGATGGTAATGCCAACCGCCAAGGATAGTAGCAACAGACTTGCAAGCCCCACATCCAGCCTTGTCATTAGTGCCAATATATCAATTTTGATCGGCGCTTTTGATGCGGGCTTTGTTACAGGTTTTGGCGTATCTCCATCCCAATGATCATCAAGATCATCATCGCGGTGCCGATAACGATCACGGCGCCCCAAACGATCATTGCTGGGGGCATCATAATGGGGGCGATCATGGTGATAATGCCGCGTTTTATTAAGCGATAAATTGGGGCTTGCTGATGGATAGCGGGATTTTCGTTTCACGGCCAACCTTTCACAATAATAACATTACAACATGGGAACAACATTACAACATGGGATAATATTACAAGGTGGGATAATATTACAAAGTGGCTATGCTTTTCCAGCTTGGGCATTTTGGCTTGCTTGTGGGGCTTGTGCATTTTGCAAGGCTTGAGCATTTTGTAAGGCTTGGGACTGGGAATCCTCGGCAATGCGCGGCTTACCATATTCGGGATCATCGCGTCGTCGATTTTCCTGCGCAAGCTCTGGATCATTGCGCCGTCTGCGATCAGGGCCAAAATAGGTCTTAACTTGTACAAAATGCCTTGGTGTATCCACAATTTGCGATAATTTTCCATAAATGGAATTGCCCGATAAAGGCTTTACCAAAAATTCATTCACCCCAACATCGCGCGCCTCTTCAACGCGGTGACGCTCTGAATGGCCCGTGACCATGATGATTGGCATGAAATGATCTGGGCTTTTCTTGCTGGTTCTAATCCATTTCACCAGATCAATGCCGTTAATTGGCTGCATTTGCCAATCAATGATGGCAAGGTCAAAATTATGAGAATCCAAATCCTGCATCACTTCTTCTGCGCCGCCATAAGAACGGATTTGGCGAATGTTAAAGCCAAATAAAATCTCGCGGATTAGCTTGCGCATATGCTGATTATCATCAACAAGCAATATGGAAAGATCGGAAAAATCGTAACTCATTTTTTTGAATTTATAGCTTCATATTATATTGCGATATGGTTGTCATATTTAAAATACCATTCTTTTTTCGCAGCATTTTTATTAAAAAGCAACGAAAAACTTAAAACATCAATGCACGCGTTGATTTGAAGACAAGATGGATTGACATTTGATGGTAAACGGCATAATTTATGCTGAAATCATGCCTTTATGGGGAAAAATGGAATTAAGGGCAGGGTTGGGATTAAGGGCAAGGATGGGGAGATCATAAAGATGCGGCAATTCATCAATTTTCTGGATGGCATCAACCGTGTGGTGGGCGAAAGCGTCGCGTGGCTTGCCCTTTATATGGTGCTGGTACAATTTATCGTGGTGGTCATGCGCTATGTATTTGGGGTTGGGTCTATCTTTTTACAAGAATCCATTATCTATATGCATGCAATGCTGTTCATGTTTGGCGCGGGCTATACTTTATTAAAAGATGGTCATGTGCGGGTTGATGTGTTTTACCGCGAAGCCACCCCGCGCACGCAAGCGATTGTTGATTTATTTGGTGCGGTTTGCTTTCTTATTCCTGTCACCCTTACCATTTTTAGCATTTCATGGAGTTATGTCACGGATAGCTGGTCTGTGCTGGAAGGGTCAAAGGAAACCAGCGGCATTCATGCTGTCTATATTTTAAAAACCGTTATTCCCATCTTTTGTGTATTGGTAATCTTGCAAGGCGTTTCAATGATCGGGAAATCCTTGCTGGTTTTACGCGGTTTTGATCTGAATAAAGGATAATATAACATGCCTTCAGCAGAAATATTGGATATTTTAATGTTTGCCACGGCATGTGGCTTTATTTTAATGGGGTTTCCCGTTGCCTTCACCCTTGCAGGAACGGCGTTAATCTTTGCGGGAATTGGTTTTGCAATTGGTGTGTTTGATTGGCAATTCGTCCAAGCCCTAACCAATCGTATTTTTGGCAATGCCATGTGGAACGAGGTTTTGATTGCCGTTCCCCTCTTTGTGTTTATGGGGGTCATGCTGGAAAAATCCAAAGTTGCCGAAGAATTGCTTGAAACCATGGGCGCATTATTTGGGTCCTTGCGCGGGGGGCTTGGCATATCGGTTGCCGTGGTTGGTATGCTGCTTGCGGCATCAACGGGGATTGTTGGCGCAACCGTGGTTACCATGGGCTTGATGAGCTTGCCAACCATGCTAAAGCGCGGTTATGATCCTGCGCTTTCTTGCGGGATGATCTGTGCTGCGGGAACGCTTGGTCAAATCATTCCGCCTTCGATTGTGTTGGTGATTTTGGGGGATCAATTATCCTATGCCTATGTTGATGCACAGCGTAATATCGGGAATTGGTCGCCAGAACCCATTTCGGTGGGCGATTTATTTGCAGCCGCCTTATTGCCTGGGTTGATGCTGGTTGGGCTTTATATTCTGTATCAAATTGTGATGGCGATTGTGCGCCCCAGCAGCTCTCCTGCGATTGAAAAAACAGAACATGATGCGCATTTAATGGTGCGGGTAATGCATGCGCTATTGCCGCCCGTGCTGCTAATTGTTGCGGTGTTGGGTTCAATCTTGGCTGGCGTTGCAACCCCAACCGAAGCTGCTGCGGTTGGCGGGGTTGGTTCATTATTATTGGCGGGGATTCGGGTTAAAGAATTAAAAATGCCGCTGGATCATATGGAACCCGAAGGGCGCATGGATGCCTTTACCCGCCAAATTGGGGTGGTGATTGGCGGCGGATTGTCAGGCTTGCTGCTGGGCAGCTTGGTGTTTCAAGCAACGCTTATCGGCTTATTTGCGGGGATTGTGCTTGGCTTCTTGCTGGGGGGAACAGGCATTTTAAAGCGGTTTCTGTTCTGGCTTGATGGGCTTAGCGGCGCAAAGCTGCCGATTTACATGGCGGCGCTTGCTTTAATTGTGATTTTACTGCTGCATAATTTGGTGGATATGCGCATGGGGCTGGAGAATGTTTCTGTTGGCAGCTATGTCGCGCTAGGGCTTGCCATCATCGCTTGTATCGTGATGAGCTGGGGCGTGATTATTTCGCTTTACCGCGTATGGGCAACGGGGATTTTAACTGTGGTTAATCGCCAAACCATGGAAATATCCTCTATGGTGTTTGTGATCCTGATTGGGGCTGCTTTATTTTCACTTGTGTTTCGCGGGCTTGGTGGCGAAGAAATGGTGCATGCCGCATTAAATGACTTGCCAGGTGGCATTTGGGGCGCGTTGCTGGTGGTGATGCTGGTGATTTTTATTCTGGGATTTTTCTTGGATTTTATTGAAATTACCTTTGTTGTTGTGCCAATGGTTGTGCCTGTATTATTGTCCAATGATGTGATCAGCCCGATTTGGATCGGGATTTTGATTGCGATGAATTTGCAAACCTCTTTCCTAACGCCGCCCTTTGGTTTTTCGTTATTTTATTTGCGCGGGGTTGCGCCAAAGACGGTGACGACCATGCAAATTTATCGCGGGGTGCTGCCCTTTGTGATGCTTCAAGTGCTGGCATTATTAATTGTTGCCTTATTTCCAGAGCTTGCAAATTGGCTTCCGCGCGTTATTTTCGGCACAGATTTCAGGATGTAACCCGCGATCTAACCGTTTAAATAAGGGTTGGTTTAAATAAATCCATTCTTCATATTGCGGATCAAACGAATCGTGATACTGTTATTTTCTTTGATTTAAATTACAATGATGGCAACGCAAATAACGGATATCTGATTGATGGCTGGCGATGATACAGATGATTTAGATGCAGATGACATGGCAGCAGCCATGGCAGATGAGATGGAAAATGAAGCTGCAGCAGCCAATCAGCAAGATGATTTAGGCGCAGGCGGCGATGATGTGCAAAGCGCAGCAGATGCCGATGATGGCGATGATTTCTTAAAAGATTGGGAAGGCTTTAATCCTGCCTTGGACGAAGCGCTTGATAATGCGACGGGGCGCGCGTTAAATCAGGATGAAATTGACAATCTGCTTGGCTTTGACGAAGAAAATGTCAATAAAGAGGGCGTTACAGGCATTGAAGCCATCATTGAATCGGGCATGGTGTCTTATGAACGCTTGCCGATGCTCGAGATTGTGTTTGACCGTTTGGTGCGAATGCTTTCAACCTCGTTGCGTAACTTTACTTCTGATAATGTTGAAATTTCCATTGATGCGGTGCGCTCTGTGCGCTTTGGCGATTACCTAAATTCCATTCCGCTTCCTGCAATGATGGCCGTGTTTAAAGCCGAAGAATGGGACAATTTTGGGCTGATCACGGTTGATTCTTCCTTGATTTATTCGATTGTTGATGTGTTGCTGGGCGGACGGCGCGGCACGGCGACCATGCGGATTGAGGGGCGGCCTTACACCACGATTGAGCGCAATTTGGTTGAACGGATGATCGCGGTTATTTTAAATGATTTATCGCAAGCCTTTGAGCCTTTATCATCGGTTGCGATGCGCTTTGATCGTTTGGAAACCAACCCTCGATTTGCGACCATTGCGCGCCCTGCCAATGCTGCAATCGTTGCAAGGCTTAGGATTGATATGGAAGATCGCGGCGGCAGGCTTGATCTGCTGCTGCCCTATGCTACGCTTGAACCTGTGCGCGAAGTGTTGCTACAAATGTTTATGGGCGAGAAATTTGGGCGTGACTCCATTTGGGAAAATCACCTTGCAACCGAATTATGGTTCACTGATATTAAATTGCGTGCTGTCTTGGATGAAACAATCATCGGACTTGATACCGTGCTAAATTGGGAAGTTGGGTCGTTTCTGCCCCTATCCAACCAAGCAGAGCATGATATTAAGGTCAAATGCGGTGATGCGGATTTATTCAAGGGAAAGCTTGGCAATCGCAACGGTAATATTGCGGTGCGCATTGATTCCATCATTAAATAAGGGATTTGTCGCATAACAAGCATGCTTGTTATGCAGCATCTTGCTTGAAATAGGGGAATTGGTCGGAGCGGCAGGATTTGAACCTGCGACCTTTCGCCCCCCAGACGAGTGCGCTACCAGGCTGCGCCACGCTCCGACATGTTAAATCATTAAGATGATTAGTCATTAAAGATAATTTATGTGCTTATAGGCAATATGGAAACAGCAAGCAAGCCAAAAATAAATACGCTAATGCCTATTTGAAATATTGAAATTCATACCATGCTTTGATGATTGCGCGCTCTTCGGGTTCCATCGCGGTGATGTTTGCGGGGGGCATTGCGTTGCTGATGCCAGCTTGCAAGTAAATTTGGCGGGTATTGCGCATAATATTTTCAATGCTATCAAGCGCAACGCCGCGCGGGGCAATAATAATGCCAGGCCAAGCGGGGTCTTGCGCATGGCACATGGCACAGCGATTTTCCACAATGCTTGATACAATTTCATTTTCTGTAAATTCACTGGCATTAGCAGGATGATTAAGGCTTGAAAGCCACATCACCGCAAGAAATAAAATCGCCGCAATGCCAAATGCCCAATATGGTTTTCCCTTATCGCTATGCATTTGATTGAAGAAATAACGAACCGCCGCCCCTGATAGGAAGATAAGCGGTGCCATCACCCAATTATATGGGCTTGCAAATGCCAAAGGATAATGATTGGAAAGCATCAAGAAAATAACGCCCAGCACCAAATAATTATTATGGGTTGAGCGCTGCTTTGCTTGCAGCCCCAATTTAGGATCAGGCTTGTTGCCAGCCTTTAGCGCCGCAACCACTTTTTTCTGATTGGGAATAATGGTAAAAAATACATTGCAGGTCATAATGGTTGCGGTAAATGCCCCAATATGCAGCATGGCTGCGCGCCCGCTAAACAGCTGGCTATAGGCATAAGACACCAAAATCAGCATTAAAAATAAAAATAGCGATAAATAATAATTATTTTTACCAAGCGGCAGTCGGCATATAAAATCATATAGCACAAAGCCAATTATCAATGACAGAAGGGAAATCAGTATTGCCTGATTGGGGCTAAGCGGCATAATGTCAGGATCAATCAATAATAATTCCGCGCCTGCATAATAGACCACAAACATCAAAAAAGATCCCGAAATCAGGGTCATATAGGATTCCCATTTAAACCAAATCAGCTTTTCTGGCATATTGGGGGGGGCAATTAAATATTTTTGAATATGATAAAAGCCGCCGCCATGCACTTGCCATTGTTCGCCATGAACCCCCTTTGGCAAATGATCTTTATGCTGCAAACCCAAATCAAGCGCGATAAAATAAAAAGACGAGCCAACCCATGCAATCGCGGTAATGACATGCAGCCATCGCAAGACAAAGGAAAGCCATTCCCAAAATAACGGATATTCATAACTTAATTCAACCATTATCGCTCTTTCATAATTTATCTTAAAGCCTTTAATCATAACTTTAGCGATTTTTTCAGTTTTGACAAATTTCTTTTAATGGTTTAATTGAATTTTTATGGTGATCGCTCCAAGAAACTTAAAATCAATAAGCTTTAAAACGGTGATGCGTGATGATAAAATGCCGCGCTCGCTTTATTATATAGAGCTGATAAACGCCTTTAAGCAGCATTTCACCCTTATCGAAGATGATGATCCCAGACAGGCTGATTTTTATATTCCCCATGAAGATATGATCTGTGAATGGAACTGGCCGCATCATGCCACCAAGGATGCGCATTATAAATTATCAAATAGCCAAACCAATTATGTGCGCGGCCATTCAAGGCAAGTTGGCACGAAGCAAGCATGGGACGCAAATGGGTTGCTGGTAAGCTATGTCTATCATTTATGTCAATGGGCGGCAAAGAATCCAGACAAAAAATTATTTATATTGAATATGCATCCTTGGTATTCGCTGACGGCGAATCTTCGCCTTTATCCCAATATTTATTATGCACGCGCTTGTGCGGTAACACATGAATTAAGCATGATGAATAAAATCATCAGCTTTCCCGCGCCGCCTATCCAGCGCGGCAAGGGTCAATTTCAAGCGGGAACGCGCAAATTCAAAGCAAGCTTTCAAGGGGTAAATAGCCATGAATGCCGCCAAAAACTTACCGAATTGCATAATGACAATGACATCATCGTGAAATTATTTCAATCTGATCGTCATCAGCATATTCGCTTGGACGCGATGCAGGATCAAACAGATATAAAAACAGGCGATTATGAATATCGCAGCTTAATGGAAAATAGCGATTTTGCCTTTGTTCCGCGCGGGGATGCGCTTTATTCCTATCGCTTGCTGGAAGCCATGTCGTTTAACACCATTCCCATTATTATTTCAGATGGCTGGCTGCTTCCCTTTCACCGCACGGTGCCGTGGCCCTTATTCTCGCTGCATGTTTCAAGCGATCGGATTAAATTCATTCCAAATATTTTAAACCGCATTCCACCAGAAAAAATCCTAGCAATGCGCCGCCATTTAAGCCATTGGTATCAAAATTCTTTTGCTAATATCGGATGTTTTTTAAAACAAAATATAGAGGAAATAGAAGCGATTGATCATTATGTTGAGCGCTATGATCAGTTTTAAATTTTTGCGCAACCCGCTTGAATCATAGAATGCTTGAAAAGCATGGATTTATGCTTATATCTTGCTTTGGAATAAATACTCAAAAAAGGCACAAAAGGAATGATAATGCGTATGCTTGCCCCGATTTTGGTAACAAAGAAACATAACCATCATGCTGGTTTGGAATATGATGTTATATCGATGTTAAAGCTGGGGATGATTGGGCTTATTATAAGTTTGTTTGCTGCCCAGCACGCGATGGCACGCGGCACGCCCGATGGGTTTGCCGATTTGGTTGAGGATTTAATCCCCGCAGTTGTGAATATTGCCACCAGCAAAACGGTTGAGCAGCCAAGCGGCAGCCAAGCATTTCCCCCTGGCAGCCCATTTGAAGATTTTTTTGATCGCTTTGGCTTGCCCTTTCCCCCGAATGGCGATCAGCAAGCACCAAGCACACGGCAAATGCAAAGCCTAGGTTCTGGCTTTATCATTGATGGGGATAAGGGGCTGGTGGTCACCAATAATCATGTCGTTGCCGATGCCGACGAGATCACGGTTATTTTGCAAGATGACACGCAATATGTCGCAAGCTTGCTGGGCGTTGATCCGCGCACCGATCTTGCTTTGTTAAAAATTGATGTAAAAAACACTTTGCCGCAGGTTGAATTTGGCGATTCCAGCAAGGCCAGAATCGGCGAATGGGTGGTGGCAATTGGCAATCCGCACGGGCTTGGCGGCACGGTAACAGCGGGCATTATTTCAGCGCGCGGGCGCGATATTGGTTCAGGGCCTTATGATGATTTTATTCAAACCGATGCCCCGATCAATCAAGGCAATTCAGGCGGCCCTTTATTTAATATGGATGGCGAGGTTATTGGGATCAATACCGCAATTTATTCCAGAACAGGTGGATCGATTGGCATTGGTTTTTCCATTCCCTCCAATCAAGCAATAAAGGTGCTGGATCAAATTCAAGAATTTGGTTCAACCAAGCGTGGTTGGCTTGGGGTAACCATTCAAACGGTAAGCGAAGATATTGCATCTTCCCTAGGGCTTGCCGAAGCAAAAGGCGCGATCGTTGGCGGGGTTGAACCTGATGGTCCAGCGGATAAAGCGGGGCTGCAAATTAGCGATATTATCATTGAACTGGACGGAAAAACTGTTGATAGCTCGCGCGCGCTCTCGCGAATGGTCGCCGATACTGCGATTGGCAAACAGGTTGCAGTGACCATCATCAGGCGGGGCGAGAAAATGGATATTGCCGTGACGCTTGGTCAGCTTGAAACCGCGCAGCTTAGCGCAGCTGGCGAATCGCAAAATAATCCATCCCCATCAAAGCCAAACAGCGCGGAAGCGTTTGAACAGGCACTTGGGCTGGTGCTTGCCCCGCTCTCTGGCGCGAATCGGGAACGCTTTAATCTGCCAAGCAGCGTACAAGGCTTGGTGATTATGGCGGTGGACGATCAATCAGATGCTGCGATCAAGCGCATTCAAGTCGGTTATGTGATTGAAGAGATTAACCAAATAAAAATGGATCGCCGCGCCGATGCACGCCGCCTTGTCAATCAAGCCATTGAGTCGGGGCGTGATTCTGTGTTGTTGCGCATCGGCACGCCTGAGGGGGCTAGTTTTGTGGTTGTGAATCTAAAGCTGCCTGAATAGGGTAAGATTTGCAATCATCCCCCCAAAAAAGTTCTGGGCGTGTGTCTGTGTTGGTGCCTGTGCCAACACAAAGGGCGATTTATGATTATAAGCTGAACCAAGAGGATGATCATGCGTATCAAGTTGGGGATTATGTCGCTGTTCCCTTTGGCAATCGCACGCTTTATGGGATGATCTGGTCGCTTGCCCCAACCGATCCTGCTTTGCCGCCAGAAAAATTAAAGATTATTTGCTCGCGGCCCAGCGTTATGAACGCCTTGCCTGCTTTGCCGCAAGATCATTTGAAATTCATGGCATGGATGGCAAATTACACCCTAGCCCCGCTTGGCATGATCGCAAAATTAACGATCGGCATGAAGGATATTTTTAAAGATTTTAAGCGCGCTAAGCCGCTTTCCCAAGTCATATCGCCCGAATCTGCGGATCAATCAAAAGCCTTAACGCCTGCGATAAAACAATTATCATCAGCCCAGCAGCAAGCCGCAGCGGGAATCATTGCAAGCCTATCTTCCGCTAAATTTAGCGTCAGCCTGCTGGATGGGGTCACGGGTTCTGGCAAGACAGAGGTTTATTTTCAAGCCATTGCCGAAAATCTTGCCCGCAATCGTCAAAGTGTGATTTTGCTGCCTGAAATTGCGCTTTCCAGCCATTTCTTAACGCGGATTAAAACGCATTTTGGCATTGTGCCAACGCTGTGGCATTCCGATCTTACCCCAGCCACCCGCCGCAAGGCGTGGCACCATATTGCAACAGGCAAGGCAAAGATTGTGCTTGGTGCGCGCTCTGCCTTATTTCTGCCCTTTCAGTCGCTGGGGCTAGTCGTGGTGGACGAGGAACATGATGCCTCCTATAAGCAAAGTGACGGCGTATGCTATCATGCACGCGATATGGCGGTCATGCGCGCAAAATACGCCAATGCTGCGGTTATTCTTGCAAGCGCAACCCCGTCGCTTGAAAGCTTGGTAAATGCGCAGCAAGAAAAATATGATCATTACCAGCTGCCCGACCGCTATGGCGGGGCAAGCCTTCCCAAGCTGGTTTTAATTGACCTAACCAAACAGCAATTAAAGGCGCAGCATTTTATTTCCTTACCCTTGCAGCAAGCGATCAAAGAACGCTTGGCACTTCAGCAGCAAAGCCTGCTATTTCTAAATCGCCGTGGTTATGCCCCCTTATTATTATGCCGTCATTGCGGCTATCGGTTTGCTTGCCCCCATTGTTCGGCGTGGTTGGTTGCGCATCGTTATGGGCAAGGCCCTGCACATGAACAGCATACGCCGCCCTATCTTGCCTGTCATCATTGCGGGTTCAAACAATTAATGCCCGATGCCTGCCCCGAATGCGATGATACAGAAGCCCTTGCCGCCTGCGGTCCTGGGGTTGAACGGCTGGAGCAAGAGGCAGCAGCCTTATTCCCGCATGCGCGGATCGCGATTGCTTCCGCTGAAACCTTGCATAATTCAAAACAAGCAGAAGCCTTTATTGAACAGGTTCATGCAAACGAGATTGATATTATCATTGGCACACAAATCATTGCCAAAGGCTATCATTTTCCAAAATTGACGCTGGTGGGGGTGATTGATGCGGATTTGGGGCTGCAAGGTGGCGATTTACGCGCAGGAGAGCGCTGCTATCAGTTAATGCACCAAGTGGCAGGACGGGCAGGACGCGCCGATTTAAAAGGTGAAGTGCTGCTGCAAAC
>JBGCED010000114.1:0-5109 GCA_045106055.1 Alphaproteobacteria bacterium
ATTTTGGCGGGCATTACCTTTATTTTGATGGTGATGATTGCCTTGGTGCTTGGTGTGCTTGCGGGCATGAAAGAAGGGTCAATGCTGGATCGCAGCATTTCGGTGCTATCCATTATCACCACTTCGCTGCCTGAATATGCGACCGCCGTTATTCTGACCTTTATCTTTGTGTTTACACTTGGCTGGCTGCCTGGCACCAGTTCAATGTCGGGTGGGTTTGATCCCATTCAGCTTATTCTGCCTGTAATGGTGCTAACCCTATATGGGTTTGGTTATATTGCGCGTATGGTGCGTGCATCGATGGCAGAAGTGATGATGACCCAATATATCCGTACCGCGATTTTAAAAGGCATTCCTTATAAGCGCGTGATTTTTAAACATGCGCTGCGCAATGCCTTAATTGCGCCTTTTACTGTAATTTTGCTGCAAATTAATTGGCTATTATCAGGTGTGGTGGTGACTGAATATGCCTTTGCCTATAAGGGGTTTGGCGCGTTATTGCTGGAAGCTGCGCTGCGCCGTGATATTTATGTGATTGAAGCTTGCGGGGTTGCTGCGGTGTTTGTTGCGGTTTTCACTCAAACTTTGGGCGATATTGGCTATAGCTATTTGAATCCCAGAATTCGTATGAAATAGGAATTCGCAAAAGACGCTAATTCGTATGAAATAGGAATTCGCAAAAGACGCTAATTCGTATGAAATAGGAATTCGCAAAAGATGTTAATTCGTATGAAATAGGAATTCGCAAAAATGCGGATGCTTAAAAGGGGAGGGCGATGAATAATTCATCCCAAAATACAGACGACATTAAAAATGCATTAAATTTAGGAGATTCCATGAGCGATGCAGGCAACCCACCAATGAATGCCAGGCCAGGCGGCGTTCCGCCCCGCCCCTCTAAGGTGAAGTTAACCTTAAAGCGAATCGGCTTGATCCGTGAAAGCAAGGTTGGCATGGTTGGGGCTGGCTTGGTCAGCTTTTTCGTGCTGATGGCAATTTTCGCACCCTTGCTTGCGCCTTTTGATCCCAATTCGCCGATTATGCCCTTTGCAATGCCAGGTGCTGCTGCGCCAGATGGCGGTGTGTTCTGGCTGGGAACAGATCAAACAGGCAGGGATATTTTATCGCGGATCATTTGGGGCGCGCAGCGTGTGCTTTATTATGCCGCCTTTGCCACGATTACAGCCTATATTGTTGGAATTTGCATGGGGCTTGCTGCGGGATATTTTCGCGGTTGGATTGATGAAGGATTATCTTTTGTTGCCAATGTGATTCTATCCTTTCCGATTATGGTGCTTTATGTGTTGATCATTGCAAATTTTGGGGCATCGGGTGCAAATATTGTTTTTGCGGTTGTTTTTGCCTCAAGCCCAGGCATTATGCGGATTGTGCGCGGTCTAACCATGGATATTTCCACCCGCGATTATATTGCAGCAGCGCAAACACGCGGGGAAAGCTCGCTTTATATTATGTTTGTTGAAATTCTGCCCAATGCACGCGGACCATTGATTGTCGATTTTTGTTTGCGCATGGGCTATACCACGATCACGATTGGCGCGCTTGGGTTTTTGGGGCTGGGGCTTCCCCCCCCTGATCCTGATTGGGGCGGGATGATTTCTGAAACCAGAACCTTTGTAAATGCAGGATTCCCGCATATGGCATTGATGCCCGCGCTTGCTGTATCACTGTTGGTGCTTGGCTTTAATTTGCTGGCGGATGGCATTCGCGAAATATCAATTAAGGATTAGCCGTTAGAAGGTTAAATATAAGCATCAAGATCATTTCTAAATAAAGGAAATAAAGATGAGCGCGACCGATTCAAATCAGGCACTACATGAAAAAGCACCGCTAGATCCAAATCAACCCGTTTTGGAATGTAAGGGGCTGTCGATTTCTTATTATACACGGGCGGGGGAAATTCCTGCGGTGATTGATTTTAACTTGAAACTTTATCCAGGCGAAGCCGTTGGGATTGTTGGCGAATCAGGCTGCGGTAAATCAACGGTTGCGATGGCGATCATGCAATATATGGGCAGCAATGGCGGCATCACAGGCGGGGAAATCCTGTTTAAAGGCCGCGATATGACCCAAATGTCCGATGGTGAATTGCAGCATTTGCGCGGCAATGACATTGCGATGATCTATCAAGAACCAATGTCTGCGCTTAACCCATCAATGGCGATTGGTCGGCAATTAATGGAAGTTCCATTATTCCATGATGATGCCAGCGAGCAAGAAGCCTATGACCGTTCAAAAGCGATGCTGGAAAAAGTCAATTTGCCCGATCCTGAACGGGTGATGAAAGCCTATCCCCATGAAATTTCTGGGGGGCAGCAGCAGCGGGTTGTGATTGCGATGGCGTTATTATCCAACCCCACTTTATTATTGCTGGATGAGCCAACGACCGCGCTTGATGTGACGGTTGAAGCGGGTATTGTTAAGCTGGTCAAGGAAATAAGCAAGCAAACAGGCACTTCCATGATCTATATTTCCCATAATATGGGGCTGATCAAGGAAACTTGCGATCGTATTTGCGTGATGTATTCTGGGATTGCGGTTGAAACAGGCACAGTTGGCGAAGTTTTTGACAATATGCGCCACCCTTATACGCGCGGCCTGTTCGGATCAATTCCGCTTCCAACCGCTGATAAATTGGCTGCGCCGCTAAAATCCATTCCAGGTCAGCTGCCTTTGCCTTATGAACGCCCATCAGGCTGTTATTTTGGCCCGCGCTGCGATTTTTTTGAAGCAGGACGCTGCGATAATCCTGATAATATCAAAAGCAGAACCGTGGATCAGGAAACCAAGCATGATGTCAGATGCTGCCGCTATGATGAAATTGACTGGGCGCGTGATGTTAAGCCTGCGGAACAGGCGGAAGCCAATGAAATTGGCGAAGAGGTTTTATCGATTGATAATATGCAAAAATATTATGAAGTTCGGCAAAATACACTTGCAGCGATGCTCTCTGGCGAGGAATCTACTTTTGTAAAGGCGAATGAATCGATTAATTTTACCGCACGAAAATCAGAAACAGTTGCGATCGTTGGCGAATCTGGCTGCGGTAAATCAACCTTGGCAAAAGTATTGATGGGGCTTGAAACGGTGACGGGCGGTTCAGTATCCTTCTTGGATAAGGATATTGGTCAGGTCAAGGTCACGGATCGCACCCCCGCTGAAATTGGCGCGCTGCAAATGATTTTCCAAAACCCCAATGAAACTTTGAATCCAAGCCATACGATTGGCGGACAGATTTCGCGGGTAATCCGCAAATTTGGCAATTTAAATTCAGAGGATGAAGTGCAAGCAAGGGTTGATGAATTGCTTGATTTGGTGAAATTGCCGCGCATCTTTAAATATCGCAAGCCGCGCCAACTATCAGGCGGGCAGAAACAACGGATTGGGATTGCGCGCGCCTTTGCAGGGTCCCCTAAGATGGTGATTGCGGATGAACCTGTATCGGCGCTGGATGTGTCGGTGCAAGCGGCGGTAACCTCGCTATTGATGGATATTCAGCGCGAATTTGAAACCACCTTATTATTTATCAGCCATGATTTATCGGTGGTGCGTTATTTGGCGGATCGGGTTGTGGTGATGTATTTGGGGCAGATTATGGAACAAGGAACGGTGGATCAAGTGTATAACCCGCCCTATCACCCCTATACAGAGGCATTGTTGTCAGCGGTGCCGATTGCCGATATGGCGGTTGAAAAGCGCGAAATTGTGCTTGAAGGCAATTTGCCATCGGTGATGAACCCGCCCAAGGGCTGTCCCTTTTCAACCCGCTGCCACCGCAGAATAGGGCAGATTTGTGATGATGAAAGACCGCCCGTAATTGCGGTTGAAGAAGGGCATCAAATTGCGTGTCATATTCCGCTTGCCGAGCTTCAAAAAGTGCAGCCCGTGATTAAATTGCCAAATAATCCGCCCAGCATTGAGCAAGGCGATCAAAAATCAGCAGAAGCCTTAGCCGAAAACGCTAAATAACGGCTTGATATAATCACATGCAGCGCGCTTTCTTCTTCGGTACAAAATTTTGCTTATGCGGGCTTATGGGATTGGGGCTTATCGCCCTAAACACAGCAAAGGCAGATCCAAATTATGCGGTATCGCCCTTTGGCAACCCCGAACTTGCCGAAGATTTTACCCATTTTCCCTATGTTAATCCTGATGCCCCCAAGGGGGGAAATATTGTGGTTGAGGCATTGGGCAGCTTTGATAGCCTAAATCCTTATATTTTAAAGGGCGATAAGGCAACGGGCATTGCCTTGACCCAAGACACATTATTAAGGGCAAATGATGATGAGCCTTTTGCAAAATATGGGCTGCTTGCACAATGGGTGGATGTTCGCGATGATGGCTTGACCATTCGCTATAAAATAAGGGATGAAGCGCGCTTTCACGATGGCAGCCCCGTCACCGCCGAAGATGTGGTGTGGAGCTTTGAGATTTTGCGAACACAAGGCCTGCCGCTTTATCGGCAATATTATGGCGATGTTGTGGAAGCAAAGGCGGTCGATGGCAATATTGTCGAATTTAAGCTTTCCAAAAAGAACATTGAGATGCCCGCAATTCTGGGGCAGTTTGGCATTTTTTCAAAAGCAGATTGGCAAGATCGCGACTTTAGCAAGACAACGCTAAGCCCGTTTCTTGGTTCTGGTCCTTACCGCATTAAGCGGCTTGATGCGGGGAAATTCGTTGAATTTGAACGGGTTCAAGATTATTGGGGGGCTGATCTGCCCGTTAATCGCGGATTTTATAATTTTGACCTTATTCGCTATGATTATTACCGCGATCGCACCATTTCGCGCGAAGCCTTTAAGGCAGGAAAAATCGATTTTTGGCAAGAAAATAGTGCGAAATCATGGGCGACCGCCTTTGATACCAAAGCGGTTAGCGGAGGCGATTTGGTGCTGGCGGAAATCCCCCATCAAAATGTTGCGCCGATGCAAGGCTTTGTGTTTAATCAGCGCAAGCCCTTATTTGCAGATCCGCTGGTAAGAGAAGCGCTTGCTTATTTATGGGATTTTGAATGGGTCAATCAAAATTTAATGTTTAATGCCTATCAGCGCACGCGCAGCTTTTTTGATAATTCCGAATTGGCAGCAA
>JBGCED010000115.1:0-6585 GCA_045106055.1 Alphaproteobacteria bacterium
CATTGGCTGCCACATGGCTGAACGCCACGCCATGCCCGCAATAGCCTTGGGCGAACCAGCAATTTCCATCCATCACCCCAAAATGCGGGGTGCGATAAAGCGTAATGCCAATTTTGCCGCCCCACACATATTCCGCGTGATAATTGCTAAGCTGTGGAACACCGACCGCATCCGCTTATGGATAAATTCATTTAAATCAGCAGGTTCCATCCCTGAATAGGTTGTGCGCCCGCCAAAGATTAATCGGGTTTCCGCGTCAATTCGGTAATAATCCAGCACAATATTGCTGTCCGCGACCGCTTCATTATGGGGGATAAGCGTGCGCGCCAATGATTGCCCCAGCGGCTTTGTTGCCATCATATAGCTGCCAACGGGAATTAAATAGGGGGCAAGCTGCGGCTGCCTATGCTGCATATAGGCATTGCCCGCCAGCACCATAAATTTCGCATCAAGCCGCCCGGTTGCGGTGATCAAAGCAGGGCTGCTGCCCGTCACAATGCCCGTCACCGCGCTGTCTTCATAAATTTCAACCCCCAGTTCAAGCGCATGGCGGGCAAGCCCATAAAGATATTTTAACGGATGCAAATGCCCCGCACCGCCTTCCCACACCCCGCCATAATAATATTCCGATTGAACGCGGTTTAACAATTCATCGCGGGTTAGCATTTTATGATCATCATAGCCATAGCGATGCCATTCAGCCCGCATCTGCGCCAATCCTTGTAAATGATGCTTGCGCGCCGCTGCATGGATATAGCCCCAGCTTAGATCGCAATCAATTTGATGCTTTTTAACATTGGCGGCGATCTTTTCTGGCCCTTGCGCCACCAATTTCCATAATGCAGCGGCATCAGCCATCCCAAGCTGTTTTTCAACATAATCCATTTCCTTGGTATAGCCTGAACAGACATGGCCGCCATTGCGCCCCGATGCGCCATATCCAAGCTTTTCAGCCTCCAAGATGGTTACCTTATAACCCAATTCTGCCATTTCAATCGCGGTTAACAGCCCCGTAAAGCCTGCGCCCAGCACCGCCAGATCGGTTTTATGATTGCCTTCAAAAACGCCAAGCCCATGGACGCGCTGCGCCTTGCTGGATTCTTGATAATAAAAACGCATTTTATCGTCATTCATTGTGGGGGATTGCCTTTGCTAACACGCTTGCTAAAATCGTAAATATACCTTAAAATTCATGCATAGTATATATCCAAAAACAGCAAAAATACGATAAAAAGCAAAAGTGGGGATCTATGATTGAAATAGCAGAATGGATGCGCGATCATCGTATTGACGAGGTTGAATGCCTAATCGCGGATATGTCGGGCGTGCCGCGCGGAAAAATCATTCCTGCCCAAAAATTCTTAAAGCTCTATCAAGAACAGGGCTTGCGCATCCCTGAAACGATTTTCATGCAAACGGTCACGGGCGATTATGCCGATGAATCGGCGGTTTTTAGCGAAAATTCCTATGATTTAATGTTCCTTCCCGATGTGAAGACCATGCGCTTGGTGCCATGGTATAATCAACAAGTGGATGCGGTGGCGCAAGTGATTTGCGATACCCGCTATCTAAGCGGTAAGCAGGTTGAATTTTCACCGCGCTTTGTCTTGAAACGCATCCTATCGCTTTATGAAGAAATGGGGCTGCGCCCCGTGGTTGCGCCCGAATTGGAATTTTATTTTCTGGCAAAAAACATCAATCCTGATTTGCCAATTAAAGCGCCCATCGGTCAAAATGGGCGGCGCGAATCAGGTCGCCAAGCTTATGGCATTGATGCCGCCAATGAATTTGACCCAATCATCGAGGATATTTACGCGTTTTGCGAAGCCGCAAATGTGGATATTGACACAATGGCACATGAAGCCGGCCCTGCGCAGATGGAAATTAATTTTAACCATGGTGACCCGCTGGAGCTTGCGGATATGGTGCTGATTTTCAAACGCATCGTCAGGCAAGCGGCGATAAAACATAATATTTACGCAACCTTTATGTCAAAACCCCATCAGCATCAACCAGGATCGGCGATGCATATTCATCAATCCTTGCTGGATGTCAAAACAGGCGAAAATGTCTTTGCAACAAAATCAGGCAAGGATTCACGGCAATTCATGTATTATATTGGCGGTTTGCAGCGTTATCTGCCCGCCGCGATGGCGTTGCTTGCGCCAAATGTAAACAGCTTTCGCCGCATTGCGCGCTATTCGGATGCGCCGATTAATGTCCATTGGGGGCAGGATAATCGCACAGTTGGGCTGCGCGTTCCCAATTCTGGCGCATCGTCAAGGCGGGTTGAAAACCGTGTGCCAGGAGCGGATTGCAACCCCTATCTTGCCATGGCAGCAACTTTGGCATGTGGCTATTTGGGCTTACAAGAAAAAATATTGCCTGGAAAACCCGTGATGGGCGATGCCTATCGCTATGCTTTTGGGCTGCCGCGCCATCAAGCAGAGGCTTTGCATAAGCTTCAATATAGCAAACCCTTAAAAGAAGTGTTGGGGGAATTATTCGTCAAAGCCTATATTGAGGTTAAAAATACGGAATATGATTTATATCAACAGGTGATCAGCTCGTGGGAGCGTGAAAATTTGCTGTTAAATGTTTAAGCGATAATTAGGAAATATGATGATGATTACGCCCCCCAAAAATTATAATAAGATGGAAATTTTGGCAGCAGATCAAGCCCATCATTTGCACCCCTTTACCGATCATCATCAATTGCACCAAGATCAAAATACCCGCGCGATCACCCGCGCCGATGGCATTTATATTTATGATATTGATGGCAATAAAATCATTGATGGCATGGCGGGGCTATGGTGCGTTAATGTTGGCTATGGCCGCAAAAGCCTTGCCGAAACCGCCTATGCGCAAATGCTGGAGCTTCCTTATTATAATACATTTTTTAAAACCACGACCCCGCCTGTTGCAAGGCTTGCGGCAAAGGTTGCAAGCCTGCTGCCAGATCATATCAACCATGTGTTTTTTGGAAATTCAGGATCAGATGCAAATGATAGCGCGCTGCGCCTTGTGCGCCATTATTGGGCGTTGGCGGGGAAACCCAATAAACGGAATATTATTTCACGGGTGAATGCCTATCACGGGTCAACCCTTGCAGGGGCGGCGCTTGGCGGCATGAAACCAATGCACCGCCAAGCAGGCGCAGAAATTAGCGATATTCACCATATTATGCAGCCCTATTGGTATGGCATGAATGATCCTGATCTTGACCCTTATGAATTTGGCGTCAAGGCTGCTGCCGCGCTGGAGGATAAAATCATTGCGCTGGGCGCTGACCGCGTTGCTGCTTTTCACGCTGAACCCATTCAAGGGGCGGGCGGTGTGATTATCCCCCCGCCCAATTATTGGCATGAAATTCAGCGCATCTGCAAACAATATGATGTCTTGATTGTCGCGGATGAGGTCATTTGCGGATTTGGCAGAACGGGCAATTATTTTGGGCATCAAAGCCTTGATTTTTCCCCTGATATGGTGCTGATGGCAAAGGGGTTATCGTCGGGCTATATGCCCATTTCAGCCGTTGGCGTGGGGCAACGCATCCATCAAACCCTGTATGATCAAGGCGGGGAATTTTATCATGGCTATACCTATTCGGGTCATCCCGTTGCGGCAGCGGTTGCGCTTAAAAATCTTGAAATTATTGAAAATGAAAAATTGGTTGAAAAAGTGCGCACTGAAACAGGCCCTTATTTAGCATCAAAGCTGCATAGTCTGCTGGATCATCCCTTGGTTGGCGAAGTGCGTTCTATGGGGCTAATCGGCGCGTTTGAGCTAACCAAGGATAAAAAAACCCATGCCCGCTTTGATGATCAAGGCGGGGCAGGCACTGTTTTTCGCGATCATATTTTCAAGCTTGGCGGTATTTTGCGTGCCTGCGGCGATACGATCGTTATTTCCCCGCCTTTGACCATCACCAACCAGCAAATTGATGAATTGATGGCTTTAGCCAACAAAGCACTTGATCTTACCCAGCAAAGCCTAAAGCAGAACGGTTAGGATAAGCCCCGCTGCCATTAAGATAAAGATGATGCGGGTCAATAAAGGGCGACCCCTTAAATAACGCCTTAAAATCGCCCCTGCAACCAGCCAAATCCCGCAAGATGCGTTGACAAAGGTAAAGGTGATTGCGCCTGCAAGCGGCATGATTTGATAGGCAGCAAGCGCGGCAAACGCCATCATTAACGCCTTGGGGTTGATCCATTGAAAGGCTGCTGCTTGCCAAAATCCCCATGGCTTTGCCTTCTTGCCTTTAAATTCATTTGCAGCATCATCTTGTGGGGGATCAAGATCGGTGGGGGCGGTTGCAATTTTAAAAGCAACATATAAAATCAGCCCGATCGATATCCAGCGCAAATAGATCAATATTTGTGGCGGCATAAAGGTAATGATCGTCCCAATGAATAAAAACATCAGCCCGAAACCAATATTAATGCCCGCAAGATGGCGCAGCGAACGGCGCACCCCAAAGCGCAGCCCTGAATTTAACAATAGGCTGTTATTTGGTCCTGGCGTGGTTGAGGATACAAGCGCAAAGACAATAAAATTCACCCAATCGCCTTCAAAAAAGTGATCGGTGATAAAAAGATCATATAGATTTGTAAAAAAAGATTCCATGATATTTCTGCTTTCACAGATAAAACCACGCGCTGGCATGATCGCGCGCGCAGGATATTAAAAAGAATTAACCAGGATTAAAAAGGCGTGAAAATCAGCGGCCCGCTAGGTAATTAGCGTATCCGCAGGCATATAATCATGCCCAAGCGCGGTTGCAACAGCTTCATAGGTTACCTTGCCATCGTGAATATTTAACCCAGCGCGCAAGCCCGCATCATCCTTTATCGCTTGCCGCCAGCCCTTATCCGCAAGTTGCAAAATATAGGGAAGGGTTGCATTATTAAGCGCAAAGCTGCTGGTTTGGGCAACCGCCCCTGGCATATTTGCAACGCAATAATGAACAATATCATCCACAATAAAGGTGGGTTCTGCATGGGTGGTTGGCTTGCTGGTTTCTAAGCAGCCCCCTTGATCAATCGCAATATCCACCACCACCGATCCAGGCTTCATGGTTGCAAGCAAGGCTTTTGAGATTAATTTTGGCGCAGCTGCCCCTGGAATCAGCACCGCCCCAATCACCAAATCGGCAGTTTTTAAATGGGTAATCAGCGCATCTTGCGTGGAATATTCCAATCTTGCTTTGCCAAAGAATAAATCATCCAGCTGGCGTAAGCGCGGCAATGAACGCTCTAGGATGGTGACATCCGCGCCCATGCCAATCGCGATCTTGGCAGCGTTCGTTCCAGAAACCCCGCCGCCAATGATCAGCACTTTTGCAGGGGCAACCCCAGGCACACCGCTTAATAAAACACCCGCCCCGCCCATGGATTTTTCAAGCGCATGTGCGCCCGCTTGCACGGACATTCTGCCTGCAACTTCGCTCATTGGGGCAAGCAAAGGCAGCCCGCCATTTTTATCGGTTACCGTTTCATAGGCAATCGCGGTGCAGCCAGATTCTAATAAGCCCTTGGTTTGTGCAGGGTCTGGCGCAAGATGCAAATAGGTAAATAAAAGCTGCCCTTGGCGCAATTTTTTGCATTCAATTAGCTGGGGTTCTTTTACCTTAATCACCATCTCAGCCTTAGCAAAAATCGCATCTGCGTCGCTTGCGATGGTTGCGCCCGCTTCTATGTAGGAATCATTATCAAAGCCAATCCCCAGCCCTGCATGATTTTCAACCATTACCTGATGGCCATGATGCGCCAATTCGCGCACAGAAGCAGGGGTCAATCCAACCCGATATTCATGGTTTTTAATTTCTTTTGGCACACCGATCAGCATCATATTATTCCTAATGTTTGGGATCATAAATAAAAACCATTCTTTACTCTATTTTGTCTTGAAGTCAAAATAGATTTTAATATATATATGCTCACACGCCGCACAGGCTTACGCCGCATTGGCTAAAATGCTCTATGTGCTTTGCGCATTTTTTAAGAGGTAGCAATATCGGTTTAGATAAATTAGCGCCTTGTGGCAGCCCATACCAATATAAAAATGGGGATGCCAAGCAGGGCGGTAAGCCCATAAAAATTGGCATAGCCGACGCTTTCAATCATGGTGCCTGAATAGCCCCCAACAAATTTGGGGCCAACCACCATTAAGGACGAGAAAATGGCATATTGCATTGCGGTAAATTTTATATTGGTTAGGCTGGAAAGCCAGCCAACAAAGGCGACCGATGCAATGCCTGTTGATAAATTATCAGCAACAATCACTGCTGCTAGCCCGTTTATATTTGGGCCAATGGATTCAAGCCAGATGAATAATAAATTGGTGGCAGCAGCAAGAAAAACACCCAGCAGCAAGGTTCGGCTAACCCCCGCCCATACCATGATTACACCGCCCACAAACCCACCAGCAATGGTCATTATAAGACCAAATGTTTTGGAAATGGTGGCAATTTGATCCAGCGTAAATCCCAAATCATCATAAAAAATATTTGCGCTGGTTCCCATGATAATATCTGGGGCGCGGTAAAGACCAATCGCACATAGGATCAGCAGCGCATTT
>JBGCED010000116.1:0-8594 GCA_045106055.1 Alphaproteobacteria bacterium
CGGGCACAGCCTTAGGGCATATAGACAAGATTTGATTGCATTTTCAAAATTCGCAGAACGGGTTGGTATTAAGCAAATTCCTGCAAGCGCTGATATTATCGCATATCAAAAAACACTGCGCGAGGCGCAAAAATTAAGCCCTGCGACCATTCGCAGAAGATTAATCACGCTGCGGTCATATTTTGCTTGGCTTTGCGAAACAGAAAAAGCGCTAACTTCACCATTTAATGGTTTGCGTCTTGACATGAAAATTCCCAAGCGATTGCCGCGCCCCGTTGATCGTGTAACGCTTGAGACTGTTTTTCGCTCGGGGCAAAACCCGAACATAACCTTCCTTGACATTACGCGATTAATCATCAGGCTATTGGTTGTGACGGGGCTTCGTATTGGTGAGCTAACCTCGCTAAAAGTTGGAGATGTCACGGCAGAGGCAACGCAAATCCGCGTTTGCGGGAAGGGCAATAAAGAGCGCACTGTTTATATTACCAATGATAAATTTAGGGCTGATTTCTATTCCTATTGGAAAGAAAGATATGATACATCTGGTTCGAAGGGATGGCTATTTTTAAATTTAAGGGGCGAGCAGCTAACCCCTCAAACTTAT
This sequence comes from Alphaproteobacteria bacterium, assembly GCA_045106055.1. Taxonomy (GTDB): domain Bacteria; phylum Pseudomonadota; class Alphaproteobacteria; order CBDDJK01; family CBDDJK01; genus JBGCED01. The sequence goes on from JBGCED010000116.1 coordinate 605, forward strand.
CGAAAGCGATTAAAGGCACTTTCAAAATCGCTTATGATAGAGCCAGCGCTTACCCCGCATCAATTTCGTCATTCTGCGGCAACGCTGTTGATTGAAGAAGGGGTGGATATCAGGTTCGTTCAGCGTTTATTGGGACATGCCAGCATCGCAACCACAGAAATTTATACCAAAGTATCTGACAATGCATTAAAATCAGCAATCACCATGGCTGATACTTTGTCAAAAATAGAGGCTTGATGGCTTACTGACAATATCGTTATATATCCGCTTTAAGGAACGGGATCATGCCCTGATCCGCCCCAAGGATGGCAGCTTAAAATGCGCTTAATCGCATAAAATCCGCCCTTGATTGCGCCATGTTTTTGGATGGCTTCAATCGCATAGGCGGAACAGGTGGGGGCATAACGACAATTGGGGCCCAGCAAGGGCGATATAAAATATCGATAGAACAGGATCGGGGCAATTAAAATCCATGATGCGATTTTTTTTGCGCTCATGTTTTTTAGCCCGCAATGTTTTTAGGTCTTAAAATATGGGGATGGGCTTCATCATATAATGCGCTATCTGGATAATAAGCATCAGGGTCAAGCGCAGGGCCAACCATAATCAAGGCGGTGCGGGTAATCTTTGCAGCCCGCGCTTGTTCATAAAGCTGATCAAGCGTGGTGCGGATAAAAAATTGATCGGGCCAGCCAACGCGGTAAGCAATTATGGCGGGGCAACTGTCGCCATAAAAAGGGATCAGCTCGCGTTCCACAAAGCGCAAATTACGCACCGATAGATGAATAAGCAAGCTTGCCCCTGTTGCGGCAAAATTGGCAAGTGTTTCTTTTTCAGGCATATCGGTTGATTTCATGCTGGTGCGAGTAATCACGATGGATTGCGCCAATTTGGGCAAGGTAAGTTCCAGCTTTAACGCCGCCGCCGCCGCTGCAAAGGCTGGCACGCCTGGTATGATTTCAAAAGGAATATCAAGCGCGCTTAATCGGCGCATCTGTTCCCCGATTGCCCCATAAATGCTGGGATCACCTGAATGGACGCGCGCCACATCAATGCCTTTGGCGGTTGCTGCTGTAATATGATCCATAATTTGATCCAAATGAAGGGCGGCTGTATCAATTACAACGGCATCCTTTGGGGCTGCCTTGATGGTGGCTTCTGGCACCAATGATCCTGCATAAAGGCATAATTTGCAGCGTTCAATCAGCCTTAGCCCCTTTACAGTGATTAAATCAGGATCGCCTGGCCCTGCGCCAATAAAATATACGGTCATTTTGCCTATCCTTGTTGCATTTTTTTGGCATAGCCTCTGGGGGTGTAAATATGCGCGCCATGCCCTGTGTTAAAGGCTTTGGTTTGGCTTGATCCAATCATAACCAGCGTGAACATATCCACCATTTCGGTTTTAAGCTGATCAAGCGGCATAATTTTCACATCCTGTTCTGCGCGGCCCAGCTGGCGCGCCAGCATGATCGGGGTTTGCGGCGGGCGGTGCTGCCTTAAAATTTCAAGCGCGCGGTCAAAGGCTTTGCGCCGTGATTTTGATACAGGATTATAAAAGGCAATCACAAAATCCCCTTGCGCGGCTGCGGCAAGCCGCTGTTCAATCACTGCAAATGGGGTGAGTAAATCGGATAAAGAGATTAAACAAAAATCATGCCCAATCGGTGCGCCGCCAAGCGCAGCCGCCGCTTGAAACGCAGATATACCAGGGATGGTTTCAATCAAGACCCGCTTTGCAGCAAGACTTACCCCGCCTTGATCTGCGGTGCGCCCGACCAATTCATAGACCAAGGCCGCCATTGCATAAATGCCAATATCCCCAGATGAAATTAAGGCGACCTTGCGCCCAAGCGCGGCTTGTTCCAGCGCAAAGCGGCAGCGCGCTTCTTCTTCGCCAAGTGCAAAATCAGCGCGTTCTTTCCCTGCGGCAAGTGCGCCCAGCTGATCCAAATAATAATGATAGCCCACCAGTAAATCGGCTTGGTGAATGGCTTTAAACGCGTGGGGAACACACCAATCTTTGCGCCCAGGTCCAATCCCGATCAGGCTCAGGCTGCCTGCCACACGGGCATCCTGCGGGTCATGTTGTGTGATGTTTTTTGAAATATCTAATCTGGCGGGCGCGGTTTTTGAACGGGCAAGCGCAATGGTTGCTTGTGCATGTTTTTGTTTTTCAAGCTGAAAAGTGCCATCATCCCCTGCCAGCAGCAGGGCTGCGCCCTCGCTTACCCCATGGCAGCCAACCTCGTCAAAGACAATCTTGGAAGGGTTCTTTAAATTTTCTTTTTGTGTTTCAAGTGTGCGTGCGCTGAACAGATAAAGCGGCTTATCAAGCTTCTGGGCAAGTGCGCGGATCGCTGGCTCATCCTCTTTTAAATCAATCGTGCCAAGGGCGGCGATTGCATCTGGTAAGATATGATGATCTTGCATGGATTGAATAAAGAAATCATTCATAAGATCAATCGGGCAATTACGGGCGCAGCCCACCCCAAGCGTTAAAATTTGCGGGCAGAATTGTATGTCCATATCCCCCAAAATATGGGGCTTGATGCTGGCAATGATCTTAATATGATCATCGGGCGCATCCGCTTCCTCAATCAGGGGAAGCTTGTTTAAAAAGAATTTTAAATCATCGGCATATTCCCCGATTAGCACCGCTTGCTTGCCTGCAAGCAACGCTGCCATGACAGGCTTAACGGCTTCAGGATTAACAAGCGCAAAGCCTGCTGGGGGGTGATCCAAGGCAAGCTTGAACTGGGTATCGCCCGCCGTGGTCACGCCAAGATGACCCTTGGTAACGGTTTGAATTTCATGGGCAAGCGCAGCCCCGCCATGATGCAGCCCCAATAATGGCACAATGTTTTTGCCATCTTGTGATAATGCAATCACAGGCGGTTCATGCCATTTATCGCCCAAATAGGGGGCAAGGGTGCGGATCGCAATGCCTGCCGCACCAATAAAGATGATGGGCTTTCCTGCATGAAAGGCAGCAAGCATCGGCTTTGACACATCCTCCACCAGCTCAATATTAGGATCAGCCGCGCAGCGTTTGCCAAAGGCAGCGATAGAGCCGCCAAGCCTTGCTTGAAGGGTAAGGGCAAGCTGCGCCCCATCTTGGGTTAGGGCAATATAAAGCGGGCTTGCTGCTTGATCTGCTTGGTTCGCCTTTATCGCCATGGTTCTTGCCCTTTATAAATTAACAGCATTGAGAAATAAGGGGCTTGGGCGGGCGCATCGCGAAGCGCGCAGCATATTTGGCGGTCAAGCCCAACATGGGCGATATAATGCGTATTATCCTCCAGCCCTTTTGCCTTTAACAAAGCACGCAGACGCGGCAAATGGCGACCAAGCTTGATGATGGCAAAAGAATCGCCATGATCCAGCGCATCCATGATGTGCTGATCACCAAGCGGCGCGGGGACAATTTGAAAAATTTCATTGCGGCTTGCAAGCGCAAAGCCTGCGCTGGCGGCACAAGCTTGAATGGCGCTGATCCCTGCCACAATTTCAACAGGGTGCGTTTTGCGCATTCTTGATAGAATATAGATAAAAGAGCCATAGGTCAAAGGATCGCCTTCGCACAATAAGATCACATCCTCGCCTTGATCTAGGCAGTGATGGATGCGGCGGGCGGCTTCGTCATAAATTGATTGTGCGGGCGCGCGCCCTGAAACCATCGGCACTTCAAATTGAAGCTCATGCGCTGTCTTTGGAATGTAATCCGCGACGATGCTGCGTGCAAAACTGCCGCCGCCTGTTGGCGCGAAATAGGCAATATGGGCTGCATTGGTAATTAAGCGATGCGCCTTTAGCGTGATTAAATCAGGATCGCCAGGACCAACGCCAATGCCATAAAGGGTGGGGATATTCATCAGCTTATGGCTTTCTAAGGGAAAATTGGGTAACGGTCATTTGGGGGCGAAAGGCTGTAAATGCTGGCGATAGCCTGTCTTCGCTTGCATGATTATAGCGGGCAAAGCTTGAAATCGCACCTGTTTTATCATGGTTTTTAAAATGCTGCTGGATGTTAAGCAAGCACCGTTCCGCTTCCATCGTTACCCCATGCGCAAGCAAGCTGCCGCCACTTAATAAACGATCATAGGCGGTTAAGATCAAGGCTTCGCTGATGCCGCCACCAATGAAGATGGCATCAGGATCTGGTAAATCATCAAGAATATCCATAGAATCGCCCTTGATTAAGGTCGCCATGCGCTCAAGCCCAAAATGATGAATGTTCTGCTGCGCCATTTCCAGCCGTTTTGCTTGATTGTCAACGCCGTAACAGGCTGCATCATGCCCTGCAAGCAATAAATATTCAATCATTACCGATGCTGCCCCGCACCCTAAATCCCACATAATGCTTGCAGGATGCGGATTTAATCGCAGCATGGCAAGGGCACGCATATCCTGTTTTGTCATTTTGCCATCATGGATGAACAGATCATCTGCGATGCCTGGCGGGCGCGCCATTGCTTGGGAAATGGCAGCTTTATTCGTATGAAGTGCAATCATGTGAAAATCATCAGGCATATCGCGCTTGGGGTCATAATCGCTGATTTTGATGGATTTGCTTACCCGCTGCTGCTGATCGCCAAGCTGGGATAGTAAAATCATATTTGCATCCTCAAAACCCGTCTCAACACATAATTTCGCGACCGCTTCAGGGGTGTTGCGGTCATGGGGAATCAGTAAATAATGCTGATTAGGGCGCAATTTTGATCTTAATTGAGTGATTGGTCTGCCATGCAAGCTTAAACATTCTGTTTTATCCAAACATAGTCCAAGCTGTGCAGCAGCAAGCGATAATCCCGACCGTGCAGGGTGAATTTCAATGCCAGCCATGCCAAATTTTTTGATGATGCTTGACCCCGCCCCAAAATATTGGGGATCGCCCGTGGTTAAAATGACGCTATAATGCCCTTGCTTGCGGTGAAAATCAATAAGATCATAGATTTTTGTAAAAGGGCGCGGCCAAGGTGAAATGATGCAATCGGGGGCAAGTTTCACCAGATCATCATGGAAGCGCGAATCGGCAAGGATGAAATTTGCGTTGCTGATAATATCCTGTAATGGCTGGGGCAGGGCGGTTACCCCTGCTGCTTCCATGCCGATAATGGTTAAATCTGTTTGCATCTGGATGGATATGGTTTTTAAAATTAAGCAACGGTTTTGGCAAGCGCATTCAGTGCCGCTGCTGCCATTGCTGATCCGCCTTGTCGCCCCAATATCGTAATAATTCCCGCTTTTTTAAAGGGAAAATCAAACAAGGCCTGTTTTGATTCTGCTGCGCCAACAAAGCCAACGGGCATGCCAATGATTAATTTGGGTTCAGGCAAAATGCCCGCCGCGATCCGTTCCATCAAATGAAACAAGGCGGTAGGGGCATTGCCGATCACCACAATCCCGTCGCTTAATTCTTTTTCTGGCCATAATTCAAGCGCAGCTGCGGATCTGGTCGTGCCAAGCAATTTTGCAAGTGGCAGCGTGTTTGGATCATTCAAGCTGATTTTGATATTGGTGTCTTTGGGCAGATAATTGCGGATCATGCCCGCCCTTACCATGCGCGAATCGCAAAAAACACTGACCCCAGGCACCAGCGCAGCGCGCGCCGCTTCCAAAATATTGGGGGAATAACGCAAATGTCCTGCAACCTCCATCATGCCGCACGCATGAATAATTCGCACATAAATATCGCGCATTTCATTCGGGATCAGCCCTTTTGCTAGCGGCTCTGCTAATTCTTTTTCAATTAAGGAAAAGGATTTCTGGTAAATTGCTTGTGGGTCTTTTAAATAGTCAAACATGATTTATGATAATATCTTGCATTATGGTATAAAGTGAATAATAGCTGGTAACAAATTTAAGCGTCTTTTAAAACCGTTTCTTGATCCATTTTGGGTAATAATTGTTAAATCTTTTTTAAGTCTGTTGGAATTATGATGCGATATGCTTTGTCATTTTCTGCCATTATGGCACTTACCAAGCGTGAATTGTTGCGCTCAAGGCGATTTTTTGGGCTTGAATTATTAAGCCCCGCCTTGATGGGCATCCTGTTTATTTATATTTTTAAGCTGGCAGTCGGCGGCAATATTGACGCTCAACAGCTTGGCGGGCTTCCGATGCTGGAATTTATCGCAGCAGGCTTTATTGGACTATCCATGATGCAATTTAGCTTTTATGCAAGCGGTTATTCGCTGATGTTTGACAAGATGGAGCGCATGATCGAGGATTTGTTAACCGCCCCGCTTAATGGTCTTGAGATCGCAGCGGGCTATATGCTAGCAGCTTTATTAAGAGGGATAATGGTTAGCATCAGCGTGATGATTGTCATGGGGTTCTTGGTTGGGCTGCATATTCAGCAGATAGGCTTATTGTTTTTATTTTTAATTCTTGGCGGCGTTGGGCTTTCCGCTTTAAGCTTAATATGCTGCATTTATAGCCATAAATGGGACAGTCTTGCCGCCAAAGAAAGCTTTTTGGTGATCCCTTTATTGCAATTATCGGGCGCATTTTTCCCGATGAGCGCGCTTGAATCCCCGATATGGCGTATGATCATGGGGCTTAACCCAATTTATTATGTGATTGATGGCGTGCGCCATGCGGTGACTGGAATTGGGGAAATGCCGCTTTTGCATGATTTGCTGGTTTCGGTTTGCTTCATGGTTTTTTGTGTATTGGTTGCATCATGGATGTTTTCGGTGGGGTACCGCATGAAGGATTAGCTTAAAAGCAACAGCTTTAAAATAATTCGCGCAAGACAGGCTTAAAAAGCATGACAAGGCAGCGTAAACTTGCTAACAGCTTATTTTATGAATGATAACAAAGAAGAAACCACAGAAATTAGCATCAATTTCCATGATTTGGGATTAAGCGATAATCTGTTAAAAGCCGTATCCGAAGCTGGATACGAAACGCCGACCCAAATTCAGGAAAAGGCGATTCCCGCCATTTTAATGAATAAAGATATTTTGGGCTGCGCGCAAACCGGCACGGGCAAAACCGCAAGCTTTGTGCTGCCGCTGCTGGATATTCTGGAAGAGGGACGCGCCCGCGCCAGAATGCCGCGCTGCGTCATCATTGCCCCCACCCGCGAGCTTGCAGCGCAAGTTGCACAAAATTTTGAAACTTATGGAAAATATCACCAGCTGAATATGGCGTTATTGATTGGCGGCGTTGCCTTTGGCGAACAGGATCAAGCCCTAACGCGCGGGGTTGATGTGTTAATTGCCACGCCTGGTCGGCTGATTGATCAGATAGAGCGCGGCAAGATCATTTTGGGGGATGTTCAAATCCTGATCATTGATGAAGCCGATCGTATGCTGGATATGGGCTTTATTCCAGATGTTGAAAAGCTGATCCAATTAATGCCAAAAAACAGGCAAACCTTGTTGTTTTCTGCAACCATGCCGCCTGAAATTCGTAAGCTTGCGGATCGTTTTTTAACCAATCCACGCGAAGTTACAGTTGCCCCGCCATCCAGTGCCAGCAAGAATATTGACCAAGGGCTGGTCATGTTAAGCGATGCCCGTCATAAGCGTAAAACCTTATTTAAAATGCTGGATCAAAATGAATTTACCAATTTATTGATTTTTTGCAATCGCAAGCGCGATGTTGAAACCTTGCGCCAATCCTTGCGCCAATCAGGCTATGCCGCCGCAGCGTTGCATGGGGATATGGATCAATATAAACGGCTGGAATGTTTAAATCAGTTTAAACAGGGGGAAGCTAGCATTTTGGTCTGTTCCGATGTTGCGGCGCGCGGGCTTGATATTCCAAGCGTCAGCCATGTTTATAATTATGATGTGCCAACCCATGCAGAAGATTATGTCCACCGCATTGGACGCACAGGCAGGGCAGGGCGTTCAGGGATTGCCCGTACGCTGGCAAGCCCGCTTGAAAATAAATATATTGAAGCAATTGAAGCCATGCTGGGGATGAAAATCCCGCTTAGCACAGGCGGGGATGCAAGCACTGGCGGTAATGTTGT
>JBGCED010000117.1:0-14271 GCA_045106055.1 Alphaproteobacteria bacterium
GGCAATCATTACAAGCGATCATTAAATGAATTTTATGGATAAATTCCCAACCAATTTTACAAAAAACCGCGCCGCTTATTCTGTTGATAGCGCGCCTGAAGCAAATCCTGCTGATCTGGCAGGCACCCCAGAATCAGAATCGCAGCCACCACATGAAACCACGCCTGCTCCCAAGCCCCGCGCGGCTTCGCTTGCAAGCGGGCGGCGCGCCCATGTGATTGTGCTTGGCAATCAAAAAGGGGGATCAGGCAAATCCACCACTGCGATGCATATCATCGCAGGTTTGTTATCATCCAAGCGCAAAGTTGCTGCGCTTGACCTTGATCTTGGTCAAGAAAGCTTGCGCCATTATATTGAAAATCGCAAGGCATTTGCGGTTAAGAATAACTTATCTTTACCGATGCCAGTGCTTGCAAGCATGCCAGCAGGCATAACCGATAAGCAACGCGATAACCCAGCAATCGTCACAGAGATTGAGGCATTGATTCGCTTTTTGCGCAGCTCACATGATTTTCTGGTCATTGACACGCCTGGCAATGAAACCTTGCTGTCGCGCATTGGTCATTCTTTTGCGGATACTTTGCTTACCCCGATCAATGATTCCTTCGTGGATTTGGATGTTTTAGGGTCAGTTGATTCAACAAGCTTAAACATGAACAAGCCCAGCCGTTATGCTGAAATGGTGTTTGAGGTTAAAATGGCCCGCGCCAAGCGTGAACATTCCAACCGCACCTTTGATTGGGTGGTTGCCCGCAACCGCACCAGCGCGCTTGAATCCAACAATCAAAAAGCAATGGGCTTGGTGCTAGAGCGCATGTCAAAGCGGCTTGGCTTTCGGCAAACCATGGGATTTTCTGAACGGGTGATTTTTCGGGAATTATTCCTTGATGGCTTAACCCTGCTGGATATTCGTTCCAAATCCAATAGCCGCATGAATTTATCGCATGTTGCGGCAAGAAATGAAGTGCGGAACTTGTTAACTGGTTTAAAGCTTCCTATTTAAAGCTGATGATATATATTTTACTTGGAATTGCTGGCTTTATCTTCATTTGGGCTGCTATCTTTTTGATTCGGAACAGCACCGCAGCGCAAATCGCAAGTTTTTTAAGGTGGGTTGGGTTATTGCTTGCGATTGCAGTTGGCGCATTATTGATTGTTTTTAATAAGATATCTCTTATATGGACGATTTTACCGCTCTTATTTCCATGGCTTAGCCCCAGCGTGTGGGTGGGGCGTGTTTTACGCCATATTTTCATTCCAAGCTCGCAAGATAAAAAAGGACAACCATGGAATCGTGAAGCCGATAAGGGCGAGCATCAAAGGGATGATTTGAAAACAAGCGAAAATGCAGAAGAAGCCACCATCATATCCGAGCGCGCACAGCCCATGGCACGCGCCGAAGCATTGATGATTCTTAACCTTGGCGATAATCCGCAAGAAATTGATATTCATCACGCTTTTCAAAGCCGAAAGGCTGAAATTAAAGCGTCCAAAAGCGCGGATATTGCCAAACGCCTTGAACTTTTAAGGCGCGCCTATGATAGCTTGATTGAGCCTTTATAGGTTTTTGAAAAAAAAATCGCTTTAGCACACAACCGAAAGAAACTGAATATGGCAAAAGGCATCGCGATTGATCCAAAGCTATTGGAAATGCTAATCTGCCCCGTGACCCACGGTCAATTAAAATATGATCGAAATGCGCAGGAGCTGATCAGCGCGCGCGCAGGGCTTGCTTTTCCAATCAAAGATGGCATTCCAATCATGCTGCCTGATCAAGCCCGCATATTAGAGATTAAATAAATAGAATTGGGCTTAATAGCTTAGCCCCGACAGTGTTATTCGGATATATAAAAGAATCACGGGCTTTATGGATGATGCCTATACAGTGCCGCCAAGGCTTGATTCAAGCTGCGCCATTTCCTGCCCGCCCGCCATCATATCTTGAAGCTGTTCAGGCGTAATATCACCGCGCTTGGCCGTGCCAAGGGTTTTGCCGCGATTAAGCACCGTAAAGCGATCCCCAACCGCCAGTGCATGGCGCACATTATGGCTGATAAATACAACGCCAATGCCTTGATTGCGTACACGGTCAACCGTTGCCAGCACATTTGAAGTTTGGCGAACCCCAAGTGCAGAGGTGGGTTCATCCAAGATTAAAACCTTTGCCCCAAAATGCACCGCGCGTGCAATCGCCACGGTTTGCCGTTCCCCGCCTGATAATGTCCCAACGGCTTGATCTGGCCCGCGCAGATTAATGCCCATCTTGCGCATTTCTTCCATCGTGACTTGATTGGCATAATCAATATCAAAACGGCGAAAGGGCCCCCAGCCTTTCACGGGTTCACGCCCCATAAAGAAATTGCGCGTTACCGACATTAACGGAATCATTGCTAAATCTTGAAACACGGTCGCAATGCCAGCTTCCATTGCATCGCGGGGATTATTAAAAGACATCGGCTTGCCTTCAAAAGTGATTGTGCCGGCCGTTGGCTTATGCACCCCAGACATGGTTTTAATAAAGGTGGATTTGCCCGCGCCATTATCCCCCAGCAAGCAATGACATTCGCCTTTATAGACATCAAAGCTTACCCCAGCAAGCGCGATGATATGGCTGAAATGCTTTTGGATATTCTCCATTTTGATGATTGGTTCAGACATGTCAGCGCTCCCCCGTTACCTGTTTGCGGATATAATTATTAAACAGCACCGCAACCAACAGAATCGTTCCCAAAAAGACTTTAAACCAGTCTTGGTCAAAATCAGTATAGGTCAATCCAATAATCACCATCCCAAAAATAATCGCTCCAAAAAATGCGCCAATCGCAGAACCATAGCCGCCTTTTAACAAGCAGCCGCCAATGACCGCAGCAATAATTGCTTCAAATTCTTTTAAATTACCGCGCGTTGAATCGGTTGATCCTGAATCCATCACCGTGATAATTGCCACCAAAGTTGCACAAAGCGCAGTTGTGATGAACAGCGCAGTTTTGACATGATTAACTGGCACGCCTGAATTTGATGCGGATCGCGCATCCCCGCCCGCAGCAAAAATCCAGTTTCCAACCGATGTGCGCAGCAAGATATGGGTTGCAATCGCAGTGATAAAGACAAACCATAGAATTTCAACGGGAATTCCCGTTACTTTTGGCGTGCCGTTTTTAAAGGTTTCAATCCAGCCTTGCTCGGCAAGCCAAAGGAACAGCCCGCCAAAGGCATCGCCTGAAAAGAAAGGGGTTAGAAAATCATTTGCAACCGCATCGCGCACACCGCGTAATTGGGTTGACCCGCCTGTTGCGATTTTCAAGCCAACCAGCGAAAATCCGCGTAAAATGAATAAAAAGGCAAGGGTGACAATGAAAGATGGCAAGCCTGTGCGAATAACGATTTGACCATTAATATAGCCAACGATGCCAGCCAAAACCAGCGTGATGGGAATAACCAAAATTAGCGGTAAGCCTGTGTTGACGACAAGGGTGGCAAAAATAAGCCCCGCAAAGGCAACCATTGACCCGATGGATAGATCAAATTCCCCGCCAATCATCAATAAGGCGGCGCCGATTGCCAAAATACCAATTTGCGCTGCGGGCTGCATCCAGTTCATCGTGCCGGCCAGCGTAAACATAACAGGATCGGCGGTAATGACAAAGAATAGAGTAACCAACACAAGCCCAGCAAGCGCGCCAAGTTCAGGCCGGCGTAAGAATTTTGCGAATCGTGTTTCGCTTTTTACGCGTTCATCTTTTGCTGCTGCGTCTGTTGCTGCTGCGTCTGTTGTTGCAGCGTCTGTTGTTGCTGCGTCTGTTGTTTTGACCTCAGATATCGTTGAATCTGACATGGCATTATTTCCCCCTCACCCAGAAATAGTAAAAGAACCCTCTTCTTCGCCATGAAGCAAAGAAGAGGGGGAAACAGATAAATTAACGAATGCCTTTTGCAGAAAGCTCAATCACTTGTGCTGCTTTATCAGCCGTGATCAAATTTGGTCCTGAAGGCACATTACCGCCTGGAACTGTGCCATATTCAGCATGGAGCGCCAAGAAGGTAACGGGCAAATAGCCTTGCAAGAATGGCTGTTGGTCAATGCCGAACATTGCATCACCATCCAACACCATTTGCAAGAAATTTGCAGACAGATCAAAAGAAGCAACCTGAATATCACGGCCGCTTTCTTTTACAGCTTCAACCGATGGTTCGCCCGCAAGTGATGCGCCAAGGGCAATCACAGTGTCAATGTCGGAATTGGAAGCAATCGATGCTGCGACTTTTGACTTAATTTCAGCAGGATCATTGCCCGTTGGCAGAATCGTTACATCACCGCCAAAACCAGCAGCAAAGCCAGCGCAGCGTTGATCAAGGGCGACATTTCCAACTTCGTGATTGACGCAAACCGCATTTGAACCGCCTTTTGCAAGGGCTTCACCTGCTGCAAGACCTGCATCATATTCGGCCTGACCAACATGCAATACCGCACCAAGTTCTTTTGCAACATCAGACCCTGAATTGATGGAAATAACAGGAATGCCTGCTTTAACAGCTTTTGCAATGGCAGGACCAAGTGCATCGCCATCAGGAATTGAAACCACAAGCCCATCTGGCTCTTGATTTACAGCCGCATCAATCAGCTGACCCATGGCAACCATATCAAAAGTTTCTGGTGCGCGATATTCAACCTTTGCCCCTGTATGTTCGCCCGCTAAATCAGCACCATTTTTAACAATTGCCCAAAAAGGATCATTGGCCTGACCATGCGTGACCACAATAATATCAGCAGCCATCGCAGCATTTGACACAAATAATGCTGCGGCGCTTACCCCAAGTTTTTGTACTAAATTCATAATTTTCCTCCGTTAAAGATTTAAGAAATAAAACATGTAACTTTCGATAGGTTCATATTTTATGTCCAATTAATATTTATGATAAATTCCCCCCTGTCAACCTGAATAATATCATTGATGCTACACCCATAGCATTTCAGCCCAAATAGCATCTAATCAACAGGCTTAACCCTTATGACCAAAATATTTTTTAGGCGAAAATTAAAAAACAGCATAATTGGCACGCGATTTGCATTAATCACATTGCTGATGATGCCGTTTATGGATTAATATAGATTGATCCGTTCGCACGCAAGAAGCGTAGCGATAAATGGCATGCCAGAATGGCGCGTTTGATTGTAAATTTATGATGCAGAAAGGCATTTATAAATTTGGATACAGGAAAAAAGAAGATCATCGGTGCGAAATATGGTTGAATTAGATGTCTGGCAGAATGCTGGAAGGGTGGCTTTGAAAAAGCTTATGAAACAATAGATACCCGTCAATAAAATTGATGGTTTGCAAACAGAAAGTTTGAATGGAAGCATTTTAAAAGACCCATTTTATATGATAAAATGGTATAGGAGGAGTAGCATCCGCATAATGCGTAAAGTAATATGCATCCGCATAATGCGTAAAGTAATATAATGAACAGAATAATTTGCAATTTTATGGCGTAACATGCCGTGCTTCGTAAAGCGCGTGAATGGTATCGCTTGCGCAAAAAATAGGTGATTCATGGTAGGCAGGATAAGTACATCAGGCATTAATTTGCATACGCTGCTTTCAATGCAGCGTAATAAAGAATTGTCGGATGTTTATACCAACCAAATGACAACGGGCTATAAATTTCAGCGGTTTCAAGATTATGGAACCGACATGAAGCGTATTGTCGATTATGAAAATATCATTTCAGAGCGTCAGGGCTATATCCGCGCCATTGATTTGGTTGAACCCATGACCTCGTCTTATGAACAGGTTCTAGCGCAGCTTGCTGAAGTTTCAGGGCAGGTGATGCGAGCATCCGATCCTTTATCGGTTAAACGGGATTCCTTTCCTGGTGAAACTGAAACCCTCTCTACAAACTGGATGATTGATTTTGAAGCCAATTTAAACATTCAAATTGGGGGGCGATATCTGTTTGCTGGCACCAATTACACCGAAGCCCCCGTTAAAGATATGCGCGAGATGGAGATCTATTCAGCCTATGATTCGAATAAGGTTGAAGAATTAATTGAATATGGATTTGCGCGCACCGCGTCTTATGTCACCCCTGTGCTTGATGCCGATGGCAATACCCAAGATGACGGCAATGGCGGCATATTGGTTTCTGCGCCCAAACCACTTGGCGCAGAAGACACCATTGAAACCGCAAATATCGTTGCGCAAACCACCTATAAACGCCCTGTGCTGGATGCAAGCGGACAGCCGCAATTTACCGCAGATGGTCATGTTATTTTAACCGAAACGGATCAATCCTATCATTATAAATTCGAAGGGGATCAAACCGAAAATTCCCGTTCATGGACAAAAATGAGCATGTCAATCAATGATTTGCAGGTTTTCCCCTATTCAATTTCAGCCAATGAAACAGGGCTTCAAATGTTAAGCGATGCACTGATTTTGCTTAAAACCGCAGCCCAAACCTTTAGCGAAGATGATGATGTAAATTGGGAAGTGCAGCGCAATTTTTTACGCCAAGCCTATAATAAAGCCGAAGAGGCAAGATCCGAGATTAGAAAATTAGAAGTGAGAAATGGCGGCGCAATGACCGAATTTGCCGAGGCAAAAGAATTCCATAACCGCTTTATCAGCCTTAGCCAAGTATCGCGCGATAATTTAAAAAATGCCGATGAAACCGAAGCCGCGCTTAATCTATCCGCGCTTAACACCCAAATTGAAGCTTCTTACACCACCATCGCCAAACGCGCGGATCTGTCGCTTACCAATTACCTAAGATAGGGCTGTAAGAACAATCGCTTAGGGTGGTTTTCTTGGGGTGTCCTTAGAATAAACCATGTCAAAATAGGGCTTGCCCAATTCACGCAAACCTTTTATAAGGCGATCAACCATTTAAATGGCTTGGTTGCTGTATGGCTTTATTTCTTAACCAAAATTTTAAGAGGTAAATGCCGCAAGCGGTTTTATGGGGTGTTTATGATTTTAATGATGTTCATGCATCATAAAGCTTTATGGGGGAAGCGATCAATGACCAAAATGGAAACACAAACCACCGATTATTCTGCGCGCGAAGATACGGATGCGATGATCTATGAAAACACGCAGCCGCCAGAAGCAAATGCGTCTTTATTGCCGCCAGATTATGTGCCAAACAAAGATGAAGCCTTTATGAATCCGCTTCAGCTTGAATATTTTCGCCAAAAATTATTGCGCTGGCGCGATGAATTATTCAATGAAACCAGCAATACGCTAAACCATCTGCAAACGATCAGCATGTCTGAACCTGATAGCAATGATCGGGCATCGCTTGAAAGCGACCATGCCATCGAGCTTAGAACGCGCGACCGTGAGCGTAAATTAATTGCAAAAATTGATGAAGCTTTGCAGCGAATCGATGATGGCAGCTATGGCTATTGCGAGGATACGGGCGAGCCGATTTCCTTAAAAAGACTTGAAGCAAGACCGATTGCCATTTATACTGTTGAAGCGCAAGAACGCCATGAGAAAATGGAACGCACACACCGCGAAGCTTAAATCATTTGCAGTTTAATATGCTTCACATATTTTCAGGTGTAATTTAGTCATAAAATGAAATGAATTGATTGGGAAGCAATATGAAAAAATCACCCAAACCCCTTATCTTTATCGTTGCGCTGCTGGTTGTTGCGGGCATTGGGGGCGTGTTTGTTTTTGATGGCGCATCTCTTTTCAATAAAACGGATACGCAATCTGCGGCTGCGCCTGAACACCCCATCACAATCAATGAAACTGCAAGCACCGAAATATCAGGCGAAGCAAAGACCAGCGCTTCAAGCAATAAAACCGCCAATATACAAGCACAAAATGGGCTTCAGCCGCGCATTCTAGGCAATAAGGATGCAAAGGTGACGATTTTGGAATTTTCATCGCTTACTTGCCCGCATTGTGCAAATTTTCACGAAAATACGCTGCCAAAATTAAAAGCAGATTATATTGATACAGGCAAAGTTCGCTTGATTTTTAATGATTTTCCGCTTGATGGCCGCGCAGAAATTGCATCCTTGCTGGCACGATGCACCGATCCAGATGTTTATTACCGCGTACTGGATACTTTATTTGCGCAGCAATCTGTTTGGGCAAGGGCTGAGGATTTTGCAGCTGTGATGGGGCGTTATGGTCAGTTAAGCGGGCTAAGCGCCCAAGAAATTGATGCTTGCTTTTCCAACCAAGCCCTATATGAAGCAATTTTAAGCAGCAAACAGCAAGCAGAAGCAAGTTATAATATTCGTTCAACCCCAAGCTTTGTCATCAATGGGACTTTAATTTCAGGCAATATGCCCTATGAAGATTTAAAATCATATCTTGATGCTGCGCTAGAAGCAGCAAATTAGGCGGAGTAAATCATGGCTTATAAAATTCCGTCTCATCGTCTGCCCCTTCGCCCGCAAACTCATGTGCTGGGGGCGATTGGCAATGGCACAATCATTTATAATAAAAATGATTATCGCCAAATGCCCGATGGATCAATGGGGCATGGCACCAGCCGTACCATTCAAAAGAATGGGCAAGTGGATTTGATGAAATCGCAGCTAATGCGTTATTTATCACAAGAAATTCAGCGCGCGCGCGGCGCAGATGTGATTTTAATTGATGTTGGTGCAAATATTGGGCTGCATACCATTACTTTAGCAGAAGCCACCTATCCCAAAGGAAAGGTTTTTGCCTATGAACCCCAGCCTTGGGTGTATTATTGTCTGTGCGGGAATATGGCGATTAATAATTTACATAATGCGACCGCCCATCAAATGGCGCTTGGCAACCAAACAGGGCGAATGAAAATCAGAGTGCCCGATCCCATGCAGCCCGCAAGCTTTGGCAGCTTTGGGCTGGATCCAAATTGGAATATGGATGTGGGGCAGACCGATAAGGATATGGTGGAAACCGTGGTTCAAATTGCAAAATTTGATGATTTGAACCATCCGCGCGTTGACTTGATTAAATTGGATATTGAAGGGCTGGAAGCTGCCTTTATTCAAGGGGCAGCAAAATCGCTTGCTGCGCATAAGCCTGCGATGATCATTGAATATTTAAAAGGCGATCGCGCCCATTTGATAAAAACGCTGGAAGATAATCATTATGCCTATATGCGTTATTCAGCGGAACAAGATATTATTTGCTGGCACAAAGAAGATCAAATCATGGATAAAATCATTCACAGCCTGCTAACCGAAGAGCGGCTGGAGCTTGGATATGAAGCCCCGCCCGCATCAAAGCAAATTGCAACCCCCAGCATTAATGTATCGGCGCTTAAGGGCGGTAAACCCGTTCAGGTACATGTGGATGTTGGCACATCACCAAGCAACACAGATTCTTAAAAAACAGATCCATAAATGCCCGCAATTCAATCCCATCATTTTGACCATCTTTGGCAAGCAGGGCTTAATGGCAGTGCAAGCGTTGCGGGGGATAAATCAATTTCACACCGCGCGGTTATTTTATCCGCATTGGCGCAAGGCACAAGCCAGATTGATCATTTGCTAGAAGGCGATGATGTGCTTGCCACGATTGAAGCCTTTCGCGCGATGGGGGTTGAAATTATCCGCAGCAATCCAGGCAGTTGGCGCATTACAGGATCGGGGCTTGGTGCGTTGCGCGAAGCGGATCAAGTGCTGGATATGGGCAATTCAGGCACGGCAATGCGCTTAATGATGGGGGTGCTTGCAGGGCAGAAAATGCGCAGCTTTTTAACGGGCGATCATTCACTGGTGAAACGCCCGATGCAACGGATTGCAGATCCGCTGTGGCAAATGGGTGCAAAATTTTACCTGCGAGATGAAAAATATGCGCCCTTATTGGTGGATGGCAGTGATCATTTGCTGCCGATTCATTATGAAATGGCAATTCCCTCTGCGCAGATTAAATCAGCATTGCTGCTTGCTGCCTTAAATGCCTATGGCACCAGCGAAATTGTTGAGCCTGTGATGTGCAGGGATCATAGCGAGCGGATGATTGCTGCGCGCGGCGGGCAGCTTGACATTGTTAAAAACCCGCAAGGGGAGGGGCGTTTAATTCGCTTAACGGGCGGTGCGCCGCTATCCCCCCAAGATATTACCGTGCCAGGCGATCCATCATCCGCAGCCTTTTTAGCGGTAGCAGGGCTGATTGTGCCAAATTCCAAAATTTGCCTGAATAATATTGGCATGAACCCGACCAGAACGGGGCTGTTTGAAGCTTTAACGCGCATGGGCGCGAAGATTGAATTTTCTAACCGCCAAGATGTATCGGGCGAACCCACCGCGACCTTAACCGTTCAAACCAGCACACTTAACGCCGTTAGCTTGGATGCTGCAATCGCCCCTTCGATGATTGATGAATATCCAATTTTAAGCATTGCCGCAAGCTTTGCCAAAGGCACAAGCCGATTTGAAGGCTTGTCTGAATTGCGGGTAAAAGAATCGGACCGCTTGGCAGCGATTGTTGCGGGGCTTGAGGCAAATGGCGTTGTGTGCCGCCATGGTGCAGATTGGCTTGAAATTGATGGTTGCGGGCAAAATGGGGTTAAGGGCGGCGGAAAAGTTGCCACCCTTTTTGATCACCGCATCGCGATGAGCTTTTTAATCATGGGATTGGCAGCCAAACATCCCATTATCATTGATGATGATGGTGCAATCAAAACCTCTTTCCCTGAATTTACCACCTTAATCACCAGACTTGGCGGAAAATTCATCGCGGGTTAAGCTGTTTTTGTTGTGATGATCATTGCAGTGATAATCCCATGGAATCTGCCATCACTCATCCTGTGCTTCATTGTCTTGGGGCGGCTTTCTGGTAAATCTTGTTTTTAACGCAACAACGCTTGAATGACGGCGGATCGCACGGGTAAAACGCCATTCCCGAAAGAAGAATAAACGCATCATTTCATTCAGCCCATGAATATGGCGCATGGCGCGGTGGCGGTTGCGGCGCACCAGCTGAACATAAAGCGGGCTGGTAATCAACGATAGAACCGTCAAAGAAATAATCAACCGATTCACATCGCTATCAATAACGCCTGCGCCGTAAGCGGTTGCTGCCAATAAAAACGAAAATTCTCCCATTTGACCAATCACCAGCGCAACTGTTAGGGAATCCGTCCAGCTCATCCCCGCAAGCCGGCTTAGAAACATATTGCTGGCGGTTTTGAACAGCGTTACCAATATCCACAAGCTTAAAATCAGCAATAAATTATCCCACACATAAGATAAATCAAGCAGCAAGCCAACCGACAAGAAAAATACCATTAATAATACAATTTGAACTGGCTGCGCGCTGGTTTGCATGATTTCACGCTGGCGGCTATTGCCAATCACAAGCCCCGCCATAAATGCCCCAAAAGCAGGGGATAACCCAATCAAGCCCGCAAAAGTCGCCACGCCAAAACAGGTTGCAAGCGCGATCAATGGCAGCAAGTCACGGCGGTTTTCAACATGATGGAAAATTACCAAATCAATGCGGGTGCGCCTTGACAGATAAAAAATAATCAGTGCCAAGATTGCAATCGTCAGCACCAATTCCCCTGCCATAAACGCGAACCCTGTGCTAAGATCGCTTTGGGATATGATTGTCCCATCCCCGTTTGTAGCCTTAACAGATGGCAGATTTTTAAGCCCATCAACAATCAGCAGCATGGGGGCAACCGCAAGATCTTGCGCAATTAAAATGCCCATTGCCATGCGTCCTGCCCTGCTTTTAAGCGCGTCCACATCTTCTAGTAAATTAAATGCCACCGCCGTAGAAGATAGGGCAAGGCAAAAACCGCCAAGCACAAGCCATTCAATCGGCCAATCAAATAGCAAGGCGGGCGGCGCAATCGCCAGCACCCCAAGCACAATTTGCACCAGCACAATCCCGACCGCAACCCGCCAAATCAGGCGAAAAGAGCGCAGCGAAAGCTCCATCCCGATAAAGTAAAGCAGTAAAATAATGCCCAATTCGGCAAGAAAAGAAATGGCAGCGCGATCATCAACCAAGCCAAGCCCGCTTGGCCCCAAAATCACGCCCGTTAGAATATAGCCGACAATCGCGGGTTGGCGCAGCCGCGCAAGCCCCAGCCCAATCAGGGCGGCAACCACGACCACCAATGCAACACCCGTTAATTGATCAGCCCCGTGCATAACGCTTTCTTAAACCCAGATAAATTTAGTGATTTTAAATATAATCAATCGCTTAGACTAGCCATTATTCTGCAAAAGCGCAAGCCTATCAATGCGATAAAGTTGCTCGCATTCGGCTTTGGGCAAGGTTTCAAACAAATGATCCAGTCGCTTTTGATTGCGCGGGCATAGCCAATCTGCCGCAATTTGAACGGCGGGCATTAGCACAAAGCCGCGCTCTTGAAATTTAGGATGCGGCAGCTCAAGCGCGGGTAATTTTATCATTTGCTGATCAAATAAAATAATATCCAAATCCAGTGCGCGCGGCCCATTTTTAAAGCTTGGCACGCGCCCTAATTTATCTTCGATTGCCTTTAAATGCGACAGCAGTTCAAGCGGGCTTAATAAAGTATTGCCGCGCACCACCATATTATAAAAATCAGGCTGATTCTCGACATATTTAGGCTTGGAGCAATAGCAATCTGAACATTCCAGCTGGTCAATCACCACAGATAATTCATCAATGGCATCATCCAAAATGGCTAGGCTGTTGCCTAAATTGCTGCCTAAAGCGATCAATACAGGTGCGCTCATGCGGTTTTTCCTAACGCCATATATGTTGATTTCATAAATTCATGGTAAATTTTCATAGCATCTTGATGGGCGGTGACATCATGCACCCGCAGCATATCCGCGCCATTCAGCGCCGCTTGATAATGAATTGCCATGGTGCCAAAAACACGATCCGCAGGCTGCTCATGATCGGTAATTGCCCCAATAAAGCTTTTTCTGGATGCGCCAATTAACACGGGATAACCCAGCTGCTTAATCAAATCCAGCTGCTGAATAACATCTAAATTTTGGGCGATGGTCTTGCCGAATCCAATGCCTGGATCAAGGATAATTTGGGTCTTATCAAGCCCCGCATCCAGCGCACGCAGGGCAATGAATTCCAATTCTTTCACAAGGCGATCCATAAAATTATGCTGCGCTTTTCCGCCAAACCCTGTGATGCCTTTTTGATATTCAACCACATCGCCATCTTGCGCCTGATTATGCATTAAAATAATTGGGCAGCGCTGTTGCTTGGCAAGAGATAACATATCAGCATCACGCCCGCCCATCACATCATTAATGATATGCGCGCCTTGTTCCAGCATTTCCTGCGCAATTTCAGGCTTCATCGTATCAATGCTAAGCCATTGATCAGGCATGATATTTTTAATGTGAGTCACAATGGGATAAAGCCTTGCCCGTTCTTCGGTTGCAGATACAGGGCTGCTGCCTGGCCTTGTGCTTTGGGCGCCAAGATCAAGAATGGCCGCGCCTGCTTGCGCTTGTGCCTTTGCATATAAAACTGCCCGCTCTGCTGCTTGTGCCGAGGCAACAGGATCAATATTATCCCCGCTAAAAGAATCGGGGGTTAAATTGACAATGCCCATAATCAGCGGCGGGGAAAGCTTTTTATGAACCTGCACCAAGCGATCAAATAGCTGCCCTGTAATCGGCTGTGTTGCGTGGTTCAAGGCACTTGCCTCCCTTGTGTGGATGCTGTTCTTTAAACAGGAATTTTTGTAAATCCATATAAAATGGTTTCACCCATTATGAACAAATGTTATAAAACGCAAATAAGGGGCTGCCAAGTTTTTTATATATTCTAAAAACATTTAAATTTTTGAATTGTTTTTATTGTATAACAAACAGTTAGACGAATAATCAAAAAAAGAGTAAGAACCGCTTCATGTCTCAAGATTTGCCCACTCAATATTTTATCATTCATCTGGACGAGATTTGCTTGGAATGGCCGATTGGGGTCTATGCAGCAGAGCAAGATAAAATGCAGCCCTTGATCATTACCCTAGCATTGGGGGTTGATCTTCCTGCCGCAGCCTATGTTGATGATGATTATAATCATACCTTATGTTATGATCTTTTAACCCAAGAAATCGAACAATTGGTTCGCAGCGGTCATGTTAATTTGCTTGAAGTGCTTGCCAATAATATCGCCGATTTATGCTTATCCAAAGCTTTGGTTAAAATGGCAAAGATCATCATTAAAAAGCCCAATGCTTTACAATCACGCTTTGATAATAAGCATTATTTATCCGAAAATTTCCTGCGCCACGGCGCTATCGTATCGATTGAATTGGTCAAATATTCATAAT